>JBQCCW010000230.1:0-2124 GCA_051961835.1 Marmoricola sp. | reverse complement strand
CGTCATCACCGGGTCGCTGCGCTCGCTGTGGGTGGTGGCCGCCGCGCTGATCCTCTGGTCGGTCGTGATGGTGCTCGCCGAGCGGTGGGGCCGGCAGCGGCGGGGGGAGCGGGACCTCTCGATGCGCGATGCGATCGTGGTCGGCCTCGTCCAGTGCGTGGCGCTGGTGCCCGGCGTCTCCCGCTCGGGCGCGACCATCTCGGCGGGGCTGTTCCGCGACCTCGACCGGGTGACCGCGACGCGGCTGAGCTTCTTCCTCTCGATCCCCGCGCTGATCGCCGCCGGGGCGTTCGAGCTCAAGGACGCGCTCGGCGGAAGCATCGGCACCGGCCCGCTGGTCGTCGGCACGCTGGTCAGCTTCGTGGTCGCCTACGCCTCGATCGCCTGGCTGCTGCGGTTCGTCGCCCACCACAGCATCAGCCGCTTCGTGCCCTACCGCGTGGCCCTGGGCGTGCTCGTTCTGGTCCTGCTCACCACCGGGGTCATGTCGGCGACCTGACGCCTCAGAGCCAGCCCGCGCGGCGGGCGACGACGAAGATCGCCAGCGAGCTCGCCAGCATCGCGACCAGTGCCATCGGGTAGCCCCACAGCCAGCCGAGCTCGGGCATGTGGGCGAAGTTCATCCCCCAGATGCCGGCGAGCAGGGTGGGGGCGGCGACGATCCCGACCGCGGCCGAGATCTTGCGCATGTCGTCGTTCTGCTGGATCGAGATCTGCGCCAGGTGGGCGTCGAAGGCGGTCGAGAGCAGCGAGTCGAGCACGTCGATGGTGTCCGCGACCCGGTCCAGGTGGTCGCCGACGTCGCGGAAGTAGGGCCCGGCCTCCTGGTCGATGCCGCGGACCGACCCGGCGGCGAAGCGGCGTACCGGCTCCCGCAGCGGCAGCACCGCGCGCCGCATCTCCGCCAGCTCGCGCTTGAGCACGTAGATCCGCTCCGCGTCCTTGGTGCGGTCAGGCGAGAACACCGACTCCTCGACCTCGTCCACGTCCTCCACGAGCGACTGTGCGACCTCCTCATAGCGGTCGACCACCGTGTCGCACACGGCGTAGACCACCGCCGAGGGGCCGTGGGCGAGCACGGTCTGCTTGTGCTCGAGGGCCCGACGTGCCTCGTGCAGGGACGTGCCGGTCCCGTGCCGCACGGTCACCACGAACCGCTCGCCGATGAAGAGGTTGATCTCGCCCGTCTCCACCGCGTCGTCGGCGTCGACGTACCAGAGGGTCTTCAGCGCCATGAACAGCGAGTCGTCGTAGCGCTCCAGCTTGGGCCGCTGATGGGCGCGCAGCGCGTCCTCGACGGCGAGCGGGTGCAGGTCGTAGAGATCGGCCACCGCCTCGAGCTCGGCCGCGGTCGGCTCATGCAGCCCGACCCAGACGAAGTCGTCCTGGCCGACAGCCAGCGCGCGCACGGCCGCCAGGTCGTCGGGGCGGACGTCGCATTCCACCCGCCGGCCGCGGCGGTACAGGGCGTTGTCGACGATCACCGGCGTTCCTCCCGTCGAGGAGTGCGCAGGGGGCCCTGCGTAGGCTGCCAGTGTGGCAGTCGTGATCCTGGCCCGGCACGGGCGCACCGGTGCGAACGCCTCGGGGGTGCTGGCCGGTCGCAGCGCCGGCGTCCACCTCGACGACACCGGTCGCGACCAGGTCCGCTCGGCGGCGGAGCGCCTGGAGGGCGTCCCGCTGGTGCGGGCGGTGACCAGCCCCCTGGAGCGGTGCCGCGAGACGTCCCGGCTGCTGCTGGCCGGCCAGGAGGTGCGCCCGCGGGTCGACCGTCGCCTGGTCGAGTGCGACTACGGCGCCTGGACGGGCCAGGAGCTCAAGACGCTGGCCAAGGAGAACCTCTGGAAGACGGTGCAGGCGCACCCGTCCGCGGTCACCTTCCCCGCAGGGGAGTCGATGACGGCGATGGCCCAGCGCGGCATCGACGCGGTACGACGCTGGGATGCCCGGCTCACCGACGAGCACGGGCCCGACGCGGTCTGGGTGGCCGTCTCCCACGGCGACGTGATCAAGGCGATCCTGGCCGACGCGCTCGGCATGCACCTCGACGCCTTCCAGCGGATCGTGGTGGACCCGGCGTCGCTGTCGGTGGTGCGCTACACGCCCATGCGCCCGTTCGTGGTC
>JBQCCW010000229.1:0-2752 GCA_051961835.1 Marmoricola sp. | reverse complement strand
CGAGTCGGTGCAGTGGCTGGAAGGGCACCTCGCCGCCTATCCCGGCGCCGTCCTGGCCGTCACGCACGACCGGTACTTCCTGGACAACGTCGCCAACTGGATCCTCGAGCTCGACCGGGGCAAGACCCACCCCTACGAGGGCAACTACTCGACCTACCTGGAGACCAAGAAGGAACGTCTCAAGATCGAGGGCCAGAAGGACGCCAAGCGGGCGAAGATGCTGGAGCGCGAGCTCGAGTGGGTGCGGTCCAACCCGAAGGCCCGCCAGGCCAAGAGCAAGTCCCGTCTGGCTCGGTACGAGGAGATGGCCGCCGAGGCCGACCGGATGCGCAAGATCGACACCGCGGAGATCAACCTCCCGGCCGGTCCCCGGCTCGGCGACGTGGTCCTCGAGGCGGATCACCTCGTCAAGGGCTTCGGCGACCGCGTGCTCATCGACGACCTGTCGTTCTCCCTGCCCCGCGCGGGCATCGTCGGGGTGATCGGCCCCAACGGCGTCGGCAAGACGACGCTGTTCCGGATGATCGTGGGGCAGGAGCAGCCGGACAAGGGAACCCTCGAAGTCGGCAAGACCGTGAAGATCTCCTACGTCGACCAGAGCCGCGGCGGGATCGACCCGGAGAAGAACGTGTGGGAGGTCGTGTCCGACGGCCTGGACCACATCAAGGTCGCCAACTTCGAGATGCCCTCGCGCGCCTACGTCGCGTCGTTCGGCTTCAAGGGGCCCGACCAGCAGAAGAAGGCGGGCGTGCTGTCCGGTGGTGAGCGCAACCGGCTCAACCTCGCGCTGACGCTGAAGATGGGCGGCAACCTGCTGCTGCTCGACGAGCCGACCAACGACCTCGACGTGGAGACGCTCGGGTCGCTGGAGGATGCGCTGCTGGAGTTCCCCGGCTGTGCGGTGATCACGTCGCACGACCGGTGGTTCCTGGACCGCACGGCGACGCACATCCTCGCGTGGGAGGGCACCGAGGAGGAGCCCGGCCGGTGGTTCTGGTTCGAGGGCAACTTCGCCGCCTACGAGGCGAACAAGATCGAGCGGCTCGGCGCGGACGCAGCCCGGCCGCACCGGGTCACCCATCGCCGGCTCACCCGCGACTGAGGTCTGCTCTCAGGACCGGATGTCGGTGACGGGGGAGCGGTCGACCATGAGGTCGTCGCACACCGCGTCGAAGACGCGCCCGACGGCGGCGAAGTCCGCGGGGCACGCCTGCGCGACCAGGTGCTCCCGGACCCCGGCGATATGCAGCGGAGCCGCCTGGCGCAGGACGTCGATGCCACGGCCGGTGAGGGTGGCGGTAACGCCGCGGCGGTCCTCGTCGGCGGTGCCGCGCACGACGAGCCCGGACTTCTCCAGGCGTGCCACGGTGTGGGTGATCCGGCTGCGGGAGTGGCACATCGCATCGGCGAGCAGCGCCATCCGCATCGAGCCGTCCTCGGACTCCGAGAGCCGCACGAGCACCTCGTACTCCGGAAGGGACAGTCCGTGCCGCTGGCGGAGGTCGCGGTCGAGCCGGTCGAGCAGCAGCGTCGTACCGAGGATGTAGGCGCGCCACGCGCGCTGCTGCTCCTCGTCGAGCCAGATCTCGTCCCCCGCGCTCATGGGAGGGAGTCTAGGCATCGCGGGAATACTCCGACGCGCACATGGTTGAACTTTCTACGACTTCGTTCTACTCTCAGAACAGTTGAACCTTCAATATGATGGAGACCCGCATGAGCACCGACGTCAGCACCCCCAGCACGAGCACGACCGTCCCCGCCGGCACCTGGGCGATCGACCCCAGCCACTCCGAGGTCGGCTTCACCGTCCGGCACCTGATGAGCAAGGTCCGCGGCCAGTTCACCCGGTTCGAGGGCTCCCTGACCACCGGTGAGGCCCTCGCCGACACCCGGGCGCAGGCCACCCTCGACCTCACCTCGATCGACACCCGCGACGAGCAGCGCGACGGCCACCTGCGCTCCGCGGACTTCTTCGACGTCGAGAACCACGGCGCGATGACGTTCTCCACCACCTCCTTCGACGGTGAGACCGCCACCGGCGAGCTCACCATCAAGGGCGTCACCAAGCCCGTCGAGCTCGACGTCGAGTTCCTCGGCGTCGACCAGGACCCGTGGGGCGGCACGCGCGTCGGCTTCGAGGCCACCGCGGTGATCAACCGCAAGGACTGGGGCGTCGACTTCAACATCCCGCTGGACGGCTCCAAGGTCCTCATCGGCGACAAGGTGAGCATCCACCTCGCCGTCGAGGCGGTCCTCCAGCAGGGCTGACCCGGCACACGCGCAAGGCGCCCTCGACCGTCCTGGTCGGGGGCGCCTCGTGCTGTGCGGGGAGAAGTCAGCTCATCCGCTCGCGTCTATGGTCGCTCCTGAGCTGCACTGCACCGTCCAGGTCCGCAGCTCAGCTCATCCGCTCCAGGATCATCGCCATGCCCTGGCCGCCGCCCACGCACATCGTGATCAGGCCGGTGGACTTGTCGTGCCACTGCAGCGAGTTGAGCATCGTGTTCTGCAGCCGCGCGCCGGTCATGCCGAACGGGTGACCGACCGCGATCGCGCCGCCGTTGACGTTGAGCCGGTCGAGGTCGATGCCGAGGTCCTGGTACGACGGCACGACCTGGGCGGCGAACGCCTCGTTGATCTCCACCAGGTCGATGTCGCCGATCGTCATGTTGGCGCGCGCGAGGGCCTGCTTGGTGGCCTCGACGGGGCCGAGTCCCATGATCTCGGGCGACAGCCCGGTCACGCCGGTCGA
>JBQCCW010000228.1:0-2098 GCA_051961835.1 Marmoricola sp. | reverse complement strand
GACGCCCCGCCGAGCCTGATCTGGTCGACCGCCGAGTTCATCCTCGGCGCCAACGCACCGATCTGGATGTACGGCGCCGGCCCGTTCTTCGCCTCCGTCGTCTACAACAACGCCAACGGCGTCGAGCGCGACGTCAAGATCGCCAAGCACATGGTCGAGCGCCTGTGGGGCGCGACCATGGTGCTCACCGAGCCCGACGCCGGCTCCGACGTGGGTGCGGGCAAGACCTACGCCACCGACAACGGCGACGGCACCTGGAACATCTCCGGCGTGAAGCGCTTCATCACCAGCGCCGAGTCAGACCTCCAGGAGAACATCATGCACCTCGTCCTCGCCCGCCCGCGCGGCGTCGAGGGCGTGGGCGGCCCGGGCACCAAGGGTCTCTCGCTGTTCCTGGTGCCCAAGTTCCACTTCGACGTCGAGACCGGCGAGCTCACCGGTGAACGCAACGGCGCCTACGTGACCAACGTCGAGCACAAGATGGGCATCAAGGTCTCCAACACCTGCGAGGTCACCTTCGGCGACCCGCAGGTCGGCGGCGGCGAGCCGGCCCGTGGCTGGCTCCTCGGCGAGGTGCACGACGGCATCCGCCAGATGTTCGACGTAATCGAGAACGCCCGGATGATGGTGGGCACCAAGGCCATCGCCACGCTTTCCACCGGCTACCTCAACGCGCTGGAGTACGCCAAGAGCCGCGCCCAGGGCGCCGACCTGACCAACTCGGCCAAGGACGCTCCCCGGGTCACCATCACCCACCACCCCGACGTACGGCGCTCGCTGCTGGTGCAGAAGTCCTTCGCCGAGGCGATGCGGGCACTGGTGCTCTACACCGCGACCTGGCAGGACGACGTCCAGGCCCTGCGCGCGGCCGGCGAGGAGGCCGGCTCGGACAGGCTGGCCCTGGCCGAGGCGGTCAACGACCTGCTGCTGCCGATCGTGAAGGGCTACGGCTCCGAGCGCTCCTGGACCCTGCTGGGCACCGAGGGCCTGCAGACCTTCGGCGGCTCCGGCTTCTTGCAGGACTACCCGCTGGAGCAGTACGTCCGCGACGCCAAGATCGACTCGATCTACGAGGGCACCACCGCCATCCAGGGCCAGGACTTCTTCTTCCGCAAGATCGTGAAGAACCAGGGTCAGGCGCTGGGCTACGTGGCCGGCGAGATCAAGGCGTTCCTCGAGGCCGAGGGCAACGCCGAGCTCAAGGAGAGCCGTGCGCTGCTCGCCACGGCGCTCGAGGACGCCAACGCGATCGTCGGCGGCATGATCAACACGCTGATGGCCTCCGACCCGAACGCCGAGAACGGCGACCTGCGCAACATCTACAAGGTCGGCCTCAACACCAGCCGCCTGCTGATGGCGCTCGGCGACGTGGTCTGCGCCTGGCTCCTGCTGCGGCAGGCCGAGGTGGCCCTGGAGAAGCTGGGCGGGGACCCCGGCAAGGACGAGTCGTTCTACGAGGGCAAGGTCGCGGCCGCGCGGTTCTTCGCCCAGAACGTGCTGCCGAAGCTCTCCGCCGAGCGCGCGATCGCCGAGGCCGTCGACCTCGACGTGATGGACCTCGACGAGTCGGCGTTCTGATCCGCTCCCTCCGCTGAGGGCCTGCGCCCCCGGCTCCCGCACCCGACCCGCCCGGCGACCGATCGCCGGGCGGGTCGCTGCGTCCGGGCGCGGGGCTCCTAGGGTTCGCTCGTGCTCGCCGCCCTCACCGCCGGTCTCCTGACCGGGCTGTCGCTGATCGTCGCGATCGGCGCGCAGAACGCCCACGTGCTCCGGCAGGGCCTCGCGCGCGACCACGTCGGCCTCGTGGTGGCGATCTGCACGCTGTCCGACGTGGTGCTGATCCTCGCCGGCGTGGCCGGGATCGGGACCATCGTCGAGGAGGCGCCGTGGGCGCTGGAGGTCGTGCGCTGGGTCGGGGTCGCGTTCCTGGTCTGGTACGCCGTCGGCGCGCTGCGCCGCGCGCGGTCCGCCGAGAGCCTGCACGCCGAGGGCGGCGGCCGCCGGACGGTGCGCGGGCTCGTGGGGCTGACCGTCGCGCTGACCTGGCTCAACCCGCACGTGTACCTGGACACCGTGCTGCTCCTCGGCACGGTCGCCA
>JBQCCW010000227.1:0-4149 GCA_051961835.1 Marmoricola sp. | reverse complement strand
AGCAGGACGGCACAGATGAGCGCCACCACCACGAGGACCGTGCGGCCGGGGAGCACCGCGTGGACGTCGGTGTAGGAGGGCCCGGTGACCGGACCCCGCTGGGAGGTGTCGACCCCGTAGCGGCTCACCCACCAGCCCATCGCCTTGACGACCACGTAGGCGGCGAGCAGGAGTGACAGCAGCCGTGTCATCGCGCGGGTCACGCGCGGACCCGGCCCGCGCAGTCGCCACACCCCGAAGCTGAACCCGGCGGTGAGCGCGATGAGAAGGGCGCACATGACGATCTGGCTCAGCAGCGCCACGACGAGGGCGTGGAAGGGATACACCTCGACGAAGAACGAGGCGTCCTTGTGGAACTGGGTGTCGCTCACGTGCCAGGGAGCGGCGTGGCGCCACAGCAGGTACGTCTGCCACTGGCCGGCCGCGTGCCGGCCGACGACGAGGGCGGGCAGGACGACGGCGCCGAGCAGCAGCAGCGGCCAGAGCCGGTGCTCGTGCTCCCGGAACGACCAGCGGGCGGAGTGGATCTCGCGGTCGAGGGCTAGTCGCGGCCGGATCCGACGTACGGCGCGCAGCGTGAACCCGCCGGCGAGCCCGGCCAGCACGGCGAAGACGACGAAGAGCTCGACCTGGGCCCGCAGCTCCGTGCCGTACACCGAGCCCTGTCCCACCGAGTCGAACCAGAGCCGCGTGGTGACGACGGTGTCGAGGGTGCGGAGGATGAGCCAGGCGGCGATGACGACGACGACCGCGATCAGCAGCGGGCGCAGGGCGCGGCCCAGACCCCCGGCAACGCGGCGGGGCAGGGGTGCCCCAACCGGGTGCGACATACCTCGGACGCTAGTGCCGCTTCCTGACGGTTCCCTGAACCGGCGCGCCGGGAACCACCGAGGCGACGCAGATCACGAGGAGCCGAACGCCGTCACCCCGGTCAGGGTCGGCACGAAGACCCGACCGTCGGCCACCGCGGCCGACGGGAAGTGGGTGAGCGCACCGGCGTGGAGCCGCTGCACCACGTGTCCGTCGCTCAGGTGCAGCACGACCAGATCTCCGCTGTCGCGGTCCGCGACGTAGGCTCGCCGGCCGGCGGTGACCGGCGAGGCGTAGAGACCGTGCGCGCTCCAGCCCCAGGTCAGCCGGTTCCGCCCGACGTGCAGCTCCCGGATCCGGCGCTCGCCCAGGCAGGGCAGGAGCACCGTGTGAGCGTCGACCACCGCCGCTCCTCCGAAGGCGGTACACCCCCCCAGCGAGCGGATCGCGGACCCGACGCCGCCCAGGCTGGGGCGCAGCAGGTAGACCACCCCGCGCTTGCCCGCGATGACCAGCCGGTCGCCGACGGGGACGGGCGAGGAGGAGCCGAGGTCGAGGTCGGCGGCGTTGTCCCCGGCCCACGTCGCGGGCGCGAACGCCGCCACGCGGCGCAGCCGCACCGGAGTCAGCTCCGTGACGGAGTCGCTGCCGTCCCAGCGGCCCGTGATCGCGGCACCGTTGCCGGCGGAGACGTACACGTCGCCGGTCGACCCCTGCACCGGTCCGGGCGGCGCCCACATGCCTGCCTCCCGGGGTGTCGGGATCGCGAAGGAGGACGTCGGCCCCGTCCCGTCGGTGGCGACCGAGGTGGCGTAGCCGACGTAGTCGCCGCAGTCGCCGGCCAGGCCTCCGAAGGTCGCGATCACCCGGTCGTGCACGACGAGGAGGGCCGAGCGCTGCTGTTCCGCGCGCCGGTCGCGGCGCGCTTGGGTGTCGAGCGAGCGGTGCCATCGCGGGGCGCCCGTGCGGGCGTCCAGGGCCCAGAGGGTGTGGTGCGCGCCCGTGGTCTCGGCCACGACGAAGACCGAGCCGGTGGCCGCGTCGTAGGCCGGGGTCCCGGTGACGCCGAGCGGATCGAGGGCGCCGCAGGGCAGGTCGGCACCGCGCACCGGTGTGCCGAGATGCCGCCGCCAGCGCACCGCTCCGGACACGGGGGACAGGCTGTAGACGTCGTTGCGCTCGGTGGCCGCCAGCACGCTGCCGGCGGCGACGATCGGCTCGCCGTAGACCGCTGCGGAGAGGCGTGCGGTCCACGCCCGGTGCAGCCGTCCGACCGTGCCGGGTGCCCGGCCGTGCCGCCGGGTGTCTCCGTGGTAGGTCGGCCACGGCGCTCCGGCGGCCGCCGAGGGCTCGGCCGAGCCAGGACGCTGTCGGCTGACCGCAGCCGGGGAGGACGGCCGCGTGCTCGCCGACGCCGGGCGTGCAGGGGGCGACGACGCCGTGCGGCCACACCCGAGCACCGCGAGAGCGAGCACCGCGCAGGCGAGCACGCCGCCAGGCCGGCGGAACGGCGAGGGAGGCGGGCGTCGCATCGGACCATGGTGCCCCGGGGACCGTGCCGCTGCCACGACCGCCTGCCCGGCCCGCGGATCGGGCGACGATGGCGGGAAGAAAGTCGTTTATGTCGGTTCAGGTCGGGTCCCCCGACGCCGATAGGAAGTCGTCGCGTCCAGCACCGGCGCGGTCCGCTCACGGCTCCCGGAAGACCCCTCGATGCCCGAGAACCCTGGCCGCTCTCCTGGCCGCCGTCCTGCCCTCTGCGCCGCGCCCTTGCGTGCGCTCCTCGTCGCCCTGGTGGCTCTCGGCACGCTGACGGCGGCCGGCGGACCCGGCTTCGCCGCCGCGCCGGCCGGCACCGTGCCGGCGACGCCGCGCCACCTGCCGGCGGGCCTCGAACCGCTCGCCGGCTACGTCTCCGCGGGCTCCTGCGACCCGGTAGTGCGCCCGGGAGTGGACGCGTTCGCGGCACTGCTGCGGCGCACCTGGCCGGGCACGAGCACCGGGATCACCCGGGCGTGCGGGGCCGACCCCCTCCCGACCAGTGAGCACTACGACGGCCGCGCGGTGGACTGGATGGTGGGCGCGGGGCCGGCCGGCCGCGCCCGAGCCCGCGCGCTGATCCAGTGGCTGTTCGCCCGCGACGACGCGGGCAACCGGTGGGCGATGGCGCGACGGCTGGGCATCATGTACCTCATCTGGCACAACCGGATCTGGGGGTCCTACTCCGCTCAGGAGGGCTGGCGTCCCTACAGCAGCTGTGCGGACCATCCGGAGCACGCCTGGGACACCACCTGCCACCGCGATCACGTGCACGTGTCGTTCAGCTGGGAGGGTGCCACCGGGCGGACCTCGTTCTTCACCGGCCGCGTCGCCGTCGGGGAGGACTACGGGCCGTGCCGGGTGGCGGGCCTGAACTGGGCACCGCGGTGGCGACGACCGAATCCGAGCCCCTGTCCGGCGCTGCCTCGGCTGCGGGCAGCACGCCGGGCACCGGCGTTCGTCCAAGCACTCGTGACGTGGTCGGGGATGGAGCTGCGACGCGGCATGTCGGGGCCTGCCGTCGCGGCGCTGAACCAGGTGTGGAGCGTCCGGGGTGCGACCTACGACGGGCGCACCCGAGCGGCCGTGCTCGCATTCCAGCACAGGCACGGCCTGCGCGCTTCGGGCGTGATGTCCACGGCCACCTGGCTAGCCCTGCTGCCGACGCTGAAGGGGGCTCCACCGCCCCCGCCGGCGCTGCCCCTCCCGGTGCCGACGCCGCCTGCGGTGCCGCCGGTCCTCCCCACGCTGCCGGCCGGCAGCGCCGGGGCTGCGCCGACCGGCGTCGCGGCGTCGGACTAGGCGGGAACCCGCCCGCGGAGGCAGCGCGATCGGGACCGGGTCAGGACGGCAGGACCCACCGCTGCTCGGTCGCGATCCGGGCACAGGCGGCGCCCAGGTCCCGGCGTACGTCCGCGCCGAGCTCGGGGCAGGTGAGGTCGAGGAGCAGCTCGGCACCGGCGGCGGCGCGGGAGCCGGCCTGGCCGTCGAGCGTCTCCACCGCGAGCTGCCACGCGGTGGTGATGGCCTCGTGACACAGCTGGAGGACCAGGGGGCGCGTCGTCGCCGGGATCACCGCCTGCCGCGCCACCACGGCGTGGGTGAGGGCGGCGAACAGGGGGGCGGAGGACGTCGTGGCCATCGCTGCACCTGGCTTCCGTGCTGGGTGGGGCCGGGCTCTCCGGCACGCATCGGTCAACGAGCCGCGAGGCGAGCGGGTTACGGCGTCTCGTTTGGTCGAACGGCAGGCGGAAGGGGCGGTGGGCGGCGGGGGGGCGGCCCCCCCCCCGCCGCCGTGGT
>JBQCCW010000226.1:0-2082 GCA_051961835.1 Marmoricola sp. | reverse complement strand
GTCTCGGGCCTGGTCGCGTCGCTCGTGCACGACACGCGCCGACCGACCGCCGCCGCGTGGGTGGCCGCGGTGGCCGTCCTCGCCAACCTGTGGTGCGGGCGCGTCCCGTTCCTGCTCGGCACGGCGCTCGCCGCGGGCGCCGTCCTCTTCGTACGACGACGCAGCAAGGCTCCCGCCGCGCTGCTCGCGGCGCTCAGCGTGCTCGCGTCCCCGGTCTCCGGCGCGTTCCTCGCGCTGGGGCTCTCCGGCGTCGTGATCGCACGCTCGACGCGGCCGTACCGAGCCGCAGCGCTCGTGGCCGGCGCCGCCGCGTGCCTCCCGCTCCTCGTCGTGGCGGTCGTCTTCGGCACCCCGGGTCCGGAGCCCTTCCCGGCGTACCTGCTGGCCGAGACCGGCCTCGCGCTCGCGCTCATGCTGGCCCTGGCGCCGACGCCCCACCTGAGGGCCACGCTGGCCGTGTCCGCGGCGGCCGGCCTCGCCGTGTTCGCGATCCCGAACGGCCTGGGCGCCAACTTCGCGCGGCTCGCGCTGTTCCCCCTGCCGGCCGTGGCGGTCGCGCTGAGCCGACGACGCCTGCCGGTCGTCGTCGCCCTCGTGGCGCCGATCCTCGTCCTCGGCGGGCTGTCCTCCGTGTCGGCCGTCCGCAGCGCGGCGGAGCCCGCGTCGCACGCCTCCTACTACGCGCCGCTCGCCGCCGAGCTCGACCGGCAGCCAGGCCTCGCGGACCACCGGCTCGAGCTGGTCGCCGCCGGCCGCGCGGCGTACACCGCCCTCATCGGCCACGCGACGCTCGCCCGCGGCTGGGAGACGCAGTCGTTCCTCGCGCTGGACGCGACCCTCGCGAGCAGCGACCTGGACAGCGCCGAGTACCGCGCGTGGCTCGACGACAACGCGGTCGGGTTCGTCGCCGTCGACACCAGCCGCCTGCAGACGCCCGAGTCGCGCCTAATCGCCACGGGCCGGCTGCGATACCTGCGGCCGGTCTGGCGGCACGCCGGGTGGCGTCTGTACGAGGTCGAGCAGCCGACGCCGATCGTGGCGGGGCCGGGGCGGCTCGCCGGCTCGACGCAGGCCGCCATGCGCGTCCACGTCCCCTGCGCCTGCCGCACCCTCGTGCGGATCCGCTGGTCGCCCTACCTGCGGGCCTCCCCGACGCTCCCCGCGAAGGCGCCCGACGAGGTCGAGGACGCCTACCGGCCCGAGCTCGCGCCGGACCGGGCCGGCTGGACGGCGCTCACCACCAACCGGCCGGGGACCTACGTCCTGCGCGGCATCCTCTGACGGCGCCGCGGTCACCGGCGCTGCAGTGACCGGCGCTGCGGCGACCGAAGGCCAGCGGCATGGCGAAATGACCCGCATGCGCGGGACCGACCGGGATACCGGCCGTGGGGATTCGCCGGCGGTTCGCGTGAAGCGTCGGTCTCGGGAGCACAGCGAGCTTGGAGGAGCGCCGAGATGTCCAGGACCGACCAGCGACGTGGAGCGGCGTGGGGGCTCGCCGACCAGCTGTGCGCAGCCCAGGCAGAGGCCGCGACGCTCCGCCGGCAGGTGGCCGAGCTCGAGGCCGACATGGAGGGCGTCGTCGCCGGTCTCTGCTACGCCGCGGTGCACGACGGCCGGAGCGGGCGCGTGGGCCTCCCGTTCCTGTGGAAGTCCTGCCTCGGCTACCACGCGCAGCCCTGAGGGCGCTCGACCTCCTTCGGGGGAGGCCGACGTGAGCCGCCCACGTGCGGACGGCGGATGTGGGTACGTACCGGTCCTGTGGGAGGAGCCGGATGCGGATCAGTGACACCAGCGACCTGTGGTGGAAGACGGCCGTCATCTACTGCCTGGACGTGCAGACGTTCATGGACTGGGACGACGACGGGATGGGCGACTTCACCGGCCTGGCGGAGCGCATCGACTACCTCGCCGAGCTCGGCGTGACGTGTCTGTGGTTGATGCCGTTCCACCCGACGACGGACCGCGACGACGGCTACGACATCACCGACTACTACGGCGTCGACCCGCGGCTGGGCACCGCGGGCGACTTCGTCGAGGTGGTCCGCACCGCCCGGGACCGGGGGATGCGGGTCATCATCG
>JBQCCW010000225.1:0-2089 GCA_051961835.1 Marmoricola sp. | reverse complement strand
GAGTGCCCTTGACGTACCCGCCCGCCTCGGTCCGCGAGCAGCGAGCGGACGCCGTCGACCGCGTCCCAGCCCCGACCGCGGCCGCTCCAACGGCCGGCCCGCCCCCCGCGAACCGGTCACCCGCACTGCGCGCTACCCGAGTCCATCACCGCACCTCCCGGCGATGCCAGGAAGGACCAGTCGTACGACGTGGCGTGAAGGGTCAGCTTGAGCAGGCCGTAGGTGCTCGCCAGGCGGAACTGGCTGCCGGGCACCGGTCGCTGGAGCGTGTAGTGGGTGTCGCCCCCGGTGCCCACGACGAACGAGCGAACGCCCTGGGCGCTCGGCTGACCGTCGTTGTCGAGCGGCGCGAGCCGCTCGTAGTCGTGGTCATGGCCGCTCAGGACCACCTCGACCTTGGCGGCCATGAGGTCTCTCCAGAGATCGCCCATCTCGACGTCGGCGCCGTGGTTGCCCGACGAGTAGCGAGGTTTGTGCCAGTAGGCCAACGTGCAGCGCGTCGGGTGGGCCGCCAGGTCGGCGCGCAGCCACTGCTCCTGCGGCGATCCCTGCTGGCATCCGCCGACGTGGGCGCACTCGGAGTTGAGCGCGACGACGTGCCAGGCAGCCAGGTCATAGCTGTAGTAGCCCTTGTCGGGGTCGCCCGCCCGCGGGCCGAAGTAGGCGAAGTAGCCCTTGGCTTCCGGGGAACCGTAGTCATGGTTGCCCGGCACGGGAAAGGTGATGCCCTTGAACCTCCCCCAGCTCGGTTCGTACGACGCGACGTACTCCTTCAGCGACCCGCTCGGGTACTGGTTGTCGCCCAGCGCCAGCACGGCATCGGGGCCCACCTTGCCGATCAGGCCCGCGGTCTCCTGCATGCGGCAGGAGTGCGGGGAGGACTTCTCCTCGGTCAGCAGGCTCTTGTCGGCCGGGCAGGCGATGTCGCCCGCCGCCACCACGACGACCTGCGCACCCGACCGCACCGGCTGGGCACCCCGGTAGAGGGGCGAAGCCGTCCCGGTGCCGGTCCAGGAGGTCGCACCGAAGACGTTCGAACCTGCGACGAGCATGAGCACGAGGACCGCGGCCAACACCGCAATCAGCAGCACGCGGTGGCGCGCCGCGTTGTCGCGCCACCTGGCACGGAACGGCCGGACGGTCGGCGCGGTGGAACCAGCAGGCTGTGGGTCGCGCGCGAGCAGGCGCCAGGCCAGGGGGAGCAGCATCAGCAGGCCTATCACGAGGATGGCGAACAGTCCTGTCATCGACCTTCCTTTCCCGATCGGGGAGTCGCTCGAGTCCTGCGCCAGCGGCGACACCGCGACGCCGGTCGTGCCGACCAGGGAGCGAAGGACCGTCAGGTAGGTCGCTCCGTTCGCCTCGCTCGGTTCGACGTGGGTGTTCTCACTGAACTCGTTCCAGGAGATCAGCGCCAGGGCGTCCGGCGACGAGCCCACGGCCGCAGCGTATTCCGCGCGCAACGTCTGGCCGTCGCGGCGAGGCACCGTGCTCGTCCCGCCGACGTCACGGGCGTCGAAACCCGGCGCGAACGGAGCCAGCCACAGGCCCCCGTGTCCATGGACGGCGCTCGACATGTCACGGAGCTTGCGAGCGTGGCCCGGGTTCGTCAGGGGATCGACCGACGACCAGTAGTACGCGTCGCCGTCGAAGCTCGGCGCGACCCGCTCGTAACCCTGCACGCTCTTCTCCGTGGCGAGCACGAGCAGCCGTTGCCGTAGCGGTGCCGTGACGGACGCGATCTCCGCCGCGTCGAACGCCCACGTCCCCGACCAGATGAGCATTGGCTTGCCGAAGATGTCGAAGACGGGGTCCGTCGCGTACTCGTCCCGGAACAGGGCCATGTCGTGCGCGACACGTCCGACAGGCAGCGGGCGGCGCGAGAAGTCGAGCCCCTGGTAGATCACCGCCAGCTTGAAGTGCTGCCGGCGGGCCTCGTCCATGAGCGTGGACAGCCGGCGGTCGTTCACCGGCGTGTCCTTCCACGACACGATGAACCCGTCGATGCCGGCGGCCTTGGCCTGCGTGATGTGGCGCGCCATGACGCTCGGGTCGTCGCTGGAGTACCGCCCCGCGAGCGGGTAGTCCC
>JBQCCW010000224.1:0-2020 GCA_051961835.1 Marmoricola sp. | reverse complement strand
CGACGACGGCGCCATTGAGGCGGCGGACCTGCGTGCCATCGGTACCCAGCTGTGGTAGGTGGTCGACCGCACCTCCTCCCACGTGGCCCTGGCCTATCACCGCACGGAGCGGGACCTGCTGCGCGCCGACGAGCAACGCAGCGCGGCGCTGTGGGAGGAGCTGCTGCGCGGGCGCGCCCAGGAGCCGGTGTTCGCCTCGACGTTCGCGCAGACCGTCGACCTCCCGGTGGAGGGCCCCTTCCTCGCGGTCACGCTGTCGGGCTCGATGCACGACCTCGCAGCGCCGTTGCGTCGGGCGTCGGTGCCCTCGGCGTTCCACCGCCGCACCGACTCGGTCGTCGGCGTGCTGGCGACCGGCGCCGTGCCGGTCCCCACCGTGCTGCGGGTGCTCGCGGCGGCCGGGGCCCGCGGGGGCGTGTCCGCCCCGGTCGCCACCCTGGCCGGCATCGACGAGGCGTTCCGGCAGGCTGCGGTGGCACTCCGCTCGGTCCCACCGGGGATCGCCGAGGTCGCGGCGTACGACGACCGGCTCGTCGCCGGTCTCCTGCTCGGCTCGCCCGAGGTGGCCGACCGGCTGGTCCAGCGGTGGCTGGGGCCGGTGTTCGCCCTGCCGCCGGCGGAGGCGCGGGTGCTGCTGCAGACGCTGGGTGCCTGGGTGCGGGCCGGCGGGGCGATGACCCGGACGGCGTCGCTGGCCCACTGCCACCGCAACACCGCGACCAACCGGGTCAACCGGGTCGCCACGCTCGTGGGCTTCACCCTCGTCGAGGGCGTGGTGCCGCTCGAGATCGAGCTGGCCCTGCGCTGGCTCGACCTGACCGGCTGACGACGCCGCGCGGCCGTTGGGCAGGCTGCACAAGCAGAGGTGACGGTTTCTGGGCGAGGCGGCTCTGCCGGGGATGCCGTGAGCCGTGACACAGTGTGCGCGGGGAGGGCAGTCGCCCAGGCGCATCTCGGGAGCGGTGCGCAGGGGCATGACGGAAGGACTGCCCATGACCGACACCTCAGCACCGACGACGAGGGGATCCGGCCTGCGCTCGGCCGTGTCCTCGACGTTGGCCGCCTCGCTGGGTCGCCGGACGTTCGTCGGCTACGTGCTCGGCGGAGCGACCCTCGCGGTCGCCGCCGACCTCAGCCTCGGTGACCCGGCCTTCGCCGCGATCCCGTCGGTGCCGCAGATCTCCGAGATCTACGACCTCGAGGACGCCCAGACCGACTGCGCCCGGCCCACCGCCAACCTGATCACCGTCGAGATCGATAGCAACGGCGAGGCGCACTTCGCGATCCCGCGCGCCGAGGTCGGCCAGGGCATCACCACCTCGACCGCGATGATCATCGCCGAGGAGCTCGACCTCCCGGTCAGCAAGGTGCACGTCACCCTGGCCCCCGCGCGTCCCGAGCTCGAGTTCAACCAGCTCACCGGCGGCTCGAACACCACGGTGTCGACCTTCACGCCGATCCGGGTGGCCGCCGCCATCGCCAAGCAGGCGCTGCTCCAGGCCGCCGCGATCGAGCTCGGCTCGGTGGTGGCCCTGCTGGAGTCCAAGGACGGCGTGATCACCGGACCCACCGGCAGCACGACGTACGGCGAGATGTCGAGCAAGGCCGCGAGCGCGACGACCCAGCAGGTGTCGGTGACGCTCAAGTCGACCTCGGACTTCACCGTGATCGGCAAGGGCTACAACCGAGTCGACGCGGTCGACATCGTCACCGGCCGCAAGCAGTTCGCGATGGACCTCGACGTCCCCGGCGCCAAGCCCACGATGCTGTGCCGGGCACCGAAGCTCAACGGCACCCCGAAGTCGGTCCGCAACAAGGCCGCCGTGCTGGCGCTGCCCGGCGTGCTCGGCGTGGAGATCATCCCGACCGGCGTCGCGGTGCGCGCGGAGACGTTCGGCCAGTGCATCGACGGGGTCCGGGCGCTCGACGTCGAGTGGAACCCCGGCACGGTCGAGGGCGAGGACGACGAGTCGATCCTGGCTGAGCTGCGCAAGGCCGAGATCCCGCTCGCGGTCCCCAG
>JBQCCW010000223.1:0-2182 GCA_051961835.1 Marmoricola sp. | reverse complement strand
CGGCTCTTGGCGGGGTCGGTGCGGTAGTCCTGCGTGCCGTGCTGACGGCTGGTCGCCATCAGTCCTCCTGGGTGTCGTCGGCCTCGACCGGGTCGTTGCCCCCGATTGTGGCATCCGAGACCTCGGCGTCGCCTCCGCGCTCGGTCACGTCCTGCTCGGCCTCGGCCGCCGCCTCAGCCCCGGACTCCTCCAACGCCTCCTCGACCTCGTCCTCCACCGCCCGCTCGACCGAACGTGCGACCACCGCCACGGAGTCGCGGCCCTTGGGGGTCACGAACCGCACCCCCATCGTGGAGCGGCCGGTCGGGCGGAAGTCGGCGTTGATCGGGCTGCGCACCACCTGGCCACCGGTGGTGATCGAGAGGATCTCGTCACCGTCCTCGACGATGAACGCCCCGACCAGGACGCCGCGGTCCTCGTTGGCCAGCGCCATCGCCTTGATGCCGAGGCCGCCACGGCGCTGGATGCGGTAGTCGGTGATGCGGGTGCGCTTGGCGAAGCCGCCGTCGGTGATCGTGAAGACGTACTGCGGGTGCACCCCGAAGTACGGGCTCGAGGGCTCCTCGTCCCCGTCGGCCACCTCTGCGTCCGACGCGCCCGCGGCCGCCTCGTCGGCCTCCGCCTCGGCGGCGACCTGGGCGGCACGGATCACCGACATCGACAGCAGCGAGTCGCCCTCGCGGAAGTCCATGCCGCGTACGCCGCTGGTGGCGCGGCCCATCGGCCGCAGCTGGTCGTCGGAGGCCTCGAACCGGATCGCCTGACCCTTGCGGGAGACCAGCAGGATGTGGTCCTCGGGGTTGACCAGCTCGGCGCCGATCAGCTCGTCGCCGCCCTCCTCGGGGGAGCCGGCGTCGCGGAAGTTGATCGCGATGACGCCGGCCTGGCGCGGGGAGTTGTAGTCGCCCAGCCGGGTCTTCTGGACCAGACCCTTGCGGGTCGCGAGCACCAGGTACGGCGCCTGTTCGTAGTCGCGGATCGCCAGCACCTGGGCGATCTCCTCGTCCGGCTGGAACGACAGCAGCCCCGCGACGTGGCCGCCCTTGGCGTCGCGCGAGGCCTCGGGCAGGTTGTAGGCCTTGGTCCGGTAGACCCGGCCGGCGGTGGTGAAGAACAGCAGCCAGTGGTGGTTGGTGGTGGCCATGAAGTGCTCGACGACGTCGTCGCCCTTCAGCGCCGCTCCCCGCACGCCCTTGCCGCCGCGCTTCTGGGTCCGGTACGACGTGGCGAGCGTCCGCTTGGCGTAGCCGCCGCGGGTGATCGTGACGACCAGGTCCTCATCGGGGATCAGGTCCTCCATCGAGAGGTCGCCGTCGGCCGGGATGATCTGCGACCGGCGCTCGTCGCCGTACCGCTCGACGATCTCGGCGAGCTCGTCGGAGACGATCTGCCGCTGCCGCGCGACGTTGGCCAGGATGTCCTGGAGGTCGGCGATCTCGCGTTCGATCTCGGCGAGCTGGTCGACGATCTTCTGCCGCTCCAGGGCGGCGAGGCGCCGCAGCTGCATGTCGAGGATCGCGTTGGCCTGGATCTCGTCGATCTCCAGCAGCTCGATGAGGCCCTGGCGCGCGTCGTCGACCTCCGGGCTGCGCCGGATCAGCGCGATCACCTCGTCGAGCATGTCGAGGGCCTTGACCAGCCCGCGCCAGATGTGGGCCCGTTCCTCCGCGCGGCGGAGGCGGAACTCCGTGCGCCGTCGGATCACCTGGATCTGGTGGGCGACCCAGTTGGAGATGAACTGGTCGAGGGTGAGCGTGCGCGGCACGCCGTCGACCAGCGCCAGCATGTTGGCCGAAAAGTTGGTCTGCAGCTCGGTGTGCTTGAGCAGGTTGTTGAGCACGACGCGGGCCACGGCGTCGCGCTTGAGGACGACGACGAGCCGCTGCCCGGTGCGGTCGGAGGTGTCGTCGCGTACGTCGGAGATGCCCTGCACCTTGTTGGAGAGCGCCAGGTCGGCGATCTTCTCGGCCAGGTTGTCGGGGTTGACCATGTAGGGCAGCTCGGTGATCACCAGGCAGGTGCGACCGCGGGCGTCCTCGTCCACCTCGATCACCGCGCGCTGGGTGATCGAGCCGCGGCCGGTGCGGTAGGTCTGCTCGATGCCCTGGCGGCCGACGATCAGCGCCGCGTTGGGGAAGTCGGGACCCTTGATCCGCTCGACCAGGGCGTCCTGCAGTTCCTC
>JBQCCW010000222.1:0-3769 GCA_051961835.1 Marmoricola sp. | reverse complement strand
GAGCGCGCCCGCCCCGATGGCGACGGCGCGCTCGTCGATCCGCAGGTCCCCCTGGTGCAGGTCGTACGTCGGCCCGCCGGGTGCCCGCGTCCCCAGCCGGCCCATCGCGCCCGGCACCTTCTCCAGATACCACGCGAAGTCCTCGCCGCCCAGGCTCTGGGGGCTCGTGACCGCCCCCTGCTCGCCGACCACGTCCACCACCGCGCGGTGGAGCAGTTGCGTGGACGCGTGGTCGTTGACCACCGGCGGCACGCCCCGGGTGTAGGCGACCTCGGCCGTCACGCCGTAGGGCGCGATGATCTGCTCCACGGTCTGGCGGACGATCCCCTCGGCCTCGGCCCAGGCCAGGATGTCGAGCATCCGCACGGTGCCGGCCGCCCGGCCGACGGCGGGGACGACGTTGACCGCGGAGCCGGCGCGGACCATCCCCCACACCACGCTCACCCCCGAGCGGGGATCCATCCGGCGCGAGAGCACCGCGGGCAGCTCGGTCACGAGCTTGGCGAGGGCGAAGGTGAGGTCCTCGGTCAGGTGCGGCCGCGACGTGTGGCCGCCGGACCCGCGCAGCTGCACGTCGAGGGAGTCCGCTGCTCCGGTGAGCGCTCCCTCGCGGAGCCCGACCGTGCCGGCGTCGAGCCCGGGATCGCAGTGCAGCATGAAGATCCGCTCGACGTCGTCGAGGACGCCCGCCGCGATCGAGGTCAGGGCGCCGCCGGGCATGATCTCCTCGGCCGGCTGGAAGACCAGGCGCACCCTGCCGGGCAGGTCCTCGCCGAGTGCCGCGAGCGCGAGCCCCGCACCGAGCAACGCCGTGGTGTGCACGTCGTGGCCGCAGGCGTGCGCCACACCGGCCACGGTGCTGCGCCAGGGATCGTCGGTGCGGTCCTCCACCGGGAGCGCGTCGAGGTCGGCACGCAGGGCCACCACCGGGCCGGCGTCCCGTCCGACCTCGACCACGAGGCCCCCGCGCGGCAGGGGCGTGCAGTCCAGGCCGGCCTCAGCCAGCCGCTCGGTGACCTTCCCGGTGGTGCGCTTCTCGTTCCAGGCGAGCTCGGGATGGGCGTGCAGGTCACGACGGAAGGCGACCAGCTCCGGCTCGCACCGCCCGATCTCCGCCCGCACCCGGTCGAGGAGGTCAGCGGCGCGCACGATGCCCGATCGTATCCGCTGCCCTCTCCTCAGCCGCGCAGGTCCGCGTCGTAGGCGGCCAGCAGCCGGTCGGCCGCGACCGGAGCCACCAGCTCGCCGGACAGGAGCGCCTCGCGGACCTCCTGGCGGATCGCCCGCACGCCCGGGGAGCGAAGCAACCGCTGGTCGAGCTCGTCGCGGACGAGCGCCCAGGCGAAGTCGAGCTGCTGCTCGGCGCGCTTGGCAAGGAGGCCGGCCTCCCCCATCGAGGCCCGGTGGGCGAGCACCCGCTCCCAGACCGTGTCCACGCCGGCTCCGGTCAGCGCCGAGCAGGTCAGCACCGGCGGCACCCAGGTGTCGGGCCGGCCGTGGACGAGGCGCAGCGCGCCGGACAGCTCGCGCGCCGCGGAGCGCGCCTCGCCCTCGCGATCACCGTCGGCCTTGTTCACCGCGATGACGTCGGCGATCTCCAGGATGCCCTTCTTGATGCCCTGGAGCTGGTCGCCGGTGCGCGCGAGCGTGAGGAAGCAGAACGTGTCGACCATGCCCGCGACCGTCACCTCGGACTGGCCCACGCCGACGGTCTCCACCAGCACGACGTCGTACGACGCCGCCTCGAGCACGAGCATCGCCTGGGTGGTGGCCCGGGCGACACCGCCCAGCGTCCCGGCAGAGGGCGAGGGCCGGATGTAGGCGTGCGGGTCGGCGGCGAGCTGGTGCATCCGGGTCTTGTCGCCGAGCACCGAGCCGCCGGTGCGCACCGAGGAGGGGTCGACGGCGAGCACGCCGACCCGGTGCCCGGCGGCGGTGAGCATCGTGCCCAGCGCCTCGATGAACGTCGACTTGCCGACGCCGGGCACGCCGGAGATGCCGACGCGGACGGCGGGCGACCCGTCCGCGCCGCCGGTGAGCTCGGTGAGGAGTGCGCGGGCTGCGGCGCGATGGTCGGCCCGCGCGCTCTCCATCAGCGTGATGGCACGGCTGACCGCGGCCCGGCGCCCCTCGCGGATCCCCTCGACGAGCGCGTCGATGTCGATGGCCGCCACGAGGTCAGTGACCGAGTTGGGCCGAGAGCTCAGCGAGCAGTTCCAGCGCCGCCTCGGAGATCACCGTCCCGGGCAGGAACACCGCCGCGGCGCCCATCTCCTTCAACGTCGGCACGTCGTCGGGCGGGATCACGCCCCCGACCACGATCATGACGTCGTCACGGCCCTGGTCGGCCAATGCCTGCTTGAGCGCGGGCACGAGCGTGAGGTGGCCGGCCGCGAGCGAATTGACGCCGACGACGTGCACGTCGGCGTCCACCGCCTGCTGCGCGACCTCCTCCGGCGTGGAGAACAGCGGCCCCACGTCGACGTCGAAGCCGAGGTCGGCGAAGGCGCTGACGATGACCTTCTGTCCCCGGTCGTGTCCGTCCTGGCCCATCTTGGCCACGAGGATGCGGGGACGGCGACCCTCGGCCTCGGCGAAGGCCTCGGTGGCGGCCAGCACCTTGTCGTTGGTCTCGCTCGAGCCCGACTCGCGCTTGTACACCCCGGAGATCGTACGGATCTCGGCGCGGTGGCGGCCGTAGACCTTCTCCAGCGCCTCGGAGATCTCCCCGACGGTCGCCTTGGCCCGGGCTGCGTCGACCGCGAGGGCGAGCAGGTTGCCCTGCAGGTCGCCGCCGCCGGTCGGCCCCGCCTCCGCGGAGGCGGTCAGCGCGTCCAGCGCCCGGCGCACGGCGTCGTCGTCGCGCTCGGCGCGCAGCCGCTCGAGCTTGGCCAGCTGCTGCTTGTAGACCGATGCGTTGTCGACCTTGAGCACCTCCAGGGGGTCCTCGTCGGCCAGCCGGTACCGGTTCACACCGATCAGGGCCTGCTGCCCGGAGTCGAGCCGCGCCTGGGTGCGGGCCGCCGCCTCCTCGATGCGCATCTTCGGGATGCCCTGCTCGATCGCCTTGGCCATGCCACCGGCCTGCTCGGCCTCGGCGATGTGTGCCCACGCCTTGGCGGCGAGGTCGTGGGTGAGCCGCTCGACGTAGTACGAGCCGCCCCACGGGTCGATCGACCACGTCGTGCCGGACTCCTGCTGCAGGAGCAGCTGCGTGTTCCGCGCGATCCGGGCGGAGAAGTCCGTGGGGAGCGCGATCGCCTCGTCGAGCGCGTTGGTGTGCAGCGACTGGGTGTGGCCCTGCGTGGCCGCCATCGCCTCGATGCACGTGCGCTGCACGTTGTTGAAGACGTCCTGCGCGGTCAGCGACCACCCGCTGGTCTGGCTGTGGGTGCGCAGGCTGAGCGACTTGGGGTTCTGCGGGTCGAACTCGCGCACCAGCCGCGCCCACAGGGCCCGGGCGGCGCGCATCTTGGCGACCTCCATGAAGAAGTTCATGCCGATCGCCCAGAAGAACGACAGCCGGGGCGCGAACTGGTCGATCCCGAGTCCTGCTCCGAGACCGGCGCGGATGTACTCCACGCCGTCGGCGAGCGTGTAGGCGAGCTCGAGGTCGGCGGTCGCCCCCGCCTCCTGGATGTGGTAGCCGGAGATCGAGATCGAGTTGAACCGCGGCATCCTCTGCGAGGTGTAGGCGAAGATGTCGCTGATGATCCGCATGCTCGGCTGCGGCGGGTAGATGTAGGTGTTGCGGACCATGAACTCCTTG
>JBQCCW010000221.1:0-18570 GCA_051961835.1 Marmoricola sp. | reverse complement strand
GACCATCAAAGCCCAGCGGTCGGCCCCGGGCGAGCGAATTCGCGCGGAGTCAGTCCTTCTCGGTGTCGGCCGCCTTGGACAGGGTCTCGCTCTCGCTCTTGATCGACTTCGTTAGCGACGGGTCGAGCAGCGGCTCGGTGTCGGGCTGCTGCAGGCTCACGTCGTCGGTGTCGGGGTTGCGCCCGATGTCGGCGGCCACGGTGCCGACGGGCGTCTCGATGTCGAGGGTCGGCGCGCCGAGGCCCACGTCGAGGTCCTCGGTCCACGAGTCGACCTCGTGCGGGTCCGCGGGACGGTCGCCGTGGGCGATGTCGCGGGTCTCCGCCGACGGGTTGTTGGCGAAGTTCTCGCCGCCGCCACCGGGGTACTGCGGCGGCGCGGCCTCCTTGTTCTGGCCCCCGAAGACGATCCGCTCGGGCTCCGGCACGTCGTCGTGCCGCGCCTCCTGGGCCTGCGTCTGCGACGACTGCGTGGGGGACCCGCCCGCGCTCGTGCCGTGCCGGTCCTCCTGATCCTGCTGGCCCCGGACCAGCGACACCGTCGCCTCGGTGGCTCCCTTCGCGAGACCCACCACGTAGCCGGCGCTCGACAGCGGGTGCCGGACAGCGGCGAAGGCGGTTCCGGCGAGACGGTCGACGACGGACTTGGTGCTCACGGGCTCAGCACTCCTTCGGGTCAGGGTCGGGGACGCCCGGACGGGCGGCTCATTTCAGCGTGCCCGGGCGGCGGAGCGGCCAAACGGGCCCG
The DNA here is from genome assembly GCA_051961835.1 of Marmoricola sp. Classification (GTDB taxonomy): domain Bacteria; phylum Actinomycetota; class Actinomycetes; order Propionibacteriales; family Nocardioidaceae; genus Marmoricola. The sequence goes on along the minus strand of JBQCCW010000221.1, from coordinate 17,823 downwards.
GACGGGGTCAGCGCTGTGGCGTAGGCGTCACCCAGAGGCGGATCTCACCCTCGATGACCACGGTGCCGTCGGTGCGCACACCGCGCACGCGCACGGGCACGTTCACACCCTCGTCACCCAGCGCCTCGTCCGTCCACTGCTCGGCGTCGGTCTCGGCGATGCAGGTGATGTCGGAGGTGGCCTTCGCGGTGTAGGAGACCTCCATGCCGCGCGGGATCCAGCGCCTGCCGGCCGGGATGGTCACCTCGGCGAGCACACCCATCGCCGCCTCGAGGCCGTTGCACAGCGCGATGGCGTGGACCGTCCCGAGGTGGTTGTGCACGCCCCGGCGCTTGCGGATCACCAGCTCCGCGTGGTTCGGCTCCACGACGGTGAAGTGCGGCCGGATCGTCCAGAAGTAGGGGGCCGCCTGGCTGAAGACCACGTCGAAGACCCGGCCGCCGAGGATCGGGAGACGCGAGGCGACGCGGTGAAGCTCACTGACCCTGCTCATACGCCGCACATTACCGCCCAGTAACCATGACGTCGTCAGACGTCTCGGTCGACGTCCTCGACGTCGGCCCCGAGCTCCTCGCGCACGACGCGGTACGCCGTCGCTGGCGAGTGACCCTTGCGCGCCAGCATGCCGACGAGCCGACGCGTCGCGCGGTCCGGATCCAGAGTGGCGACCGATCGCAGCTTGCGTCGGACGAGCGCCCGGGCCACCTCGACCTCGTCGCCGGGGTCGACCGCGTCGAGCGCCGTCCTCGCCACCTCGTCGTCGACACCCTTGCGACGCAGCTCCCGGGCGAGCGCCCGGCGCGCCAGTCCCCGGCCGGTGCTGCGCTGCTCGATCCACTGGCGGGCGAAGTCGGCGTCGTCGACCAACCCGACCTCCTCGAACCTGTCGAGGAGGCGGGTGGCGATGGCGTCCGGCACCTGCCGCTGAGCCAGCTTCTTCTCCAGCTCCGCCCGGGTCCGAGCACGACCGGTCAGCTGATCGAGCAGGATCTTGCGCGCGACCGACTCCGGGTCGGCGTCCGGGCCGAGGTCGCGGTCGCGAGGGGGCTCAGCGACGGGCGTCATGCCTCACCTCCGACCGCTACCGGGACCTCAGAAGTCGATGCCGTCGGGATCGATGCGCGGGTCGTCCGCGGCGAAGCCGTCGGCCGGGGCGTCGACAGTCGGCGTGATGCCGAGCTTCTCCAGGATCCGCTTCTCGATCTCGTTGGCCAGGTCCGGGTTGTCCTTGAGGAACGTGCGGGCGTTCTCCTTGCCCTGGCCGAGCTGGTCGCCCTCGTAGGTGTACCAGGCGCCGGCCTTGCGGATCAGGCCCGCCTCGACGCCGACGTCGATCAGACCGCCCTCGCGGCTGATCCCCTTGCCGTACATGATGTCGAACTCGGCCTGCTTGAACGGCGGGGCGACCTTGTTCTTCACGACCTTGACCCGGGTCCGGTTGCCGACCATGTCGGTGCCGTCCTTGAGCGTCTCGATGCGCCGGACGTCCAGCCGGACCGAGGAGTAGAACTTCAGCGCCCGGCCGCCGGTGGTGGTCTCGGGCGACCCGAACATGACCCCGATCTTCTCGCGCAGCTGGTTGATGAAGATCGCGGTGGTGCCGGCCTGGTTGAGCGCTCCGGTCATCTTACGCAGCGCCTGGCTCATCAGCCGGGCCTGCAGGCCGACGTGGCTGTCGCCCATCTCGCCCTCGATCTCCGCACGTGGGACGAGCGCGGCGACCGAGTCGATGACGATGAGCGAGAGCGCGCCGGAGCGGGTCAGCATGTCGGCGATCTCGAGCGCCTGCTCGCCGGAGTCGGGCTGGGAGACCAGCAGCGCGTCGGTGTCGACGCCGAGCGCCTTGGCGTACTCGGGGTCGAGCGCGTGCTCGGCGTCGATGAACGCCACGATGCCGCCGGCGGCCTGGGCGCTGGCCACCGCGTGCAGCGCGACCGTGGTCTTGCCGCTCGACTCCGGTCCGTAGATCTCCACGACGCGACCGCGCGGGAGGCCGCCGAGGCCGAGCGCGACGTCGAGCGCGATGGAGCCGGTCGGGATCACCTCGAGCGGCGCCCGGGTCTCCTCGCCCAGGCGCATCACCGAGCCCTTGCCGAACTGCTTCTCGATGTTGGCGAGTGCGGCGTCGAGCGCCTTCTCGCGGTTGTTGTCGGCTGCGGCCATGGTCTGTCCCTCTCGTGCGGCGTGTCGTCGACGACGACCGTAGGAGGCGGCACCGACAGTCACGTCCGACGTGGGGCGGGCTGTGGAGAACGGCCCCGGCTCCTGCTGTGGGGACCACCGTAGTACGAACAGACGTTCGACGTGGTCGACACGCCGTCGCCCCTGGGCCGATCACCGCCGCTCAGGCGGCGACCGCGCCGCCCGGCTCCCGGCGCGCGATCAGCACGGCCGTCGGGACGCCCAGGGTGAGCACCGCGCCGGCCGCGGCCAGCACGCCGAAGCCACCGGCGTCCATCACCACGCCGGCCAGCGCGCCCGCCACCGCCGCGGCGCCGTTCATCACCAGGTCGGCCGCGCCCTGGACGTCGGTGCGCGCCGAGAGCGGCGTCGCCTCGGTGAGCAGCGCCGAGCCCGCCACGGTGGTGCACGACCAGCCCAGGCCCAGGAGGAACAGCCCGATGCCGATCCGCCACGACCCTCCCGTCGGCGCCGTCCCGCACGCGGCCATCGCGGCGAGCAGCAGCACCGTGCCCAGGCCGAGCACGCCGGGACGTCCTGCCCGGTCCGCGGCCCAGCCCACCGCCGGGGAGAAGAAGTACATCCCGAGCACGTGCACGCTGACGACGAGGCCGATGAGCTCGATCTCCGCACCGCCGTGGTGCATCTGCAACGGCGTCATCACCATCACCGCCACCATCACCGCATGGCCGGTGGCGAGCGCCAGCACGCCGGCCGGCACACCGGGGTTGCGGCGCGCCACGTCCCGCACCCGGGCCCACGACGTGCCGACCACCGGATCCACCGGGCCCGCCGCCACGGCGCGCTCCCGCGCGACCAGCAGCGGATCCGGACGCAGCAGGACGCCGATGACGCCCGCCGCCACCGCGACCACCGCGACGCTCAGCAGGAACGGCCCGGTGAGCCGGGGCAGGCCGAACACCTCGGCCGCATCGCCGGCCGGCCCGCTCAGGTTCGGCCCGAGCACCGCCCCGACGGTCGTGGCCCACAGCACCAGGCCGAGCGCCCGCGCGCGGGTCGCGGGCGTCGCGAGGTCGGCCGCGGCGTACCGGGACTGGTAGTTCGAGGCGCTCGTGGCCCCGAGCAGCAGGCCGCCCACCAGCAGCAGCGGGAACGATCCGACGGCACCGCCCAGCACGCACGTCGCCGCCCCGAGCGCGCCGAGGCCGTAGCCCGTCACCAGGCCGACCCGCCGCCCGCGCCGGCCCATCAGCCGGGCCAGCAGGTAGGAGGCGAGCGCCGCACCGAGCACCTGCGCGGTCTGCACGAGGCCGGCGAGCGCCTCGGAGCCCGAGACCTCCTCCGCCAGCACCGCCGCGACCGCGATGCCGACGGTGGTCCCCAGACCGCCCAGCGCCTGGCTCGCGACGAGCACCGTCAGGGTCCGGCGCTGGATCGGGTCGCTCACCGGCTCAGTGTGACCGGCTTGGCCGCGCGGGGAAGGATCGGAACATGGACGTGAGCACCGTGCTGTCCGACGCCCTCGGGCGTGCGGCCGAGCAGGTCCCGACCCTCCTCGAGGGGCTGGGGGCCGACGACCTGGCCTGGCGCCCGGACTGCGACGCCAACCCGATCGGGTGGCTGGTCTGGCACCTCACCCGGGTCGAGGACGACCACATCGCCGCGGTGGCGGGCAGCGAGCAGCTGTGGACCTTCGGCGGCTGGGCGGAGCGGTTCCGGCTCCCCTACGACCTCGGCGACATCGGATACGGGCACACCACCGAGCAGGTCGCCCAGGTCGGTCGGGCGCAGGTGAGCGCCGACCTCCTCGCCGGCTACCACGAGGCGGTCGCGGCGGCGTCGCGGACGTACGTCGCCTCGCTCGGCCCGGACGACCTCGACCGGGTCGTGGACGAGAGCTGGGACCCGCCGGTCACGCTGGGGGTTCGGCTGGTCAGCGTCGTCGCCGAGGTGAACCAGCACGTCGGCCAGGCGGCGTACGTCAAGGGCCTGCTCGAGCGGCGCTGAGCCGTCACCGGTCGCGCGGCGGTAGGCCCAGTTCGGCCCACACGACCCGCCACACCTCCTTGGGGTCCTGCCCCACGCCGAGCGCCTCGGTGACGGTGCGGCCGCCGAGGTCGGCGAGGACATGCGTGTCGGCCCAGGCCCGCGCGTACGCCGGACCGAGCGCGTCCTCCATGCGCGCCCAGAACTCCGTGTGCCTCATGTCTCCTCCCCTACCCCGCCGTGCCCCCGGCCACCGCGAGCACGTCGAGCCAGTCGTCGCCGCCGCCGCTGGTGCGGCGCACGGTGTCGATGCTCCAGCCGGCGTCGACCAGCACGTCGCGCAGGGCCTCCTCGCGCCAGCGGACGAACCAGCGCTCCTGCGCGATGCTGCCGTGCCGCGACCACGCCTCGCCGTCGCCCTCCTTGACCGAGGCGTAGAGGATGCCGCCGGGACGGGTCGCCTCGCGGAGGCGGCGCAGCACGACGCGGAGCCGGGCCCGGGGCACGTGGTGGAGCACCGCGCTGCACCAGACGCCGTCCCAGGGTCCGCCCAGCTCGTCGGTGGACGGGTCGAGGACCGCCGCCTCGTAGCCCTGGCCCTGCAGCAGCGCGACGAACGCGGGAGTGATGTCGGTGCGACGGACGACCAGCCCGACCGCCTCCAGCGCCACAGCGTCGCGTCCGGATCCGGAGCCGATCTCCAGCACCCGGGCCGCCACGCCCACTCGGGCCGCGAAGTCGTCGACGTCGCGCTGCACGGACTCCGGCATCTCCCGGGTGGCCGCGACGTAGGCCGCGGCGTCCCGGTCGTAGGCGGCCACCGTCCGCCCGACCGGGTCGGCACCGACGTCGTGCAGGTGGTGCACCGCCTCGTGCAGGTGGTAGCGGCCCAGGGACCCGACGGTGAAGGTGGCCCCGTCGCTGCGTCGTCCCGTACGCCGCCATTGCGCCTCGGTGACCAGCGCGTAGGCCGCGGCGGCGTCGGCCGCCGCCTCGACCAGTCCGACCACGACGTCCTCGGCGCGCTGCGCGGCGTACCGCTCGTCGTGGGCGGTGCGGTCGGGGTCCCACACGGGGAACGTCGGATCCTCCTCGGCGAGCATGAGCCGCACCCGGCCGGTGAGCAGGCGGTGGACGTCGCGGACGTGACAGGCGTACTCGAGCGGGGACCAGACGCCGGGCCGCGGTCGCACGGCGACGTCGCCGTGGTCGAGGACGTCGTACCAGCTGCGGGTGTTGTCGTGCAGCAGCGCGGGCAGGTCGCTCGGGGCGACGAGGGCCGCGTCGTAGCCGCAGGACCCGCAGGGACGGTCGAGCACCCACGCGCCCTGCCCACCCTCGAGCGGAACGCCGTCGTCGACCATGGCCGCATCCTTGCAGTCGGGTCGTGGCGCAGCGACCGCAGATCGCACGGCTCCACCCCGGCACGGCCATAGCCGTCGCCTATGGCGCTGCAAGGTCGATGGCGGCTACCGGGAATCGGCGGCGGCACCCACGCTGGAAGGGTGCCCACCAAGGAGACCTGCGCCGAGGAGATCGCATCTGCCCAGCCCCCGGCTGGTCTCGCCCGGACCGTGCCCGGCCTGCTGCTGGCCGTCGTCCTCGCCGTGGTCGCGACGGCGATCGGCCGGGCGCTGCCGCTCCTGGGCGCTCCCGTCGCCGGGATCCTGCTCGGGGTGGCACTCAGCGGCCCGCTGCGGTCGCACCGCGCCCTGCGTCCGGGGATCCGGCTCGCAGCCGGCACCGTGCTGCAGGTCGCGGTCGTCCTGCTCGGAGCCCAGCTCTCGCTGCGCCAGCTGGCCCACGCGGGCGCGTCGTCGCTCCCGGTGATGCTGGGCACGCTGGCGGTCTGCCTCACCGCGGCGTACCTCCTCGGGCGCGCCCTCGGCATCGACGCGGACCTCCGCACGCTGATCGGCGTGGGCACCGCCATCTGCGGGGCCTCGGCGATCGCGGCGACGAGCCCGGTGATCAAGGCGCGCGGGGCCGCGGTCGCCTATGCCGTCACGACGATCTTCTGCTTCAACATCGCCGCCGTGCTCGTCTTCCCCCCGCTGGGCCACCTGCTGCACCTGAGCCAGCACTCCTTCGGTGTCTTCGCCGGCACCGCCGTCAACGACACCTCCTCGGTGGTGGCCGCCGCCACGACGTACGGCACGCAGGCGACCGACCAGGCTGTGGTCGTCAAGCTGACCCGAACCCTCCTGATCATCCCGATCTGCCTGGTGCTCGGCCTCCTCACGCGGCGCCGGGAGGAGGCCGCCGGTTCTCGCCCTCCGCTGCTGCGGCAGGCGGTCGGCCTGGTGCCGTGGTTCCTGGTCGGCTTCGTGGTCCTCGCCGCGGCGAACTCGCTCGGCCGCATCCCCGCCGCGGCGGCCGGCGCCGACCGGCAGGTCGCCACGTTCCTGATCTGCGTGGCGCTCGCCGGGATCGGGATGAGCACCGACGTCGCCGCACTGCGGCAAGCCGGACCGCGGCCGCTCGTGCTCGGGGGCGCCCTGTGGGTCGCGGTCGCCGCGAGCAGCCTGCTGCTGCAATGGGCGGCATCATGAGGGCGTGTTGCCGCCCTGGACACCCGACCTCGCCGCCCTGGACCTGCTCGTCTCCGTCGCCGAGCTGGGCAGCGTCGGCAAGGCCGCAGCCGCCCACCGGATCAGCCAGCCCAGCGCCAGCGCGCGGCTCTCCCGGCTGGAGCGCCAGCTCGGCATCGAGGTGCTGGTCCGCACCTCCCGCGGCAGCTCGCTGACGCCGGCCGGCGAGGCCGTCCTGGCCTGGGCCGCCGGCGTCGTCCACGCCGCCCGCGCACTCACCGACGGCGTGCTGACGCTGCGGGAGGTGACCGAGGCCCGCGTGCGCGTAGCGGCGAGCCTCACCATCGCGGAGTACTGCATGTCGCCGTGGCTCGTGGCGCTGCGCCGCCACCACCCGGAGGCCGAGGTCGCGGTGACGGTCGCCAACAGCACCGGCGTCGCCGACGCCGTCGCCGCGGGACGGGTGGACGTGGGGTTCGTGGAGAGCCCGGAGCCTCCCCGCGGCTTCGAGACCCGCACGATCGGCTCCGACCGCCTGGCCCTGGTGGTCGCCCCGGGGCATCAGCTGGCGGCCGACGCCACCCGCGGCCTGGTGGCGCGCGACCTGCTCGGCCTGCCCCTGCTGCTCCGCGAACCGGGGTCCGGCACCCGGGACACCATCCTCCACGCGTTGGCCGCCTCGCTCGACGGGCAGGAGCCGGTGCTGCCCCACGCGATGGAGCTCGGGTCCACCTCGACGATCCTCGCCACCGCACGGGTCGGCGGCGGCGTCGCGGTCGTCAGCGCCCGGGCCGTGGCCGGCGACCTGGCGGCGGGGTCCCTGGTGGAGGTGCCCGTGCAGGACCTGAACCTGCGGCGCCCGCTGACCGCGCTGTGGACCGGCAGCGCGCCTTCGCCCCTGGCCGGCGAGATCGTCGCGATCGCGTGGGGAGCAGCGACGGCGGAGGAGCGCGGCGGCCGCTGACCGGCAGGGGACGGTCAGCGCCGGTCCGTGCCGCGCTGCGGTGCGAGCCCTGCCGCCACCGCAGCGGCGATCGCGGGAGCCGACAGGCCGGCGACCGCCAGCAGGTCTCCCCGGGAGCCGGCCGGGACGAAGGCACGGTCGGGCAGGGTGAGCGTCCGCAACGCGGTCGCCACCCCTGCCGAGCGCAGCGCACGGCCGAGGGCGTCGCCGAAGCCTCCAGAAGGCGCGCCGTCCTCGACCGTCACCACCAGCCGGTGCCGGGCGGCGGCGCCCACCAGGGCGGGGTCCACCGGCTGCACCCAGCACGGGTCGGCGACGGTCACGTCGATGCCGTCCGCAGCGAGCAGGTCGGCCGCCGCCAGCGCCGCGCCAGCCAGCGGACCCACGGGGAGAAGGAGCACGGCGCCGGCCCCCCGGCGGAGCACCTCGGCGCTCCCCCACACCTCCACGTGGGGGACATCGGCCGGCGCCTGGCCACGAGGGAACCGCAGCGCCGTCGGGCCGTCGTACCCGAGACAGGTCGCGAGCTGCTCCTCCAGCCGGGCCGCGTCGCGGGGTGCGGCGACCCGGAGCCCCGGCACGAGGCCGAGGAGCGGCAGGTCCCACATGCCATGGTGCGAGGCGCCGTCGGGCCCGGTGATGCCGGCCCGGTCGAGCACGAAGGTCACCGGCGCGCCGTGCAGCGCGACGTCCATCAGCACCTGGTCGAACGCGCGGTTGAGGAACGTGGCATAGATCGCCACGACGGGGTGCAGGCCGGCGGCGGCGAGGCCGGCCGCCGAGGTGACCGCGTGCTGCTCGGCGATGCCGACGTCGAAGACTCGGTCGGGATGCCGGTGCGCGAAGGAGAGCAGGCCGGTGGGCCGCAGCATCGCGGCGGTCAGCGCCACCACGTCGGGGCGGCGCTCGGCGAGCGTGGTGAGCGCCTCCCCGAAGACCGACGTCCAGGACCGGCCGGGGACCGCGGGCCCGCTGCTCACCGGTGGCACCGCATGCATGCAGTCGGCCTCGTCGGCCTCCGCGGGCGGGTGACCCGCGCCCTTGCGGGTCACCACGTGCACGACGACCGGGTGGCGCAGCACCACCGCGGCCCGCAGCGCACGCTCCACCGCGCCGACGTCGTGGCCGTCCACGGGGCCGACGTAGGCCAGGCCCATCTCCTCGAAGAGGTTCCCGGCGGCCGACTGCTCACGCAGCGCCGTCAGGTGCCGCGGCAGGTGGCCGGCGGTGGGCTCATAGGACCGCCCGTTGTCGTTGAGCACGATCACGACCGGCCGGTGCGGGGCGGCGGCGATGTTGTTCAGCGCCTCCCAGCACATCCCGCCGGTCATCGCGCCGTCGCCGACCACCGCCACGACGTGACGATCTGTCTGTCCGGTGAGGGCGTAGCCCTTCGCCAGCCCGTCGGCCCAGGACAGCGACGTCGAGGCGTGGGAGTTCTCGACCAGGTCGTGGGCGCTCTCGCGGCGCGACGGGTAACCGGACAGGCCACCGGCCTCGCGGAGCGTGGCGAACCGGTCACCCCGTCCGGTCAGCATCTTGTGCACGTAGGACTGGTGGCCGGTGTCCCAGACGATCGCGTCGCGAGGGGAGTCGAAGACCCGGTGCAGCGCGATGCTCAGCTCGACCACACCCAGGTTCGGTCCCAGGTGGCCGCCGGCCCGCCCCACCTCGCTGACGAGGTGCGCACGGATCTCGGCGGCGAGCCCCGGAAGGGCGGCCCGCGGGAGCCGTCGTACGTCCTCGGGCGAGGTGATGCCCGCGAGCAGCTGCGCGGGGGTCACCTCGCTCTCGATCGCGGGGACGGCGTTCATCTCAGGCCCCGACCGCGGCGCGGAGGGTCTCCTTCAACGAGCCCATCGTCGCGATCACGGCGGTCGGCTCGTAGCCGCAGTGCGCCATGCAGTTGGCGCAGCGCGGGTCCTTGCCGCGTCCGTAGGAGCCCCAGTCGGTGTCCTCCACCAGCTCCTTGTAGGTGCCGACGTAGCCGTCGTCCATCAGGTAGCAGGGCCGCTGCCAGCCCTTGAGGGAGTACAGCGGGATCGCCCAGGCCGTGCAGTCGTAGTCGACCTTGCCCTCGAGGAAGTCCAAGAACAGCGGCGAGTGGTTGAGCCGCCACTTCTTGCGGCGGCCGTCGTCGAACGCCTTGCGGAACAGCTCGCGGGTCTCCTGCGGACCGAGCCAGTGCTCCTGGTCGGGTGCCTTCTCGTAGGCGAAGCCGGGAGAGATCTGCATGTTGTCGACGCCGAGCTCGTCGTTGAGATAGTCCAGCACGTCGATGACGTCCTGGGGCGTGTCGGTGTCGAAGAACGTGGTGTTCGTGCAGACCCGGAAGCCCGCGGCCTGCGCCTGCTTGATCGCCGCGACCGCCTGGTCGAAGACACCGTCCTTGCAGACGCTCGCGTCGTGACGCTCGCGCAGGCCGTCGATGTGCACCATCCAGGCGAAGTTGGGATGCGGCGTGAAGCGGTGCAGATGCTTGGGCAGCAGCACCGCGTTGGTGCACAGGAAGACGATCTTGCGCCGGGCCAGCAGCTGCTCGACGATCTCGTCGATCTGCTTGTGCATCAACGGCTCGCCGCCGGCGATCGAGACCATCGGCGCCCCGCACTCCTCCACGGCGGCGATGGCCTGCTCGACCGGCATCCGCTGCTTGAGCCAGTCATGGGTCTGTTGGATCTTCCCGCAGCCCGCGCACGCCAGGTTGCAGGCGTAGAGCGGCTCGAGCTCGAGCAGCAGCGGGAACTTCTTGTTGCCCTTGACCTTCTGGGTCATCAGGTAGGCGCCGAGCTTCAGCGACTGGCGCAGCGGCATGCTCATCTAGACAGCTCCTTGGGTAGACCGAACTGCACGTCCTCGGTGAGGACGCGGTGTTCGCGTGCGGTGACCGGTCCGAGCCCGGAGAGGGCACGCACCAGGTCGTCGACCAGGTGAGAGGGCGCCGAGGCGCCGGCGGTGATGCCGACGCGGCTGGTGCCGGCGAGCCAGGAGAGCTCCACCTCCGAGACGTCGTCGACGAGGTACGCCGTGGCGCCCTCGGCTTCGGCGACCTCGGCCAGACGCAGGGAGTTGGAGGAGTTGGGCGACCCGACCACGAGCACCAGCTCGCTCTGCCGCGCGACCTCACGCACGGCGCGCTGGCGGTTGGAGGTGGCGTAGCAGATGTCGTCCTGGTGCGGGCCGACGATCGCGGGGAACCGCTCCTGGAGCACCGCGGCGGTGGCTTCGGCCTCCTCGACCGCCAGGGTGGTCTGCATGGCGTAGGCCACGCGGTCGGGGTCGGGAACGCTGATCCGCCCCGCCTCCTGGGGCGTGGCGACGACGAGCACGTCGTCGGGAGCCTCCCCGCGCGTGCCCACGACCTCCTCGTGCTCAGGGTGGCCGATCAGCAGCACGGTGCGGCGCTGGTCGGCGAAGCGCCGGACCTCGGTGTGCACCTTGGCCACCAGCGGACAGGTGGCGTCGATGACGGTGAGGTCGCGGGCTACAGCATCGGCGCGGACCTGCGGCGTGACGCCGTGCGCGGCGAGGACCGCGACGCTGCCCGGCGGGATCTCCTCGACCTCCTGCACGAACACCGCGCCGCGTTCCTCCAACGCGCCGACGACATGGGTGTTGTGCACGATCTGACGGCGCACGAAGACGGGCGCTCCATAGCGCTGGAGGGCGCGCTCGACGATCTCCACGGCGCGCTCGACGCCGGCGCAGAAGGACCGGGGTCCGGCGAGCAGGACCTGGCGCTCGCCGACGGCCGCCGCCCAGGCGTCGGCGACCGGGGCCAGGCGCCGCAGGGTCCGCAGCGCGGCGGCTCCGCGCGGGATCGTCCCGGGGCGCAGCAGCTCGGCGTCCGCACTGTCCACGACGACCCGCAGGACGCCGGTGGTGCCGTCGTCGCGCGCGAGCAGGGCGGTCTCGGTGTCGACCGCGAGGGCGCCGCTGCGGGCGAGAGCGGCCCGGGACGCGCGTCCGCGCACCACCCACTCCGTGGTGAGCAGCGGCCCGACCTGCACCGGCAGCCCGGTCCGGCGTACGGCGCCGGCGAGAAGCGGCGCCGCCAGGCTGGGCACCGTCGAGGCGAGGGCGGCCTCCTGTCCGGCACGCGTACGCCGCACCTCGTCGGCGACCACCACCGTGCCCGGCGTCAGGTCCGCCAGCGCGCCGGCGACCCCGGCCACCAGGGCGGGACCGTCCACCGGAGTCCCGGACGCCCGGCCGGTGCGCTCCAGGGCGGCGTGCGGCACCCGGCCGCGCAGGGCGAGCCACTCGCTGCGCAGCGGGGCGCAGATCCGCGGAGTCACGACGCCACCTCGGCCGGCAGGTCGTCACCCTGGTCGGGGCCCAGGTGACGGCGCAGGTAGCGGCCCAGGGCCCACATCGGGAACACCTGCCGGTAGAGCCCGTAGCCGATGTAGAAGTCCCCGGGGAAGCCGGTGCCGGTGTAGCGGTGCTCGTCCCAGCCGCCGTCGGGTCTCTGGGTGGCGACGAGGTGGGAGATTCCTCGATCGACGCTCGCCGAGCGCTCTCCGGCAGCGAGAAGCGCCAGCAGGGCCCACGCGGTCTGGGAGGGGGTGGAGTCGCCGCGCCCGATCCAGGACCGATCGCGGTAGGAGCGCAGGTCCTCCCCCCAGCCGCCGTCCTCGTTCTGGTGCGCCTCGAGCCAGCGGACCGCACGCCGGATCACCGGTCCGTCGGCCGCGACGCCGGCGGCCACCAGGGCGGGCACGACGGCGCCGGTGCCGTAGACGTGGTTCGCTCCCCAGCGACCGAACCAGGAGCCGTCGTGCTCCTGGGCGGCGAGCAGCCAGGCGACGCCGCGCCGGCAGGGCTCCTCCTCGGCGCGCCCGGCGGCGGCGAGCATCTCCACCACGTGGGCGGTCACGTCGGCCGACGGCGGGTCGATGACGGCGCCGAAGTCGCAGAAGGGCAGCTTCGCGGGCGTTGTGCGGGTGTTGTCGGCGTCGAAGGCCGCCCAGCCGCCGTCGGCGCACTGCATGCCGGTGGTCCATGCCAGGGCGCCCTCGAGCGCGGCCTCGAGACGTGCCGGGTCCGGGTGCCGCACCCGGCGCAGGGCGAGCACGATCTCGGCGGTGTCGTCGGTGTCGGGATAGACGTCGTTGGCGAACTCGAACGCCCATCCCGCGTCGGGCAGGTCGGGCCGGCGGACCTTCCAGTCGGCGTGCGCCGGCGCGGTGATCTGCTCCCGGAGCAGCCAGTCGGTGGCCCGGACCACGGCCGGGTCGTCGGCGGCCACGCCGGCGTCCAACAGGGCGCCGACGGCCAAGCCGGTGTCCCAGACGGGGGACTGGCACGCCTCGAGCCAGCGGGCGGGCCCCTCGGGCGTCTCGACATGGCGGGTGAAGCCGTCGAGGCCGGCGAGGCCGCGCACCATCGCCGGGTGGTCGAGCGGCAGGCCCGAGAGGTGCAACGCGATCAGCGAGTACACCCACGGCGGCTGGATGCCGCCCCAGCCGCCGTCGGCCTCCTGGCGGTCGAGGATCCACTGCACCGCTCGGCGGGTCGCCCGTCGACGCACCGCCCGGCCCACCGGCGGGGTGTGCCGGGTCCAGGAACGCAGCACGACGTCGAGACGCTGGAAGGCGCCGGCGAGGGTCCACAGCGGGTCCTTGCGGGGCGCTGCAGCGCCGCTGAGCAACGGCCCGACGTCGATGCCACTCGGACGTACGGGCCGCAGCGAGCTGACGACGGCGAGCGGCACGATCGTCTGGCGTGCCCAGCAGCCCCAGTCGTAGATGTTGAGCGGCGCCCAGGACGGCAGGAACATGATCTCCGGCGGCAGGTCGGGGCACTGCTCCCAGTCCCACATCCCGAAGAGGGCGAGCCAGATGTGGGTGAAGACCCGGGCCTGCTCCAGGCCGCCGGCGTCGCGCACGAACGCCGCCGCGCGGCGCAGGTGGGGGGCGCCGGCGGGGTCGCCGGCCATCCGCAGCGCCACCCACGCCTCGACGGTGGTGGAGAGGTCACCCGGCCCGCCGGGGAACGTCGCCCAGGTGCCGTCCTCGCGCTGCTGGCTGCGGATCCAGCGTGCGGTGAGCGCGTCGCCCTCCGGCGTCGCGATACCCAGGAAGTGCCGCAGCATCAGGTCCTCGGCGTCCATGGTCACGTTGGTGGCGAGCTCGCCCTGCCACCAGCCGTCGGCGTGCTGCTCGGCGCGGAGGTGCTCGACCGCGGCGTCGAGAGCCGCGTCGGCGGCCTCGACGTCGACGCCGAGCCGGCGCTCTGCCGCCAGAGGGAGGGCAATCGGGGCGTTCACAGGTCCCGCTCCACGCAGAACGCTGCGAGGACCTCGAACGGGGCCCGCTGCTCCTCGTCGAGGCCGGCCGCGGCGAGCGCCTCCAGCGCCCGATCGACGCGCGCGCGTGCCTCCGCGGTGGCCCAGCTGCGGCCGCCGGCGTCCTCGATCAGGTCCGCCGCGCGCCGCAGCGCCGCCTCCTCGTGGGGAGCGTCACCGGCCAGCCAGCGACCCAGCTCCGCTCCGGCGGTCCCGCCGTGGCGGAGCGTCCACACCACCGGGAGTGTCTTCTTGTGGGCCTGGAGGTCGGAGAAGACGGGCTTGCCCGTCCGCTCCGGCCATCCCCAGATGCCGAGGACGTCGTCGACGAGCTGGAACGCCAGCCCGAGCTGCTCGCCGTACTCCCGCAGACCGGAGCGCACGGCGCCCGTCGCGCCCGCGAGGATGCCGCCGATCTCCGCGCTCACGCCGAGCAGGGCGCCGGTCTTGCCGCCCGCCATGTCGAGGCAGGCCGCGAGCGTCACGTCGTCACGGTTCTCGAACGCCACGTCGAGGACCTGTCCTCGGATCAGCTCCCGGGTGGCGCGGGCAAGGGCGCCGAGTGCGTCCAGGGCGTACGGCGACCTGCTGTCGATCACCACCTCCTGGGCCAGCGAGGCCATCGCGTCGCCCGCGAGCACGGCGGTGGCGTCGCCCCACACCGACCAGACCGTCGGGCGGTGCCGGCGCTCGGCGTCGCGGTCCATCAGGTCGTCGTGGACCAGCGAGAAGTTGTGGACCAGCTCGACGGCCACGGCGCCGGGCACGGCGCAGGCGGTGTCGCCGCAGACCGCCTGCGCGGCGAGCAGGGCCAGTCCGGGCCGCACCGCCTTGCCGGGGTCGCCGGTCACCGGCCTGCCTTCTGTGTCGCACCACCCGAGGTGGTAGGCCGCCACGAGGCGGGTGTCCGGGTCGAGCCGATCCACCGCGGCACGCAGCGCGGGGAGCACCAGCTCGCGGGCGACGGCGAGCTGGTCGGCCGCCGGCAGCGGCGGCGGAGCGGTGAGCGGGTGCTGACTCATGCGGTGTCCCCTGAGGGTCGAAGGGAGGTGGGGGGCGACGTCACCCGGGGGCGCGGGCTCATGCCGGCGATCCGGGGACGTAGCGGTCGGGGAGCGCGGTGACCGAAGGGGGCACCGGCTCCCAGTCCTGAGACGGGATCTCCTGGGGGCGGGCGGCGGTGAGCACCGAGTGCACAGCCGCCTGACCGCTGCGGCAGGCGCTCTCCATCGTCGCCGGCCAGCCGGTGGCGGTCCACGCGCCGGCAAGGTGCACCCGGGGGGCGCGGGTGCGGGCGCCCGGGCGCCAGCGCGCGCTCCCCGGCGTGGGCCGGAAGGTCGCCTCGGGCTCCCGGGTGACGAAGAACTGCTCGGTCCGCACGGTCCGGAACTGCGGCAGCAGGTCGGCGAGGTGCGGCAGCATCCAGTCCTGGATCGACGCCACCGGCATGCCGATCAGCTCGTCGGCCGCGGAGATCGAGCAGGCGAGGTACTGCCCTCGGGAGGCGTCCATCCCGGAGGCCTGCGTGCGGTCGAAGACCCACTGCAGCGGGTTGTCCACGGCGGCGACGAACGGCTGGTGCAGGATCGGGCGGTCCAGCACGAGGTGCAGGTTGACGATCGGGCTGGTGCCCAAGCGGGTCGACCAGCCGGTGGCCAACGTGGAGGCACCCGGAGGGAGCAGGCGCTCGGTCATCGTCGGTGGGGTGGCGAGGACGACGTCGTCGAACAGCCCGTCGATCCCCGGACCGATCTCCACTCCGTGGGGACGCACCTCCAGGTCGTGGACGCGGGTGCTGCAGAGCACCTCGACCCCGGCCTCGGCCAGCGCCCGCTCGGCCGCGTCGCCGTGCAGGCGCTGGAGGGGCACCGCGGACCAGCCGATGTCGGCGGCGTCGGGCTCCTGGAGCAGCCCCAGCTGGAACACGGTCGCGGCGAGCGCGAGCGAGGCCTGGTCGGCGTGGGCGTTGAGCGTCGCCACGCCGACGAGGTCCCAGAGCGCCGCGATGGTGCGGTCGTCCTGGCCGTGCTCCCGCAGCCACCAGCCGAACGTCGCGTCGTCGGCGGCCGGGTCGTCGCGGTCCAGGTCGCGCAGCGCGAGCGCGCCGCGGCCGGCGCGGACCCGGTCGGCCCAGCCGAGCCAGCGGTAGCGGGCTAGCGACCCCGCGAGGTGCCACGGCGCCGGCAGCGGCAGCGTGGAGGCCTGGAGGCGGGCCAGCCCCGGCCGGATGCCCGACTTCACCGGCACGTCGAGGCGATCCTGCAGGTGCACCAGGTCGCTCACCCCGAGCCGCGCCAGCAGCCCCCGGTAGGCGGTGCAGCAGCGCAGGAAGACGTGCTGGCCGTTGTCGACCCACAGACCGTCGCGGTCGAAGGAGTTGGTCAGCCCGCCCAGGCGGGCCCGAGACTCGACGAGCACGACCTCGGCGCCGGCGTCGGCGAGCCCGAGCGCGGTGGTGATGCCCGCGAGCCCGCCGCCGACCACGGCGACGCGTCGCGTCGTGCGGGAGGCGCTTCCGGGCGTGCTGCTCATCGTGCTCCTCCGATCAGGGCGGTGGCGGCGACGCGGACCTTCTCGCCGGTCCCGAGCGAGAGCCGCTTGTCGTAGACCTGCACCGGATCGCGAGCGATCCGGACGAGCAGGTGGTGGTAGATGCCCGCCATCGCGCGGCACGAGGCGGCGCTGCGCCGATCGAGCCACGGCACGAGCCTCATGCCGAGGCCGTACCAGTCCTCGGCGCGCGCCGCGGCCCCGCGCAGGTAGCCGGCCAGCCGGCCGGAGGGGTCGTCCAGGGCGCCGGTGTCGTCGAGGCGGAGCTCGACGCCGGCCCGCGCGAGCTCGTCGGCGGGGAGGTAGACCCGGCCGTTGAGCAGGTCCTCCCGGACGTCGCGCAGGATGTTCGTCTGCTGCAGCGCGATGCCGAGCTGGTCGGCGTACGTCGCCGCGACGGCATGTCCTCCGGGCGGGTCCTGGTGGGCGAACACGGCGAGGCACAGCCGGCCTACGGACCCCGCGACGAGGCGGCAGTAGGAGACGAGGTCGTCGAAGTCGGCGATGCGGACCTCGCCGAGATCGCGCTCGACACCGACGAGGAGCTCCTCGAAGGCGTCCATCGGCACCGGATAGCGACGCGCGGCGTCGGCCACCGCGACGAGCACCGGGTCGCTGCTCTCGTCGAGACGGGCGATCTCCTTGCGGAGACCGGCGAGCCGGGTCACCTTGTCGGCGGCGGGGAGGTCGCCGTCGCCGATGTCGTCCATCCGTCGCGCCAGGGCGTAGAGGGCGCACAGCGCGCGCCGCCGATCGACGGGGAGCAGCCGGATCCCGTAGTGGAAGTTGCGGGCCTCGGTGCGGGTGATCTCCTCGCAGGTCTCGTAGGCCTGCTGCACGGTGGACGTGGCGGTCACGGTCATCGCCTCCTCCGCGCGGCGCCGAGGGCGAAGAGCCGGGCGGCCTCGCGCGCGGTCACGACACGCGAGGGGCGGGTGTCGCGGGTGAACACGTCGCCCCCGGTGCGGCGCAGCGCGGCCACCGTGGCGCGGCCTCCGGCGACGAAGCCGGCGACGCAGAGCCGGCCCCAGCCGTGCAGGCGGTCGACCACAGGGGCGCCGTCCTCGAGCAGGGCGGCCGCGCGACCGGTGGTCTCCAGCACGAGCCGGCGCAGCGCGGGCGCGGCGACGGGTTCGGCGAGTTGGGCGTCGGTGACGCCGTGCAGGGCCATCCGGTCCGCGGGGAGGTAGACGCGACCGGCGCGGTGGTCCTCGGCCACGTCCTGGCAGTGCTCGAGCACCTGCAGGGCCGCGCAGACACGGTCGGAGAGCAGCGCCGTCACCGGGTCGTCGTCGCCCACCAGGCCCAGGACGATCCGCCCGACGGGCTCCGCGGAGAGCCGGCAGTAGTCCAGCAGGGCC
>JBQCCW010000220.1:0-8243 GCA_051961835.1 Marmoricola sp. | reverse complement strand
GATTTCCTTTCCGAGCCCCACCTCTATTTGAAGGGCTCGAACTCACGGGGGTGGTGGAGTGGATTACTTCTTCGAGTAGTACTCGACGATGAGCTGCTCTTGGACCGGCAGGTCGATCTGGGCACGCACGGGCAGCGAGTGCACCAGGATCCGCATCCGGTTCGGCAGCACCTGGAGCCAGGCGGGGACGATCCGCTCGCCGTGGGTCTCGCGAGCCACGATGAACGGGGTCATCTGCAGGCTCTTCTCACGCACGTCGATGATGTCGTGCGCCGCGACCTGGTACGACGGGATGTCGACCTTGTGGCCGTTCACCAGGAAGTGGCCGTGCACGACCAGCTGGCGGGCGTGGCGACGGGTCCGGGCGAAGCCGGCGCGGTAGACGACGTTGTCCAACCGGCACTCGAGCAGCTGCAGCAGGTTGTCGCCGGTCTTGCCCTGGCGGCGCGCTGCCTCCTCGTAGTAGCGGTGGAACTGCTTCTCCATCACGCCGTAGGTGAAGCGGGCCTTCTGCTTCTCCTGCAGCTGGTTGCGGTACTCGCTCTCCTTGATGCGCGCGCGCCCGTGCTGGCCGGGTGCGTAGGGGCGCTTCTCGAAAGCGGCGTCACCGCCGACGAGGTCGACGCCGAGACGGCGCGACTTCTTGGTCATGGGGCCGGTGTAGCGGGCCATTGTTCAACTCTCCTTGCAAGTCCGGTTCGGGCGCGCGATCAGACGCGACGGCGCTTGGGCGGGCGGCAGCCGTTGTGCGGCGTCGGCGTGACGTCGGCGATGGTGCCGACCTCGAGGCCGATCGCACCCAGCGAGCGGATCGCGGTCTCGCGGCCGGAGCCCGGGCCCTTGACGAACACGTCGATCTTCTTCATGCCGTGCTCCATCGCGCGGCGTCCGGCGGCCTCGGCGGCCATCTGCGCGGCGAACGGGGTGGACTTGCGCGAGCCCTTGAAGCCGACCGTGCCGGCGGAGGCCCACGAGATCACCGCACCGGTGGGGTCGGTGATCGTGACGATGGTGTTGTTGAACGTGCTCTTGATGTGAGCCTCGCCCTGGGCGACGTTCTTCTTCTCCTTGCGGCGCACCTTCTTGGCGCCCGCAGCCTGACGGCTCTTCGGAGGCATGCAGTAACTCCTTGAAATTCGTGAACGAGATGAGGCGGTCGGCCGGTCCGCGCCCGCTGCTGCGGGCCGGGATCAGTCGAGACCGGTCACTTGGCCTTCTTCTTGCCGGCGACGGTGCGCTTGGGTCCCTTGCGGGTGCGCGCGTTGGTCTTCGTGCGCTGACCGCGCACGGGGAGGCCCATGCGGTGCCGGCGGCCCTGGTAGCTGCCGATCTCCACCTTGCGGCGAATGTCGGCCTGCACCTCGCGGCGCAGGTCGCCCTCGATCTTGAAGTGGGCTTCGATCTCGTCACGGAGCTTCACGAGCTCGTCGTCGCCCAGCGTGTGCACCCGCGCGTTCGGGTCGATGCCGGTCGCGGCGAGGAGCTGCTGGGAGCGGGTACGGCCGATGCCGTAGATGTAGGTGAGTGCGACCTCGATGCGCTTGTCACGCGGGAGGTCGACACCAACGAGGCGTGCCATTCTCTGCCTTTCGCGAAGGGGCGATCCCCTTCGGGTGTCACGGTGGTGTGGTCGTGATGCGTCCCGGTGGAACCGGGCCTCGGCCATCCGCTCCGAGGGAGGATTCGGGCTTGCGCCCTAGCGATCACGTAGTTGACATGTTCAGTTGTGGTGCAAGCTCAGCCCTGGCGCTGCTTGTGCCGGGGGTTCTCGCAGATCACCATGACGCGGCCGTGGCGACGGATCACCTTGCACTTGTCACAGATCGGCTTGACGCTGGGGTTGACCTTCATGGTCAGCCTCTCTTCGGGGTTGTCGGCTGTTACTTGTAGCGGTAGACGATGCGACCACGGGTGAGGTCGTACGGCGAGAGCTCCACGACGACCCGGTCCTCGGGAAGGATCCGGATGTAGTGCTGGCGCATCTTGCCGCTGATGTGCGCGAGCACCTTGTGCCCGTTGCTCAACTCGACCCGGAACATGGCGTTGGGAAGGGCCTCCACGACGGAGCCCTCCATCTCGATGACGCCTTCCTTCTTCGGCATGTCCTCCGCAATCTGTTGGTCGGTCGTCTACCGTTTCTCACACCGGCCCGGGAACCGCCCGGCGAGCACGCTCGCCGGTGGACCTCGAGTGTCGTCGCCGGGCCCCGACCCGACCCTGCATGGTCACGCAGGGACAGGCAGCCGCGAGGCACAGCGAAACAGACCCACGTTGGGCCGACACGCCAGTCTAGAGACCCGGGGCCCCGGACTCCAAATCGTGGACGCTGACGCGCTCGCAGGCAGCAGTGGTCACGCCTCGGCGCACGGCACACCGAGGTCGGTGAGCTTCGCCCGCCCGCCGTCCAGGGCGGTGAGCACCCAGGCGCCGTCCGGGGTGAGCGCGAAGGTGTGCTCGAAGTGCGCGGCCCAGCTGCCGTCGTCGGTGAGAATCGTCCAGTCGTCCTCCGCCACGACCGTGTCCTTGCTGCCCAACGTGACCATGGGCTCCACGGCCAGCGCCATCCCGCGCTCGAGCTTGGGGCCGCGGCCGGGCCGCCCGACGTTCGGCACGTTGGGCGGTTGGTGCATCGCCGTGCCGATCCCATGGCCCGTGTAGTCCTCGAGGATCCCCCAGGTGCCCCCCTGCGGGTGCGGCTGGGAGCGCACGTAGGACTCCACGGCGTGCGAGATGTCGGAGATCCGTCCGCCGAGGCGCGCCGCGGCGATGCCCCGCCACATCGACTCCTCGGTGACCCGCATCAGCTCGGCCACCTCGGGCCGCACCTCTCCGACGGGCACCGTGATGGCGGCGTCGCCGTGCCACCCCTCGACGATCGCACCGCAGTCCACCGAGATGACGTCGCCCTCGGCCAGCGGGCGGTCGCCCGGGATGCCGTGGACGACCTCGTCGTCGACCGAAGCGCAGATCGTCGCGGGGAACGGCGGATGGCCGTAGCCGAGGAACGAGGGCACACCGCCGTGGTCGCGGATGTGCTGCTCGGCGAGCGCGTCGAGCTCGCGCGGCGTGACGCCGGGACGCACCGCAGCCCGGAGGAGCTCCAGGGTCTCCCCCACCAGGAGGCCGGCCACGCGCATCCGGTCGATCTGCTCGGGGGTCTTGTACTCGATGCCTCGGTCCCTGAAAGCCACGGGGGGAGTCCGCTCGTCCGCCGGCCCGGGTCAGCTCTGGACGACGCCGTCCAGCGCGGCCAGGATGCGCTGGGTCACCTCGGACACCTCGCCCATGCCGTCGACCTCGCACAGCAGGCCGCGCTCCCGGTAGACCCCGATGAGCGGCTCGGTCTGCTCGAGGTAGACCTCCTGGCGACGCCGGATGACGTCCTCGGTGTCGTCGGCGCGGCCCTCCACCTCGGCGCGCTGCAGCAGCCGCGAGACCAGCTCGTTCTGGTCGCAGGTCAGCACGACCACCGCGTCGAGGGAGTGCCCGGTGAACCGGATCATCCCGTCGAGCTCCTCGACCTGGGCCAGCGTGCGCGGGTAGCCGTCGAGGAGGAAGCCCGGCCGGGCGTCCTCCTCGTCGATGCGGTTGCGCACCATCAGGTTCGTGACCTCGTCGGGGACGTACTCGCCGGCGTCCATGTAGCGCTTGGCCTCGACCCCGAGCGGCGTGCCCTGGGACACGTTGGCCCGGAAGATGTCGCCCGTCGAGATCGCGGGCACCCCGAACTTCTCCGCCACGAACTTCGCCTGCGTGCCCTTGCCGGCTCCGGGCGGCCCCATCAGGATCAGTCGCATCGTCCTACCTCAGGAACCCTTCGTAGTTGCGCTGCTGCAGCTGGCTCTCGATCTGCTTCACCGTGTCGAGCGCGACGCCCACCATGATGAGGATCGAGGTGCCGCCGAACGGGAAGTTCTGGCTGGCATTGAACAGCGCCAGTGCGATCAGCGGAATGAGCGAGATGACTCCCAGGTACAGCGAGCCGGGGAAGGTGATCCGCGACAGCACGTAGTTGAGATAGTCCTGGGTCGGCCGTCCCGCCCGGATCCCGGGGATGAAGCCGCCGTACTTCTTCATGTTGTCGGCGACTTCCTCGGGGTTGAAGGTGATCGCGACGTAGAAGTACGTGAAGAAGATGATCAGCAGGAAGTACGTCAGCATGTACAGCGGATGGTCGCCTCGCACGAGATAGCGCGAGACCCAGCTGATCACCGCGTTGTTCGAGCTCTGGTTGAACTGCACCGCCATCGCCGGCAGGTACAGCAGGCTCGAGGCGAAGATGACCGGGATGACGCCGGCCTGGTTCACCTTGATCGGGATGTACGTCGAGCTGCCGCCGAACATCTTCCGGCCCACCATCCGGCGGGCGTACTGCACCGGAATGCGGCGCTGCGCCTGCTCGATGAAGACCACCGCGGCGACGATGGCCAGGCCGATGATGATCACTGCGCCGAACACGTAGGGGCCCTTGGCCTGCTCGACGCTCCACAGCTGGGCCGGGAACGTCGCCACGACCTGGGTGAAGATCAGGATCGACATGCCGTTGCCGATGCCCTTCTCGGTGATCAGCTCACCGAGCCACATGATCACCACGGTGCCGGCCGTCATGGTGACGACCATGAGCGCCACCGTCTGGACATTGTTGTGGTAAAGCAACGGCAGGTTGCAGCCCTGGATGAGGTTCCCGCTGCGCGCGAGCGCGACGATGCCGGTCGCCTGCAGGATCGCGAGCGCCAGGGTGAGGTAGCGGGTGTACTGCGTGATCTTCGTCTGGCCCTGCTGGCCCTCCTTCTTGAGGGTCTCCAGACGGGGGATGACCACCGTCAGCAGCTGCAGGATGATGCTCGCGGTGATGTAGGGCATGATCCCCAGCGCGAACACCGTCAGCTGGAGCAGCGCTCCTCCGGAGAAGAGGTTGATCAGCCCGTAGATCCCGCTGCTGCCGGCCTGCTTGAAGCAGGACTGCACGTTGGCGACGTGGACCCCGGGGGTGGGGATCTGGGAGCCCAGCCGGAAGACGGCCACGACGAACAGGACGAGCAGGAGCTTGCGTCGCAGGTCCGGCGTCCTGAATGCGTTCGCGAATGCGCCCAACAACGGGTGGCCTCTTTCGAGTGGTGAGTGTGCTGCTCGAGGGCGCGGGACGACCAGGGTCGCACCGCGCCGTCGAAGCCTAACGAATGACACCGCCCGGCGTGCCCCCTGGGCACACCGAGCGGTGTCGAAGTGCTGCCTCCGCGCTCAGAGCCCTGACTTCAGAGCTCGGTGACGCTGCCGCCGGCAGCGGCGATCTTCTCCCGGGCGGCGTCGGAGAACTTGTGCGCGGTCACGTTCACGGCGGACGAGAGCTCGCCCTGGCCGAGAACCTTGACCGGCTGGCCCTTGCGGACGGCTCCGCGGGCGACGAGCTCCTCGACGGTGACATCGCCACCCTCGGGGAACAGCGCCGCGATCCGGTCGAGGTTGACGACCTGGAACTCCACCTTGAAGGGGTTCTTGAAGCCCTTGAGCTTCGGCAGCCGCATGTGCAGCGGCATCTGACCACCCTCGAACGCGGCGGAGACCTGGTAGCGCGCCTTGGTGCCCTTGGTACCGCGGCCCGCGGTCTTGCCCTTGGAGCCCTCACCGCGACCCACACGGGTCTTGGCGGTCTTGGCACCCGGCGCCGGGCGCAGGTGATGAACCTTGAGTGTCATGTCCTTCACTCCCCGTCGGTAACTGCAGTGTTGCCAGCGCCGGCGGTGTCGATCTCGGCCACCGTCACGAGGTGGCGCACGGTGTGGACCATCCCGCGGATCTCGGGACGGTCCTCCTTCACGACCACGTCGCCGATGCGCTTGAGACCCAGCGAGCGCAGCGTGTCGCGCTGGTTCTGCTTGCAGCCGATCTCGGACCGGATCTGCTTGACCTCCAGGTGCGCCATCACTCACTCACCCCCGCAGCGACCGGAGCGTCCTCGCGCGCCTTGAGGAGCGCCGCCGGGGCGACGTGCTCGACGGAGAGGCCGCGCCGCGCGGCGACGGCCTCAGGCTCCTCGAGCATCTTCAGCGCCTCGACGGTGGCGTGGACGATGTTGATCTGGTTGGACGACCCCAGCGACTTGCTGAGCACGTCGTGGATGCCCGCGCACTCGAGCACCGCGCGCACCGGGCCGCCGGCGATGACGCCGGTACCGGGCGACGCGGGACGCAGGAACACGACACCGGCCGCCTTCTCGCCCTGGACGGGGTGCGGGATGGTGCCCTGGATGCGGGGGACGCGGAAGAACTGCTTCTTCGCCTCCTCGACACCCTTGGCGATCGCCGCAGGCACCTCGCGCGCCTTGCCGTAGCCGACGCCGACCCTGCCGTCACCGTCGCCGACGATCACGAGGGCGGTGAAGCTGAAGCGACGACCACCCTTGACCACCTTGGCGACACGGTTGATCGCGACGACGCGCTCGATGTACTGGCTCTTCTCGGGGCCTCCGCGACGGTCGTCGCGTCCACGGCCTCCGCCGCGCTGTCCGCGCTGCGAACCGCTCATGATCTACCTCTTTCCTCAGACCTGTTCGGCCGACTCAGAACGTCAGGCCACCCTCGCGGGCGCCGTCCGCGAGGGCCGCGACGCGACCGTGGTACTTGTTGCCGGCACGGTCGAAAACCACCGAGTCGACTCCTTGGCTCTTCGCGCGCTCCGCGACCAGCTCGCCGACCCGACGCGCCTTGGCGGTCTTGTCGCCCTCGAGCGAACGCAGGTCGGCCTCCATCGTCGAGGCCGAGGCCAGCGTGCGGCCGACAAGGTCGTCCACGACCTGAGCGGTCATGTGCTTGGAGGACCGGGTGACGACGAGGCGCGGGCGCTCTGCGGTGCCCGCGACGCGCTTGCGCCCGCGGACCTGCCGGCGCAGCCGCGACGCGGTGCGCGCCGAGGTGTGCTTGCGGTGCTTCAATGAGATGCTCATCGTCACTTACCAGCCTTTCCGACCTTGCGGCGGACGTGTTCGCCGGCGTAGCGCACGCCCTTGCCCTTGTAGGGCTCGGGCTTGCGGAGCTTGCGGATGTTCGCGGCGACCTCGCCGACGAGCTGCTTGTCGATCCCCTGCACCCCGAAGCGGGTGGCGTTCTCGACCGTGAAGGTGATGCCCTCCGGCGCGTCGAACGTGATCGGGTGGGAGTAGCCGAGCTGGAACTCCAGCTGGGTCGGTCCCTTGGACAGGACGCGGTAGCCGACGCCGACGATCTCGAGACGCTTCTCGTAACCCTCGGTGACGCCCACGACCATGTTGTTGATCAGCGTCCGGGTCAGACCGTGCAGCGACTTGCTGAGCCGCTGGTCGTCGGGCCGCTTGACCTCGATCGTGCCGTCCTCACCGCGGTCGACGGTGATCGGCTCGGCGACGATGTGGCTCAGGGTGCCCTTCGGGCCCTTCACCGTGACGACGCTGTCCTGGACCGTGACGTCGACCCCTGCCGGAACCGGCACGGGGAGCTTGCCAATACGCGACATTGCTGTTCCTCCTCGCGGTTCCTGGTCACCAGACGTAGGCGAGGACTTCCCCGCCGACGCCCTTGGAGTTCGCCTGCCGGTCGGTCAGCAGGCCCTGGCTGGTGGAGATGATCGCGACGCCGAGGCCACCGAGGACCTTGGGCAGCGCGGTGTGCTTGGCGTACACCCGCAGACCGGGCTTGCTGATCCGGCGCACGCCGGCGATCGAGCGCTCCCGGCTGCGGCCGTACTTCAGGGTGATGCGCAGCGTCTTGCCCGGAGCGTCGACGTTGTCGTTCACCTCGTAGGAGGTGATGTAGCCCTCCTGGCGGAGGATCTCGGCGACGCCCTCCTTGAGCTTGCTGTACGGCATCGCCACAGAGTCGTGGTACGCCTGGTTGGCGTTGCGCAGACGCGTGAGCATGTCTGCGATCGGGTCAGTCATCGTCATGGCCGTCTCGGCCCTTTCTCATAACGGTTTCCACGGCCGTGTGCCGCGGACCTGCTACGTGGTGGTGGGTGGGTGTTACCAGGAGCTCTTGGTGACGCCGGGCAGCTCGCCGCGGTGCGCCATCTCGCGCAGGCAGATCCGGCACAGGCCGAACTTGCGGTAGACGGCCTTGGGCCGGCCGCAGCGCTGGCAGCGGGTGTAGCCCCGCACCGCGAACTTCGGCTTGCGTGCCGCCTTGACCTTCAGGGCAGTCTTCGCCATCAGCTGTTCTCCTTGAACGGGAAGCCCAGCTGCTTGAGCAGCGCGCGACCCTCGTCGTCGTTCG
>JBQCCW010000219.1:0-9074 GCA_051961835.1 Marmoricola sp. | reverse complement strand
CCCCAACTCCGGTCCGAACCGCCAGCTGAAGGCGCCGTCGGGCGCGATGTCCAGCTCGCGGTCGTCGAAGGCCGCGACGGTGTGGGGTGCGCCCTCGGTGGAGTAGGTCCCGTCCATGATCTGGAAGGAGAGGTCGGTGGTGGTGCCGCGCACGCCCGACACCTCGTACGACGCCCCGGGCGCCAGGTAGGCGTTGAAGTACACGGCGTCGGGGTTGTCCAGTCCCTGGCGGGCGTACTGGTGGGTGGGGTTGATCAGGACCGGGTGGTCGAGGTCGTAGTCAAAGGCCATCTGCAGCGACGAGCGGATGGAGCCCGCCAGGTAGTCCAAGCCCTCGGCCAGGTCCTGCTCTCCGATCGGGAAGGGCGGGTTCCGGATGAGCGACTCGGCCTCGGCGACCGCGTCTCGGAAGGCGTCGAGCGTCACTGCCGCACGCTCGCGATCACCTTGTCCGCGAACCGCTCGAGGTCGTCGATCTTCTTCTGCAGCGGCTCGTCGTCGCGGCCCTCGATGTAGGGCACACGGAAGCCGACGATGCAGTCGGTGACGCCCTTGTCCGCCAGCCGCTTGATGCCCTCGGGGTCGTAGGCGTCGTAGGAGATGACGTGCACCTCGAAGTCGTCCCTGGTGTCACCCTCGGCCCGCCGGATCTCCGCCAGCCGCGCGAGCATCCGGTCCAGCTCCTCGGCGTCTCCTCCGGCGTGCATCCAGCCGTCGCCCTTGAGCACCGCCCGGCGCAGCGCCGCGTCGGAGTGGCCGCCGACGAGGATCGGCACCGGCCGGGTCGGCGCGGGCGTCTGCTTCATCGCCGGGACGTCGTAGAAGCTGCCGTGGTACTCGAAGAACCCGCCGTTGGTCAGGCCGCGGACGATGTCGATGCACTCGTCCATCCGCTTGCCGCGCTTCTCCCACGGCACGCCCATCGCGATGAAGTCCTCCGGCCACGGGGACAGCCCGACCCCGAGACCGAGCCGGTTGCCCGAGAGCCATGCGATGGAGCCGACCTGCTTGGCCACGAGGACCGGGGGGCGCACGGGGAGCTTGAGCACGAACGGCGTGAAGCGCAGCGTCGAGGTGACGGCGGCGAGGTGGGTGACCAGCGTGAGCGCCTCGATGAAGTCCTTGTCCTCGAGGAAGTGCCGGTCGCCGGTGTCGGTGTAGGGGTAGGTGGTGTCGGACTCCCGGGGGTAGATGAGCGAGTCGGCGACCGTCATCGAGGTGTAGCCGGCGCGCTCCGCCGCCTGGGCCAACGGGGCGTAGTAGGACGCGTCCGTCATCGCCTCGGCATAGGTGAACCGCATCGCTGCCTCCTTGGGTCCCGGTCGCGGGCGGCGTCCGGGTTCCACGGAGACTAGAACAGGTTCCAGTTCTGCACTAGCCTCCGGTCTCATGGACGTGCAGCAGCTGTCGGATCGGCTCGAGATCGCGGACGTGCTCGTGGCCTACACCCGGGCCGTCGACACCGGCGACTGGGACCGCCTGGACCGGGTCTTCACACCCGACGCGCGGATCGACTACACCGCGTCCGGAGGCATCGCGGCCGACTACCCCGAGGTGAAGCGCTGGTTGGCGGAGGTGCTGCCGGCGTTCTTCCCGGCCCGGATGCACACCCTGGGCCAGCTCGACGTGCAGCTGGAGGGGGACGAAGCCGCGGTGACGGCGTACTTCCACAACCCCATGCCCGTCGGCGAGGACGGCTCGAGCGACCAGCGCCTCGTCGAGTTCGGGGGGTACTACCACCACCTGATGGTCCGCACGCCCGGCGGCTGGCGTAGCAGCGGGCTGACCGAGGAGATCGTCTGGAAGCGCGACCGCTGATGCCTGGTCCGCGGATGACGAGCAGGCCGAAGGGGCTCGACAGTCGCGCGGTCACCGTGGTGCTGAAGTATGCCGCGAAGGCGAACGTGGCCGTGTTCAAGGCGACCGGTGGGCGCGTGCTCGGCACCTTCCCCGGACAGGGTCACCCGGTCCCGATCTGCGTCCTCTCCCATGTCGGGCGCAAGACCGGCAAGCGCCGCGAGACGCCGCTGATCTGCCTGGCCGACGGCGACCGTCTCGTCGTGGTCGCGAGCCAGGGAGGCCGGGCGCACGACCCCGCGTGGTACCTCAACCTCCGCGCGCAGCCGGACGTGGAGGTGCTCACGCGTGGGGGTCGGCGGCGGGTGCGGGCGCGGACCGCCGGGCCGCAGGAGCGAGCGGAGCTCTGGCCGCGGCTGGTCGCGCTCTATCCCGACTACGAGAGCTATCAGTCCTGGTGCCCCCGGGAGATCCCGGTCGTGGTCCTCGAGCCCCGCTGAGCGTCCGACTCCCGAAACGCCGGCCGGGAGTCGTGCGGTGGGGCTGGCTACGGTGAGGCGCGTGGACGACGAGCGCGAGGCACAGCTGGGCTCGGTGGTACGACGAGCCCTGCTGTTCCTGATCGCCTTCGCGGTCGTCGTGGCGCTCGGCACCTACGTGTTCGTGCACGCGCTCGGTCTCAACGGCTCGGGCGGTGATACGCGGAGCGCCCTCGGCCGAGCAGAGCCGGTCTCGCCGCTGCCGAGCACCGCGCTGCCGGTCCCCGGTGACGCCTCCTCGAGCTCCTCCGGCAAAGGATCGTCGGGCGGCGGAGCGCACCGCCATCGCAAGCCCACAGGGCTGCATCTCGCCGCGTCGCCGACCGAGGTGGCGCCGATGGGCAGGATCAACCTCACCGGCACCTGGCCCGGTCACGACAACGTCGGCCTGCAGGTCCAGCGCCTGGAGGGCGGCTCGTGGTCGGACTTCCCGACGACGACCACAGTGCAGGTCGGCACGTTCGAGACCTACGTGCGCACCGGCCGCAGCGGCCTCAACGAGTTCCGGGTCATCGACCCCGCCACCCACACGGCGTCCAACAGCGTCCGCATCACGGTGCGCTGACCGGTCCTCCCGACGGCCCGGGCCTCACGGGATCCAGTCGAAGGTGTCCGGATCGGGCCCCTGGCGACCCGCGGTGCCACGGTCGAGGCCGTCGATCGCCGCCATGTCGGCCGCCGACAGCTCGAAGTCGAACAGCGCGACGTTCTCGCGCATCCGCTCGGTGTGGGTGGTCTTGGGGAACACGATGTCGCCCCGCTGGAGGTGCCACCGCAGCGTCACCTGCGCGGGGGTGCGCCCGACCGACTCCGCGACCGCGAGGATCGTCGGGTCGTCGAGGACCGCACCCTGCGCGATGGGGGCCCACGCCTCGGTGAGGATGCCGGCCGCGGCGTCGGCGTCGCGCACCACGGAGTTGTGGAAGTACGGGTGCACCTCGACCTGGTTGACCGCGGGAGTCACTCCGGTCTCCTCGATGATCCGCTCCAGGTGGGCCGGCTGGAAGTTCGAGACGCCGATCGAGCGGGCGCGACCCTCCTGCTGGAACTCCACCAGCGTCCGCCACGTCGAGACGAAGTCGCCGTCGTACCGAGTAGGCAGCGGCCAGTGGATGAGGAACAGGTCGACGTAGTCGCTGCCGAGGCGCTCGAGCGTGGCGGCGAACTCGCGCCGCGCGTCGTCGGGGCGGTGGAAGCCGTTGTTGAGCTTGGAGGTGACGAACACCTCCTCGCGCGGCAGCCCGGCCTCGCGGATGCCCCTGCCCACCCCTTCCTCGTTGCCGTACATCTGGGCGGTGTCGAGGTGCCGGTAGCCCACCTCCAGCGCACGCCGTACGACGTCGGCGGTCTCGGCGGGGGGCACCTGGAAGACGCCGAAGCCGAGCTGGGGGATGGTGTGGCCGTCGTTGAGGGTCAGGGTCGGAACGCTCATGCCAGTGCGTACGCCGGGGACCGTCCAGGTATTCCCCTCCGGCGCTGCGCGACCTCGGGAATCGGCGGGAATGACCGGGGTACGCGCCGTGTTGTGCACGGTGTCGGAAGTTGAGTTTGAACGGCTCAACTTGTTTGACACACTCAAGACCACGAACAGCAGTGGCGACCGCCTCGGGCGACGCGCGCTGCACCCCACATCGGAGGTAACTGACACATGGCACGAGCGGTCGGCATCGACCTGGGCACGACGAACTCCGTCGTCGCCGTCCTCGAGGGTGGCGAGCCCACCGTCATCGCGAACGCCGAGGGCGCGCGGACGACCCCGTCCGTGGTCGCCTTCGCCAAGAACGGCGAGGTCCTCGTCGGTGAGGTCGCCAAGCGGCAGGCCGTCACCAACGTCGACCGGACCATCCGGTCGGTCAAGCGCCACATGGGCACCGACTGGAAGGTGGACATCGACGGCAAGGACTTCACCGCCCAGCAGATCTCCGCCTTCATCCTGCAGAAGCTCAAGCGCGACGCCGAGGCGTACCTGGGCGAGACGGTGACCGACGCGGTCATCACCGTCCCCGCCTACTTCTCCGACGCCCAGCGCCAGGCCACCAAGGAGGCCGGCGAGATCGCGGGCCTCAACGTGAGCCGGATCGTCAACGAGCCGACCGCGGCGGCGCTGGCCTACGGCCTGGACAAGGGCGAGAGCGACCAGACCATCCTCGTCTTCGACCTCGGTGGTGGCACGTTCGACGTGTCCCTGCTCGAGATCGGCGAGGGCGTCGTCGAGGTCAAGGCGACCAGCGGCGACAACCACCTCGGCGGCGACGACTGGGACCAGCGGATCGTCGACTGGATGGTCAAGAAGTTCAAGGACAACAACGGCGTCGACCTGAGCAAGGACAAGATCGCGCTCCAGCGCCTGCAGGAGGCCGCGGAGAAGGCGAAGATCGAGCTCTCCAGCTCGAGCGAGACGACGATCCACCTGCCCTACATCACCCACGGTGAGTCCGGCCCGCTCCACTTCGAGGAGAAGCTGAGCCGCTCGGAGTTCCAGAAGATCACCGCGGACCTGCTCGACCGCTGCAAGAAGCCCTTCCAGCAGGTCATCAAGGACGCCGGCCTCGACGTCAGCAAGATCGACCACGTCGTGCTCGTCGGCGGCTCCACCCGGATGCCGGCCGTCAGCGACCTGGTGCGTCAGCTGACCGGGAAGGAGCCCAACAAGGGCGTCAACCCCGACGAGGTCGTCGCGATCGGTGCAGCGCTGCAGGCCGGGGTCCTCAAGGGCGAGGTGAAGGACGTGCTGCTCCTCGACGTCACGCCGCTGAGCCTGGGCATCGAGACCAAGGGTGGCGTGATGACCGTCCTGATCGAGCGGAACACCACGATCCCGACCAAGCGGTCGGAGATCTTCACCACCGCCGACGACAACCAGCCGTCGGTGGAGATCAAGGTGGCCCAGGGCGAGCGCCAGATGTGGGCGCAGAACCAGCCGCTGGGGAACTTCGAGCTGACCGGGCTGCCGCCGGCTCCGCGCGGGCTGCCGAAGATCGAGGTCACCTTCGACATCGACGCGAACGGCATCGTGCACGTCTCCGCCAAGGACCAGGGCACCGGCAAGGAGCAGTCGATGACGATCTCCGGCGGCAGCGCGCTGTCGAAGGACGACATCGACCGGATGGTCCGCGACGCCGAGCAGTACGCCGAGGAGGACGCCAAGCGGCGTGAGGCCGTCGAGGTCCGCAACCAGGCCGACTCGCTGGTCTACTCGACCGAGAAGTTCCTCTCCGAGAACGACGAGAAGCTGCCCGACGACGTCAAGTCCGAGGTGCAGGGCGACGTCGACGCGCTGAAGAAGCTGCTCGAGGACGACGCGGCCGATAAGGACGCGCTCACCGCCGGCATCACCAAGCTCGGGGAGAGCTCCCAGAAGATGGGCGCCGCGATGTACGCCGCGAGCGACGGCGCCGACGGCGCCGACGGCGGGGCCGCCGGCGAGCCGGGCGCTGCCACCGACGACGACGAGGTCGTCGACGCCGAGATCGTCGACGAGCCGGGTGACGGGCCGCAGAACGGGGAGGCCAAGTGAGCGACGAGTCCCCCGTGACTCCCGACGCTCCGCAGGCCGCCGAGGCGGAGGGGCCGCGGGACACCGCGGTCCCTCCGGCCGCGGAGGCGCAGGGCGCTCCGGCTGCGGAGGCGCAGGGCGCTCCGGCTGCGGAGGCGCCCGACGAGCTGGCTCGCGCGCGCGAGGAGGCCGCCGAGCGTCTCGCCGACCTGCAGCGGCTCCAGGCGGAGTTCCTCAACTACAAGCGGCGGGTGGAGCGGGACCGCGACCTGGTGCGCGAGAACGCCGTCTTGGCGGTGCTCACGCCGATGCTCGACGTCCTCGACAACATCGACCGAGCCCGGGAGGCCGGCGAGCTCGAAGGCGGCTTCAAAGGGGTCGCCGACCAGTTCGAGCGGATCGTCGCCGGCCTCGGCCTGGCCCGGTACGGCGAGCCGGGCGACGCGTTCGACCCGACGGTGCACGAGGCGCTCTCGCACGTGGGCACTGATCCGAGCGTCTCGGTGGTGACGTGCCGCCACATCGCCAAGGCCGGCTATCGGATCGGCGATCGGGTCGTGCGCGCCGCGCAGGTGCTGGTCGTCGACCCGGCCGACCCGGGTGCCGGGGATCGGTCCGTCCCGGCGGACGCCGCCGGGTCCGCCGCGAGCGACAGCGCCGCCGACCCGCAGTGAGCCGCTTCCCGACGAGCCCCGAGAGGAGGGGTGCATGAACAACGCCGAGTGGGCGAACAAGGACTTCTACAAGGTCCTCGGCGTCACCAAGGACGCCGACCAGGCCGCCGTCAAGAAGGCCTACCGCAAGCTCGCCCGAGAGAACCACCCCGACTCCAAGCCGGGGGACAAGGCTGCCGAGGAGCGCTTCAAGGAGGTGGCCGAGGCCTACGACGTCGTCGGCGACGCGGAGAAGCGCAAGCAGTACGACGACCTGCGCTCGATGGTCGCCGGGGGTGCCGGCTTCCCCGGCGGCTTCGGCGGGGGCGGGGGGTTCCCCGGCGGCTTCGGCGGTCAGAGCACCGGCACCGCAGGCGGCTTCGACCTGTCCGACCTGCTGGGCGGGATCTTCGGCGGCGGAGCCGGAGCGCCGGGCGGAGGCGCGGGCGGCGGCTTCGGGCGCACCCGTGCCGCGCGTCCGGCGCGCGGCGCCGACATCGAGACCGAGGCGACCCTGTCGTTCACCGACGCCGTCGACGGCACGACGCTGTCGCTGCGGCTGTCCTCCGACGCGCCGTGCCCCACCTGTCACGGGACCGGGGGGAAGCCGGGTACGCGACCGCACGTCTGCCCCGAGTGCGACGGCGCGGGCATGGTCGTGAACTCCGTCGGCGGGGGGTTCTCGATGAACGAGACCTGCCCGATGTGCCACGGACGCCAGCTCGTGTACGACGAGCCGTGCCCGACCTGTCACGGGTCCGGGCGCGGCCTGTCCAGCCGCACGATCCAGGCGCGGATCCCGGCCGGCGTCAAGGACGGCCAGCGGATCCGGCTCAAGGGAAAGGGCGCCGCGGGCGAGAACGGCGGCCCGAACGGCGACCTGTTCGTCACGGTGCACGTCGAGAGGCACCCGCTCTTCGGGCGCAAGGGGGACGCCCTCACCCTCGCGCTGCCGGTTCGGTTCGACGAGGCGGCCCTGGGCGCGGAGGTCAAGGTCCCGACGCTGGGAGGCGCACCGGTGACGCTGCGGATCCCGGCCGGGACCCCGAACGGCCGCACCATGCGAGTGCGGGGTCGCGGGGTGCCGCGCAAGGACGGCAGCCGCGGCGACCTGCTGGTGACCGTCGACGTGCAGGTGCCGGCGACGCTCGACGAGCAGGCTCGCGCCGCGGTGGAGGCCTACCGCGACGCGGTCGAGGGGAGCGACCCCCGTGCCGGACTGCTCAGCGCTGCAGGAGGTGCGTGATGGCGCGCAACCAGCCGCGGCCGCCGGGTCCGACCGTCCCGGTGTACGTGATCAGCGTGGCGGCCGAGCTCACCGGACTGCATCCCCAGACGCTGCGGCAGTACGACCGCCTCGGGCTCGTCTCGCCGGGCCGGAGCGGCGGCGGCGGTCGCCGCTACTCGCTGCGCGACATCGAGCTGCTGCGGGAGGTCGCCGAGCTCACCTCGACCGGCATCGGCCTGGAGGGCGTGCGGCGGATCCTCGACCTGGAGAACCAGGTCGTCGCGCTGCGCCAGCGCAACGGTGAGCTCCGGGCGCGCGTGGCACACCTCGAGAGCGCCCTGGCCGAGGCGCTGGCGGTCGCTCGCCGGCACCGGCCGAACCTCCCGGTGCTGCACGGCGGCGCCTCGCAGAGCAGCGGACCGTTCGGTCCGGGGCGATGAGGGTCACTCCCGCCGACTCCTGACGACCCTGCCGGCAGCCGCTAGCCTCGGCACACCGAGGATCGGCGGACAGGCGGGTCGGGGATGGCGATGGTCGCGGCGATGCCGCTCGACGTCGACTGGCTGCTGCGCGACGTCCACTGGTGGCACCTGATCACCATCCCGATCTTCACCGGCGTGGTGGGCTGGCTGATCAACTGGACCGGTCTCTTCATGTTGTTCTCCCCGGTGCGCTTCCGGGGCGTCACGGTGCCGGGCATGCGCCCGCTCGCACGTGTCCTTCCCCGCAAGATCCAAGAGGTGCCCGGCATCCTCCAGGGCGGCCTGGGCTGGCAGGGCATCGTCCCGGCGCGTGCGGCGAAGATGGGCAGCATCGCCGTGGACAAGGCGATCGCGAAGCTCGGCACGCCGCGGGAGTTCTACCAGCAGCTCGAGCCCGACCAGATCGCCGAGCACATCGTGACGGTCTTCGAGCCTGAGCTGCCCGCGCTCATCGAGCAGGTGATGCGCCGTGAGCACCCCGCGCTGTGGCGGGACCTGCCGCCCCGGGCGAAGGCGGTCGTCGTGGCACGGGTGCGGTCCCAGCTGCCCGCAGTCGTCCGCAACATCACCGACGAGATCGGCGAGCACATCGACCAGCTGCTCGACCCGAAGATCATGGTGATCAACCACTTCAGCAAGAACCCCGCGCTGGTGGTGCGGATCTTCCGCGACTTCGGCCAGCGCGAGCTGAACCTGATGGTCGCCTTCGGCTTCATCTTCGGCTTCGGCCTCGGCGTCCCGGTGGCCTTCATCGACCACTGGTTCGCCCAGTGGTGGCTGCTGCCGGTGCTCGGCGTCGTGGTCGGCTGGGTCACCAACGCCCTCGGCATGTGGCTGATCTTCGAGCCGCCGGAGCCGCGGCGCATCCTCGGCATCAAG
>JBQCCW010000218.1:0-10915 GCA_051961835.1 Marmoricola sp. | reverse complement strand
TGGCCCTCACCGTCGAGGACAGTGGAGGGTGCTACGTGGTGCCCGCGTTCGCGGGCCTGTTCGCGCCGTACTGGGAGAACCGCGCGCAGGGTCTCCTGGTCGGTCTGACCGGGTACGCCCGCAAGGGCCACATCGCCCGGGCGGTGCTCGAGGCCACCGCGTGGCAGACCAAGGACGTGGTCGACGCGATGAACGCCGACGCCGACGCGCCGCTGTCGTCCCTCGCGATCGACGGCGGGATGACCGCGAACAACCTGCTGATGCAGACGGTCGCCGACGTGCTCGACGTCCGCGTGGTGCGGCCGATGATGGCCGAGAGCGTCGCGCTCGGCGCCGCCTACGCCGCCGGGCTCGGCGTGGGGTACTGGCCCGACCGGCGGGTGCTCCGCGGCAACTGGCGCCGCGCGTCGGAGTGGACGCCGCACCTCGATCCGACCGAGCGGGAGACGCGGCACGCGGCCTGGAAGCGCGCGGTGGGGCTCGCCGTGGAGTGGGGCAGAGGACGCCCGGAGGCCTGAGCCGCCGCTAGGTTGGGTCCGTGGCTGCGGCGGCGGAGGTCGAGGTCCCCTCGTCCGGAGGAGGGGAGCCCCGGGTGGTGCGGGTCTCGAACCCGGACCGGGTCTACTTCCCCGAGCGCGGCGAGACCAAGCTCGACCTGGTCCGCTACTACCTCGCGGTGGGCGACGGGATCGTCAACGCGCTGTTCGAGCGGCCGTGCATGCTGCACCGCTTCCCGACCGGGGTGACGGGGGAGAAGGTCCACCAGAAGCGCCTGCCCAAGGGCGCGCCGGCCTGGGTCGAGACCGTCGAGATCTTCTTCCCGCGGTGGAAGCGGACCGCCGACGAGCTCTGCGTCACCGAGCTCGCGCAGGTGATCTGGGCGGTGCAGATGAGCACCGTGGAGTTCCATCCGTGGAACAGCAGGCGCCCGGAGGTGGAGATGCCCGACGAGTGGCGCATCGACCTCGATCCGGGGCCGGCGTGCCCGTGGTCCACCGTGCAGCAGGTGAGCCACGTCGTCCACGACCTGCTCGACGAGCTCGGTGCGGTCGGCTACCCGAAGACCTCCGGCGGCAACGGCCTGCACGTCTACGTCCGGATCCCGCCCGAGCACGGCTTCGCCGAGCTGCGACGGGCCGCGAAGGCGTTCGCCGACGAGGTCGCCCGCCGTACGCCCGAGGTGACCACGGCGTGGTTCCGCAAGGATCGCGACCCCGCCCAGCTGTTCGTCGACTGGAACCAGAACACCCGCGACCACACGATCGCCGCTGCCTACTCCGTGCGCGGCAACCCCCGGGCGACCGTGAGCGCCCCCGTCCGGTGGGGCGAGGTCGACGACTGCGCGCCCGACGACTTCACGATCGCCACGATGCCCGCGCGGTACGCCGACGTGGGCGACCTGCACCACGACATCGACGACCACGTCTTCGACATCGCGCCGCTCCTCGCCTGGGCCGAGCGCGACGGGGCGACCGGCCAGGGTTGACCACTCATCGGGCCACGGGGCGCAACTCGCGGGGCCACGGGGCGCAACTCGCGGGGTGATGGGGTTGACATCTGAAGGCGTTGTGTCAAGAAGTTACCGGGCCGTATGGTGCGGCCATGGGCAGCTCAGCGGCAGGGTCGTCACCGACGTCTGGCGCGCTGCCGGCTGACCCGGAGCTCGATCCGCGGGCGTCCTACGGGCTCGAGCCCGGCTACGTCAGGGCGCTGACCGAGCGGGTGCTCGCGAGCACCGGCACGTCGGTGACGACGTACGCGCCGGCCACCGGCCAGCCGTTGGGCTCGGTGCCGCAGTCGAGCGCCGCCGACGTGGCCGAGGCCGTCGCCCGGGCTCGACGGGCCCAGACCCGCTGGCGCCGGATCCCGCTGGAGGACCGCGCGCAGATGCTGCTGCGGCTCCACGACCTCGTCCTGGACCGGCAGGACGAGATCCTCGACCTGATCTGCGCGGAGTCGGGCAAGGCGCGCAAGCACGCGTTCGACGAGCCGCTCCACGTCGCCCTCACCGCGCGCTACTACGCGCGCACCGCGCACCGCCACCTCGGCCGGGAGCGCCGCGCCGGCCTCATCCCCGGCCTCACCCGCGTCGAGGTCAACCACCCGCCGGTCGGCGTGGTGGGGGTGATCAGCCCCTGGAACTATCCCTTCACACTGGCCCTGTGCGACGGGCTGCCGGCCCTGCTCGCCGGCAACGCGGTCGTCATCAAGCCCGACGCCCAGACGATGCTGACCGCCCTCCTGGGTGCCCAGCTGCTCGAGGAGGCCGGATTCCCGCGCGACCTCTGGACCGTCGTGGCCGGTCCCGGTGCCGAGATCGGCACGGCCCTCATCGAGGGCGTCGACTACGTGTGCTTCACCGGCTCGACGGCGACCGGGAAGAAGGTCGCCGCCGCGTGCGCCGAGCGCCTGATCGGGTGCTCCCTGGAGCTGGGGGGCAAGAACCCGATCCTCGTGCTCCGCGACGCCGACCTCGATCGGGCGGCCGAGGGAGCCGTGCGTGCCTGCTTCTCCAACGCCGGTCAGCTCTGCGTGTCCACCGAGCGGATGTTCGTCGCCGACCAGGTCTACGACCGGTTCCGCGATCGGTTCGTGGCCGCGACCCGGGCGATGCGGCTCGACGCCGGTCCCGGGTGGGGCTCGGACATGGGCAGCCTGATCAGTGCCGCCCAGCTCCGCGCCGTCACCGCGCACGTCGAGGACGCCGTGGCCAAGGGCGCCACCGTCCTCACCGGCGGCCGGCCCCGGCCCGACCTCGGACCGTACGTCTACGAGCCGACGGTCCTCGAAGGCGTCACGCCCGACATGGCCTGCTTCGGCGAGGAGACGTTCGGACCGGTGGTCAGCCTCTACCGGTTCCAGGACGAGTCCGACGCCGTCGCCCGCGCCAACGCCGGCGACTACGGACTCAACGCCTCGCTCTACAGCCGGGACACCGCGCGGGCGCGGCGCCTCGCGCGTCAGATCCGCTGCGGCACGGTGAACGTCAACGAGGCCTTCGGCGCCACTTTCGCGAGCGTCGACGCGCCGATGGGCGGGATGCGGCAGTCCGGGAAGGGGCGCCGCCAGGGCAGGGAGGGCGTGTTGCGCTACACCGAGACACAGTCGGTCGCCACGCAGTCCCTGGTGCGGTTCGCTCCCCAGTTCGGGCTCGACGACGAGCAGTACGCCGGCATCATGACCGCCGCGCTGCGGTGGATGAAGAAGACGGGACGGGCCTGACATGGAGACCACCGACTACGACGTCATCGTCATCGGATCGGGGTTCGGCGGGTCGGTCAGCGCCCTGCGCCTGACGGAGAAGGGCTACCGCGTCGCGGTGCTCGAAGCCGGCGCGCGCTTCGCCGACGACGACTTCGCGGCCACCAACTTCGACCTCAAGCGCTATCTCTTCAACCCCGCCCTGGGCTGCTACGGGATCCAGCGCATCGACATGGTCCGCGACTGCATGATCATCGCGGGTGCGGGGGTCGGCGGCGGCTCGCTGGTGTACGCCAACACCCTGTACGAACCGCTGGACGCGTTCTACCGCGACAAGCAGTGGGCGCACATCACCGACTGGAAGGCCGAGCTCGCGCCGTACTACGACCAGGCGAAGCGGATGCTCGGGGTGACGACGTACCCGCACCTCACCCCGGCCGACGAGGTGAGGAAGAAGGTGGCGACCGACATGGGCGTCGGCGACACCTTCCACCCGACGCCCGTCGGGGTGTTCTTCGGCGGCCCCGAGCAGCCCGCCGGGGAACGGGTCGAGGACCCCTACTTCGGAGGAGCCGGTCCCGCACGCAGCACCTGCCTGAACTGCGGCGAGTGCATGAGCGGGTGTCGCCACAACGCCAAGAACACGCTGGTCAAGAACTATCTCTACCTGGCCGAGCAGAACGGCGCCGTGGTGCACCCGATGACCACGGTCACCCGCGTCCGGCCGCTGCCCGGCGGCGGCTACCGGGTCGACACCCGGTGGACCAAGGCGAAGGCCTCCCGACGCAGTGCCACGCGGTCCTTCACCGCCGAGCAGGTGATCTTCTCCGCCGCCGCCCTCGGCACCCAGAAGCTCCTCCACCGGCTCAAGGCGGAGGGCGACCTGCCGCACGTCTCCGACCGGCTCGGGGTGCTCACCCGCACCAACTCCGAGTCGATCCTGGGCGCGCTCGCCCCCGACACGAGCGTCGACTACACCGAGGGGGTGGCGATCACCTCCTCCTGGCATCCCGACGCCGTCACCCACATCGAGCCGGTCCGCTACGGCAAGGGCCACAACGCGATGGCGCTGATGCAGACCGTGCTGACCGACGGCGACGGGCCGGGCCCCCGGTGGCGCACCTGGCTCAAGGAGCTGTGGGCCAAGCGCCGTGAGGTGGCCGACCTCTACGACCTCGAGCACTGGTCGGAGCGCACGATCATCGCGCTCGTGATGCAGACGGTCGACAACTCGATCACGACGTTCCCCCGCAAGACGCCGTTCGGCTGGTTCATCTCCTCCAGGCAGGGCCACGGGGAGCCGAACCCCACCTGGATCCCGCAGGCCAACGAGGCGGTACGCCGGATCGCCGCGCTGCTCGGCGGCACGCCGGGCGGCAACATCGGCGAGCCGTTCAACCGCCCGCTCACCGCTCACTACATCGGCGGCTGCGCGATCGGGGACTCGGCCGAGACCGGCGTGGTCGATCCCTGGCAGCGGATGTACGGCCACCCCGGCCTGCACGTGATCGACGGCTCGGCGATCTCCGCCAACCTCGGCGTGAACCCGTCGCTGACGATCACCGCCCAGGCGGAGCGCGCGATGGCGTTCTGGCCCAACAAGGGGGAGGCCGACCGGCGCCCGCCCCTCGGTGCGGCGTACCAGCGCCTCGACCCGGTCGCGCCGCGCCGGCCCGTCGTGCCGGAGGACGCGCCCGGGGCGCTCCGGCTCCCGATCGTCGCCGTCTCCTGAGGACCCGGTCCGGCGCGGCTACGGCCGCGACGGAAGCTCGTCGGCGAGCTCCTCGGGCACGAGCGCGGACACGGCGCGGCGTGCGGCCAGCACGATCGCGCCGGCGGTGAACAGGTCGTCCTCGGTCTCGTCGCCGGCGTGCCGGATCTGGTCGGCCAGGGTGCGCATCGCCGCGTCCACGTGACGCAGCGCGTCGCCACCGGCCACCGGCTCGTCGAGGTCGGCGAGCACCCCGCTGAGCGCGTCCAGAACGTCGGCCGCCGCGGGCCGCAGCCGCGGGCCGAGCGCGGGATGCTCGAGCGCGGAGTTCTCCTCCTTGCGCAGCAAGGTCACCAGGTCGTCGATCAGGTAGGCGAGCTGCTCCAAGGAGCG
Organism: Marmoricola sp.; assembly: GCA_051961835.1. Lineage (GTDB taxonomy): Bacteria > Actinomycetota > Actinomycetes > Propionibacteriales > Nocardioidaceae > Marmoricola. The sequence goes on along the minus strand of JBQCCW010000218.1, from coordinate 5,610 downwards.
GGCGAGCTCGTACTGGCGCTCGACGCTCTCGACCCAGCGCCGCGCCCGCCAGTTCGCGCGCCGCGCCTCCGAGGTCTCCTCGACCATGGCGCCCACCTCCCTGCTGAGCGGGATGAGCGCGTGCTGCTTGTCCTCCCACTCCTCCGGGCTCGGCGGATCCGGCCGGCGCAGGATCTGCGCGGCGTCGCAGAGCTGCTGAGCCAAGGTGTCGCGCAGCTCGCGCACCTCCTGGCCGCTGCGGCGCAGTGGGAACGGCGCGAACAGGGCGTTGGCGATCACGCCGATCACGGCGCCGAGCGTCATCAGGCCGAGGTAGCCGATGAGGTAGTCCTCGAGGTGGCTGCTACCGGTGAGCAGCACGAACATCGCCGCGACCGGCACCCAGCTGCCCAGCGAGCCGAGCCGTCGCCAGGTCGAGATCACCATGCCGATCGCCACGGCGACGGCCAGCGCGATCCCGCGCCACCCTGCCAACGGCTCGACCAGCACGCCCAGGGTGGCACCGATCAGCACCGCGCCGAGCGCGCGCGCGGAGTCGCGTACCGACGCGGCCACCGTGCCGGTCACCGCGACCACCGCGCCCAGCGGGGCGTAGTAGGCGTAGCGCTCCACCGGTCCCCCGAGCTCGCCGCCGAGGAGTTCGGCGACCTGCCACGCCACCCCGGCCGCCACCGCGGTGCGCAGGGCCTTCACCAGGTCGGTCCGGCGTGCGTCGATCTGCCGGCGGAGCCACGCGAGCGGGCGCAGCAAGCCGGAAGCGGACCGGGAGCGGGACGAGGAGGCCATCACCGGGGAGTGCCCGCCGAGCCGGCCGCGGAAACCGGAGCGCGGAGGGACCCGGAAATGGTTCCAGGGCCCGACCGGGGAGGGAGGGGGTCGGGCCCTGGAGAAGTCCACTTGCCGCGGACCTGGTCAGACCCGGCCTGGGAGGGAGCAAAGCACCGGATCCGAGACCTTCAACGACGGGGTGTCAGGGGGGTTACGCGGGAACGGGAAAATTTTTCCAGGGGTCCGCGCGACTAGACTTCCCGGGTCGCGTCCCGACCTCCGGAAGGCATTTTGTGACCGAGCACGACCTGGTCCTCGTCGTCGACTTCGGCGCCCAGTACGCCCAACTCATCGCCCGCCGCGTCCGTGAGGCACGGGTGTACTCCGAGATCGTCCCGCACACCACGCCGGTCGCCGACCTGCTCGCACGCCGGCCCCGCGCGATCATCCTGTCCGGAGGTCCCTCGAGCGTGTACGCCGACGGCGCGCCGCAGGTGGATCCGGACGTGTTCGAGGCCGGTGTCCCGGTGTTCGGCATGTGCTACGGCTTCCAGGCGATGGCGCAGGCGCTCGGCGGGGAGGTCGCGCGCACCGGCGTCTCGGAGTTCGGCCGGACACCGGTGCAGGTGACCGACCCCGGCACCCTGCTGGCCGACATCCCCGTCGAGCACCGCGTCTGGATGTCCCACGGCGACTCGGTCGCTCGGGCCCCGGAGGGTTTCCGGGTGCTCGCCGCCACCGCGGCCACCCCGGTGGCCGCCTTCGAGAACACCGACCGCGGCCTGGCCGGCGTCCAGTGGCACCCCGAGGTGCTCCACAGCGAGCACGGCCAACGCGTGCTCGAGCACTTCCTGCTCGACATCGCCGGCTGCCGCCCGACGTGGACGATGGTCAACATCGTCGAGGAGCAGGTCGAGCGGATCCGCGCCCAGGTCGGTCAGGGACGCGCCATCTGCGGACTCTCCGGCGGCGTGGACTCCGCGGTCGCGGCCGCGCTCGTACAGCGCGCCATCGGCGACCGGCTCACCTGCGTGTTCGTCGACCACGGCCTGCTCCGCAAGGGCGAGGCCGAGCAGGTCGAGCGTGACTTCGTCGCGGCCACCGGCGTGGACCTCCATGTGGTGGACGCCGAGGAGCGCTTCCTGGCCGCGCTCGCCGGGATCTCCGACCCCGAGCAGAAGCGCAAGGTGATCGGCCGGGAGTTCATCCGGGTCTTCGAGTCGGCCGAGGTCGACGTCCTGCAGAAGGCGGCGCTCGTCGACGACACCGCCGCCGGCTCTGCCGTGGCGTTCCTCGTGCAGGGGACGCTCTACCCCGACGTGGTGGAGTCCGGCGGCGGCGCGGGCGCCTCGACGATCAAGTCCCACCACAACGTCGGCGGCCTGCCCGAGGACCTCGAGTTCGAGCTCGTCGAGCCGCTGCGCACGCTCTTCAAGGACGAGGTGCGCCTGGTCGGCGAGCAGCTGGGCCTGCCCGCCGAGATCGTCTGGCGGCACCCGTTCCCGGGGCCGGGCCTCGGCATCCGGTTCGTCGGCGAGGTGACTCGGGAGCGGCTGGCCATCCTGCGCGAGGCGGACGCCATCGCGCGCGAGGAGCTCACCCGGGCGGGCCTGGACCGTGACATCTGGCAGTTCCCGGTGGTGTTGCTCGGCGACGTCCGGTCCGTGGGCGTCCAGGGCGACGGGCGCACCTACGGCCACCCGGTGGTCCTGCGCCCGGTCACCTCCGAGGACGCGATGACCGCGGACTGGGCACGGTTGCCCTACGACGTCCTCGAGACGATCTCCACTCGCATCACCAACGAGGTCCGCGAGGTGAATCGGGTGACTCTCGACATCACGTCCAAGCCGCCCGGTACGATCGAGTGGGAGTGAACCCGGTCTCGTCAAGCAGTGTGGCGACGCTCACCTGCCGTCGGCGCGCCGGCACGGGTGGAGTACCGCCCGCGGGCCGGTGACGGAGCGAGCGGAGTGCCGATGGTCGCGGAGAGCGAGATCCTGCGGTCGCTGTTCGCCGCCTCGCGTGACGGCCTCTGGGTGATCGATCCCGAGGGCCGGACGATCCTGGCCAACCCGCGGGCCGCGGAGATCCTCGGCAGGACGCCGGAGGAGATGACGGACCTGCGGGTCACCGACGTCCTCGACGCCGACGGTCGGGCGGCCTTCCACGCCCATGTCGAGGAGCTGCGGCGCCGTGGCCCGAACCGGGTCGACGTCGAGTGCCGCTACCGCCGCCCCGACGGCTCGACCGCCCGGCTGCTGCTCGGCGAGAGCGCCCTGCGCGACGCCGACGGGTCGGTGATCGGCTACGTCCACCGGATGGTGGAGGACAGCACGCGGCTCCACCTGCTCGACGAGCTCGGCCGCAGCCGGGCGCAGCTCGCGAGCGCCCAGGCGATCGCCCGGGTGGGCAGCTGGGAGATCGACACGGTGCGGCAGGAGGTGACCTGGTCCGACGAGCTGTTCTCGGTGCTCGGACAGGACCGGGCGACGTTCGAACCGGGCGTCGAGGCGTACTTCGCGCTGCTCGTGGAGCCCGACCGGGAGCGAGTGCTCGAGGCGTTCGGCCGGATCCAGGAGGCCGACGTCGAGGAGACCATCGACGCCCGGCTCAGGTTGCGGGACGGGTCGCTGCGGTGGATCCGGACCACCGGCCGGGTGCTGCGCCGCGACGCGGCCGGCGCGCCGGAGCTGATCGCCGGGACCGTGCAGGACGTCGACGCGCTGAAGCGTGCCGAGCTCGAGCTCGTCGACGCCGTCGAGCTGAACACGCTGATGCAGGTCATGGCGACCGCCGCCAACGAGGCGTCGACGCTCGCCGAGGCGCTGCTCAGCCTGCGCGAGCTGCTGCTGATGCATCCGGACTGGGCGGAGGCCGAGGCGTTCCGGGTCGCCGAGGACGGGCTCGTGCTGCTCGGCGTGGGGCCCGAGCGTCCCGCTCCCGACCCTGTCGTGGGAGCCATCGCCGAGCGGACGCTCGAGGCCGGCGTGGTCGTGCTCGACGAGGAGTCCCGGCCGCAGACGCCCTCGATCGCCTTCCCGGTGCTGGTCGACCGCCGTCCCGTGGCGGTCTGCGTGATCACCGCGAAGACCCCGTTCGAGCGCCAGGACATGCTCCGGGCGATGGCGTCGCAGGTGGCGAGCCAGCTCGCCCAGGTCGCCGTACGCGAGACGACCAATGCCGAGCTCGAAGCGGCTCGCGATGCTGCGATGGAGGCCTCGCAGGCCAAGTCGGACTTCCTCGCGACGATGAGCCACGAGATCCGGACCCCGCTCAACGGCGTGATCGGTCTCAACGACCTCCTGCTGCGCACCGAGCTGGACCCGCAGCAGCGGCGCCTGGCCGAGGGCATGCAGGGCGCCGGGCAGGCGCTGCTCACCTTGATCAACGACATCCTGGACTTCTCCAAGATCGAGGCCGGCGGCCTCGAGCTCGAGCAGGTGCCCTTCGAGCCCCGGACGGCGGTGCAGTCGGTGGTCGGCCTGCTCGCTCCTGCCGCCTCCGACAAGGCCATCGCCGTGGAGGTGGAGGTCGACGAGGCGGTGCCCGAGGTCCTGGTCGGCGATCCCGGGCGCTTCGGTCAGGTCCTGGGCAACCTCGTGGCCAACGCGGTGAAGTTCACCTCGGTGGGAGGGGTCCGGGTGCGGATGTCCGCGAGCGGGGTCGGTCCCCACGTCCTGGTGCGTGTGGAGGTGTCCGACACCGGCATCGGGATGACCGACGAGCAGCTGGCCCGTGTCTTCGAGCCCTTCCGGCAGGCCGATGCCTCCACGACCCGCACCTTCGGCGGCACCGGACTGGGCCTGGCGATCGCCCGCCAGCTCGCCGCCGCGCTCGGCGGGAGCCTCGGCGTGCGCACCGTGCCGGGGGAGGGCAGCACCTTCTGGTTCACCGCCCGGTTCGGCAGCGCCGATGCTCGGACCGCTCCGCCGGTGGTCGGTCCCGGTGAGGCGAGGCGGCGTACCGGCACGGTGCTGGTCGTCGAGGACAACGAGGTCAACCAGGTCGTCGCGCTCGGGATGCTCGCCAGCCTGGGCTTCACCGCCGACCTCGCCACCCACGGCGGTCTGGGGGTCGAGCGCGCCACCGAGCGCCACTACGACATCGTGCTGATGGACCTGCAGATGCCGGTGATGGACGGATTCGACGCCGCGCGGGCCATCCGTGCCGGCGGCGGGCCGAGCGCGTCCTCGCCGATCGTCGCGCTGACGGCCTCGGCCACCGAGCGCGAACGACAGCGGTGCCGCGAGGCCGGCATGGACGGCTTCCTCACCAAGCCGCTCTCCGTGGACCGTCTCGACGCCGAGCTGCAGGCACAGCTCGACCGGGTGGCCACCGGCGACGGCGACTCCCCCGACGAGCACCGGCCACGAATCGAGGCCGCCATGAGCGGGACCGCGGAGAGGCCCTCCGGCGACGACGGCGACCTGCCGGTGCTGGACCCGTCGCGCCTCGAGGAGCTCGCCGAGATGGGCGAGGAGGCCGAGCCGCTCGTCACGCGGGCGATCGAGGGGTTCCTGCGGCGCGCCGTCACCGACCTCGACGCGCTGGAGACCGCGTGTGCCGCCGGGGACGCCGCCGCGGCTCGCTCCCTGGCCCACGCGATCAAGGGCAGCGCGGCCAACCTCGGCGCCGTCCGGGCCGCCGCCGGGGCACGGCAGGTGGAGGACGCTGCGGCGGCGGGCGACATCGCGGCCGCCCGGCGCGCCCTGCCGGGACTGGTCCTCGACGTCGCCTCAGCCTGTACGGCGCTCGCGGCGCACCGGCTCGCGCCGGGTCCCACCGCCCGCTCCTGAGGGGTCCGCATGCCCGACGGCGGGGTCGGGTATGAGCCGGGTGTCC
>JBQCCW010000217.1:0-6943 GCA_051961835.1 Marmoricola sp. | reverse complement strand
GCAGACGCCGGAGCTTGCCGGAGCCGGTCACCTTGAACCGCTTCTTGGCGCCGGAGTGCGTCTTGTTCTTCGGCATGGTGGTTTCCGTTTCTGTAGCGGGTGCGCGGCGCGGTGGCGCCGGTTGCCGGATGGGTCGGTCAGGCGTCGATCTCGGGATCGAGGTTCTCCGAGCGGCCGCGCTCCTTCTTGGGCGCCACGGCCGCCTCGGGGTCACGGCCGGCGATGCGCTCGGCGTGCTCCTCCTCGCGCTCGGCCTCGCGCTCGGCGGCGCGCTGCTCCTTGGCGGCCTTCACCTCGAGCTTCGCCTCGGCCTTCTTCTTGTGGGGACCCAGCACCATGATCATGTTGCGGCCGTCCTGCTTGGGTGCCGACTCCACGAAGCCGAGGTCCTGGACGTCTTCGGCGAGGCGATGCAGCAGTCGGAAGCCGAGCTCGGGCCGGTGCTGCTCGCGACCGCGGAACATGATCGTGATCTTGACCTTGTCGCCCGCCTTCAGGAAGCGGACCACGTGGCCCTTCTTCGTCGCATAGTCGTGGGCGTCGATCTTGGGACGAAGCTTCATCTCCTTGATGATCACGTTCGTCTGGTTGCGACGCGCCTCACGGGCCTTCTGGGCGTTCTCGTACTTGAACTTCCCGTAGTCCATGAGCTTGGCGACCGGCGGACGACCCTGCGGAGCGATCTCGACGAGGTCGAGGTCCGCCTCCTGGGCAAGCTTGAGGGCCTGCTCGGTCGGCACGATGCCCACGGTCTCACCGTTGGGTCCGACGAGCCGGACCTCGGGGACCCGGATCCGCTCGTTGATGCGCAGCTCAGTGCTGATGTGTCCTCCTGGATGGTGCGGGAACCGGCGGAGAACGACAAAGGCCTCCGCGCACAAGCGGAGGCCACGCCTCGACGTGGGCGGCGCCATGGCATGGTTCCGCTCGGCCGTCCAGGCCGGACCGGACCCGACGACCTGGCGGTCGGTGCGGGTGGGAGACCGTCGGTCCCCGCTTGTGGACCGAGCAGGGCTGCCCGGTCGGTCGTCCTCCGATGCTACCCGACGGAGCGCACCGGTGTCGAAACCGGTCGAGGGCGTCGCACCCGCCCGGCGCGCTACGCCTCGGGGCGCACCTGCGCCCACGCCCAGCCGCCGTCGTCGAGCCGGACCAGCAGCTGTCCCGCGGCGAGGGCCCGCAAGGCCCCCTCCTCCACCACGAAGCGCGCCGGGCCGGCGAGGTCGACCACCACGGCGGTCGCGCCGTCCTGGAGGGCAGCCCGCGCCGCGTCGGCGAACGCGACCGGGACCGGTCGCGCCTGCGGGTCCCAGGCCGTGAGGGCGGCCGTGCCGGTGAAGGCGAGCAGGCCCCGGCGGCCGTCGGGACCGGTGGTGAGCACCGTCGCCATGTCACTGGTCTTGTCGTGCGCCAGTCCCTGCTCGTCGTAGCTCACCTCGCCGAGCACGGCCACGACCGGGACCAGCACGCGGCAGCGCTGCAGCAGGGCCAGCACCTCGACGTACGACGTACGGCCCTGCGCGTAGCGGTCCAGCCCGCGGCTGAGCGTCGGGTCGGCCGCACCGTCGTCGCCCGCGAAACCGGGGTCGGGAAGGGTGCGGCGCACGCTGCGTAGGCTAGGCGGGTGAACTACGACGCGGCGACCTGGGGGGCACTGGCCTGCGGTCTCTCGGCGCTCGGCGCCGCGATCACCTGGGCGGCCTGGCGGCGCCGGGGCGCCGTGCCCGCGCTGCGCGGGCTGGCCTGGACGCTGCTCCCCTTGGCCGCGTGGTTCACCGGCACCCTCCGGCTGATCACCGAGGTGTTCGCCGATGTCGCCTACTGGGCGATCCACCTGGTCTTCTCCCCGGTGGTGTGGCTCGGGATCGTGCTGGCCGGCACCTCGGCCGTGCTCTTCGCCGTCGCCGGGATGATCGGCCGCTCCCGGCGAGCCAGCCGTGCCGACTCGCTGCCCCGGCGGGCGGCGTCCAGGAACGCTCGTCCGAGCCGCGCGCCACGGGCGCTCGACGGGACGGGCAACCCGGGCGGCGACGCGGGCGGCGACGACTTGGCCGACATCGAGGCGATCCTGCGCAAGCACGGCATCTCGTGACCGCGAGCGCCGCCCGCACCGGCGCGGCGGCGGATCGGCTGGTCGCGCTGCTGGCGCAGCGGCCACCGACGCTGGGGGCGGGTCGGCTGCTGTGCATCGACGGCCCGGCGGGCTCGGGCAAGACGACCCTGGCCGAGGCCGTCGCCGAGCGGACCGGCGCTCCGGTCCTTCCCGTCGACGACCTCCTCGAGGGCTGGACGGGGTTGTCGTCGGTGCACGAGCAGGTGAGCGGGGTTCTCGACCCGCTCGCTCGGGGGGAGACCGCCCACTGGCGGCCGTGGGACTGGGCGCAGGACCGGCGGGGCACCCCACGCAGCCTCGCGCCGGTCCCCCTGGTCGTCCTGGAGGGCGTCGGCGCCGGGCAGCGCTCCTGGCAGCCGCTCACCACGGTGCTCGCCTGGGTCGAGGCGCCGGCCGGCACGCGGCTGCGCCGCGCACTCGCGCGTGACGGCGAGGGCCTGCGGGAACACTGGGATCGGTGGCGGTGCGCGGAGGAGCGACTGTTCGCCGAGCAGGACACCCGGGCCCGCGCGGACCTGGTGGTGACCACGACCGAGCCCGAGGAGGACGACCGGTGAGCGAGCGGTGGACGATCAGCGGCGGGGGTCACACGGCCTCGGTCCTGGAGGCCGGAGGCGGACTCGGGGACCTCACCCGGGACGGCGAGCCCCTCGTCGCCGGTCCGCCACCGGGGGATCCGGTCACCGGAGGGCGAGGGCAGCTGCTCCTGCCCTGGCCGAACCGGCTGCGCGACGGCCGCTACACCTGGCAGGGAGCCGAGCAGCAGTTAGGGCTGACCGAACCCGCGCTGCACAACGCCATCCACGGCCTGTCGCGGTGGTGCGCGTGGGAGTTGGTGGACCGTGAGGAGTCCCGACTGCAGGTGGCCTGCACGTTGATCGCGCAGAAGGGCTACCCGTGGGAGCTGCGCCTGCGGGCGACGTACGCCGTGGACGAGCGCGGACTCACCGTGACGGTCGGCTCGGAGAACCGGTCGGACACCCCCGCACCGTTCGCGGCCGGGATGCATCCGTACCTCGACCCCGGCACCGTCGCCGACGACGTGGAGCTCACCGTGCCGGCGGCCGTCCACCAGGTCACCGACGCCCAGGACATCCCGGCCGGGACGGCGCCCACTCCCCCGGACCGCGACTTCCGCACGCCGCGCCGGATCGGCTCGCTCCACCTCGACGACGGCTGGACCGACCTCGACCGCGACGCCGAGGGGTGGGCCTGCGTGCGGCTCCGAGGCACGCGCACCGTGGCGCTGCACCTGGGACCCGCGTGGCGTTGGGTCCAGGTGTTCACCGGCGACACCCTGGCCAGCGGCCAGCGCCAGTCGATCGCGGTCGAGCCCATGAGCGCTCCGGCGAACGCCTTCGCGTCCGGGACCGACCTGTCCACCCTGGAGCCGGGCGGCTCGTGGAGCGGGTCCTTCCGCATCGCCGGCGAGTGAGGGTCAGCGGTCGGTGGCGGCGTGCGCCTCGACGAGCGCCCGGAGCTCGCGGACGGCGCGCGTGGCGCGGCCCCCGTCCGAGCCCTGGATCGCGAGCACCGAGACGGTCGTGCCGTCGCTGAGGTCGATCGCGGCCCACGGGGCTCCGCGCCGCAGGGTGACGCCGAGGACCTGGGCCCACTCGTAGTCGCGGCGACGGTAGCCGTTGACGACCGTGACGCCCTCCTCGGACGCCGTCACCCGGGACCGCATCAGAGCGAACCAGGTGCCGAAGGCCAGGAGCCCGAGGAAGACCAGCGTGACCCGCTGGAAGGCGGTGAACTGGGCGCGGACGTCGGCACCGAAGGCGATCCACACCGCCACGACGACGGCCACGAGCATCGCGCCGAACAGCGTGCCGGCCAGGCGGGCTCCGAAGGGTCGCCAGGTGCGGGGCAGGTCCGAACGGCCGGCGGCACCCGCCGACCGGCCCGCTCCCGTGCTGTCGGGCATCGTCGACGTCCTCAGAGCCGGCAGGCGTGGATGTCGGTGAGCAGGATCGCCCGGGCGCCGATCTCGTAGAGGGCGTCCATCAGCCGTTGGGCGCCGTCGCGCGGCACCATCGACCGCACCGCCGACCAGCCGTCGCGGTGGAGGGCCGAGAACGTAGGGCTCTCGATGCCGGGCGTGAGGGCGACCGCCTGCTCCACCGCGGCGGTGGGGATGTCGTAGTCCATCATCACGTAGGAGCGCGCCACGAGGACGCCGTCGAGCCGCCGGCGGAACACCTCGAAGCCCTCCGGCTCCGGAGCACCCGACCGCGTGATGACGACGGCCTCGGACTCCAACACCGACTCCCCGACGATCTCGAGGCCGGCCTGCTTCATGGTGCTGCCGGTCTCCACGACGTCGGCGATCCCGTCGGCGACACCGAGCTGGATGCTGGTCTCCACCGCGCCGTCGAGCCGGATCACCTCGGCGTCAAGACCCTGCCGGTCGAGGTGGTCCCGGACGATCCCGACGTAGGACGTGGCGATCCGCTTGCCGGCGAGGTCGGCCAGCGAGGTCAGCGTGCCGGGCCGTGCGGCGAACCGGAACCTGGACCGGCCGAAGCCGAGGCTCAGCACCTCGTCGGCCTTCGCGCCGGAGTCGCGCAGCAGGTCGCGGCCGGTGATGCCGAGGTCGAGCGTGCCCGAGCCGACGTACAGCGCGATGTCGCGGGGGCGCAGATAGAAGAACTCGACGCCGTTGTCGGTGTCGAGGAGCGCGAGCTCCTTGGAGTCGGAGCGCTGCCGGTAGCCGGCTTCGCGGAGCATCTCCGAGGCGGCCACGGAGAGCGCACCCTTGTTGGGCACGGCGATGCGCAGCAGGCCGTTGCCGGAGGCCGTGGGCGGTGTCGTCATGACGGCCCCCTCACAGGTGGGTGTAGACGTCGTCGAGGGAGAGTCCGGTGGCGAGCATGAGCACCTGGGCGTGGTACAGCAGCTGGCTGATCTCCTCCGCGGCACGGCCGCGGCCCTCGTGCTCGGCCGCCATCCAGGACTCCGCGGCCTCCTCGACCAGCTTCTTGCCGATCGCGTGGACGCCGGCGTCGAGCTCGGCGACGGTGCCGGAGCCCTCGGGCCGGCGCTCGGCCTTGTCGGCGAGCTCCGCCCACAGCTCCTCGAACGTCTTCACCTTCCTCAGCCTAGGTGGTCGCGGCGCCTGATCCGGCGCAGGGTCTGCGCGGTGAGAAGGGCTGCACTGGTGGCCTCGTAGCCCTTGTCCTCCCGGCTGTGCTCGAGCCCGGCCCGGTCCAGGGCCTGCTCCACGGTGTCGCAGGTGAGCAGGCCGAACCCGATCGGGGTGCCGGTCTCGAGCGCGACCCGGCTGAGCCCGACGGTCGCCGCGGAGCAGACGTACTCGAAGTGCGGCGTACCGCCGCGGATGACCACGCCGAGCGCGACGACCGCGTCGAAGCCCTGCTGGGCGAGCGCGTGGGCGACGACCGGAAGCTCGAAGGACCCGGGAACCCGCACGATCACCGGCGCCTCCACCTGGTGACGCCGCAACGCCTCCTCGGCGCCGGCGAGCAGGCCCTCCATCACGGTCTCGTGCCAGCTGGCCGCCACCACCGCGACCCGCAGCTCGTGGCAGTCGATCGGTCGCTGCTCTGGCGCGCCCTCTCCGCTCATGGTCGTGCTCCTTCCAGGGGTTCCGTGACGTCGACGGGGCTCTCGAGCCCGGGGAGCTGGTGTCCCATCCGGTCGCGCTTGGTCAGCAGGTAGGCCAGGTTGTGGTCGTTGGGCCGTGGGGTGAGCGGCACCCGCTCGGCCACCGCGACGCCATAGCTCTCCAGCGACTGGACCTTGTCGGGGTTGTTGGTCATCAGCCGGACCGAGCGCACGCCGAGGTCCTTGAGGATCTGCGTGGCAGCGCCATAGTGACGGGCATCGGCAGGCAGTCCGAGGTCGAGGTTGGCGTCGACGGTGTCCCGCCCGCCGTCCTGCAGCTGGTAGGCCTGCAGCTTGGCGAGCAGTCCGATCCCGCGTCCCTCGTGACCGCGCAGGTACACCACCACACCCCGGCCCTCCGCCGCGATGAGGTCCATCGCCTCGTCCAGCTGCGGGCCGCAGTCGCAGCGCGAGGACCCGAACACGTCCCCGGTCAGGCACTCGCTGTGCACGCGGGTCAGCACGGGGCCGCCGGTCGTCAGCGCACCCGGGTCGCCGTACACGAGGGCGACGTGCTCGCTGTCGTCGACGGTGATCCGGTAGCCGAACGCGGTGAAGTCGCCGTGCCGGGTGGGCAGCCGGGTCTCGGCGACCCGCTGGACGTGGCTCTCGGTACGCCGCCGGTGGTGGACCATCTGCTCGATCGAGATCAGCTTCAGCCCGTGCTCGTCGGCGAAGTCCCGCAGCTGCTGGCCGCGCTTCATCGTGCCGTCGTCGTTGACGACCTCGACCAGGACGCCGGCCGGGGTCAGCCCCGCCATCCGGGCCAGGTCGACGGCGGCCTCGGTGTGGCCGCGGCGGACCAGCACGCCGCCCTCGCGGTAGCGCAGCGGGAACACGTGACCCGGACGAGTGATCTCCCACGGCTCGGTCGCGGAGTCCGCCAGCACCCGGGCCGTGCGGGCCCGGTCGGCCGCCGAGATCCCGGTGCTCACGTCATCGCGTGCGTCGACGGAGATCGTGTACGCCGTGCGGAGCTTGTCGCGGTTGTGCGGGGTCATCAGCGGGATCTCCAGCCGGTCGAGCATCGCGCCCGGCATGGGGACGCAGATGACGCCGCTGGAGTGGCGGATGGTGAAGGCCATCAGCTCCGGCGTCGCCTTGCTGGCGGCGAAGATGATGTCGCCCTCGTTCTCGCGGTCCTCGTCGTCCACGACGATCACCGCCCTGCCGGCGGCGATGTCGGCGATCGCGTCCTCGACG
>JBQCCW010000216.1:0-4842 GCA_051961835.1 Marmoricola sp. | reverse complement strand
GAGGGGTTCCGGTCCGGGGGCTACACCTACACCGCCTACAAGTCGGGCGACTCTGCTCCGCGCGCTGCCGACGTCGTGGTGCTCAGCGACGCGGCGCGCCGGCGCGAGCTGACCGACGCCTTCGCCGCGACCCTCGCGGTCGAGGACCTCGCGGACACGGTGCGCGACTGGGTGAACACGCCGCCGAACGACTTCACCCCGGCGGCGTTCGCCGACGCCGCCGCCGGCCTGGCCAAGGGACGCAAGGGACTCTCGGCCACCGTCTTCGACGTCCCGCAGCTCGAGGAGCTCGGCTGCGGCGGCATCCTGGGCGTGGGCATGGGTTCGGCCAACCCCCCGCGGCTCGTGCGCCTGCACTGGAAGCCCAAGAAGCCGGTCGCCAGGATCGCCCTCGTCGGCAAGGGGATCACCTACGACTCCGGCGGCCTGACGATCAAGCCCGGCGGGTCGATGGCCACGATGAAGAACGACATGGCGGGCGCCGCGGCGGTCGCCGGGGTGCTGGCGGCCGTGGCCGACCTCGACCTGCCGGTCGAGGTCGTGGGGTTCCTGCCGATGGCGGAGAACATGCCGTCCGGCTCCGCGATGCGGCCCGGCGACGTGCTCACCATCCACGGCGGGAAGACCGTCGAGATCCGCAACACCGACGCCGAGGGCCGGCTCGTGCTCGCCGACGGTCTCAGCCTCGCCACCGAGACGGAGCCCGACGCGATCGTGGAGATCTCGACGCTCACCGGCCCCTGCGTCGTGGCGCTCGGTGACCGGGTGGCGGGCCTGTTCGGCGACGACGCGACCACCGCAGCGGTCGAGGTCGCGGCGCGCGAGGCCGGGGAGATGATCTGGCGGATGCCGATCCCCGATCACATCTCCGAGGCCGTCCGCACCGAGTCGCCGATTGCCGACGTGTTGCAGCACAACTGGGTGCGTTGGGGCTCCGCCTCGTGGGCCGCGGCGTTCCTCACCGAGTTCGTCGGCGACGTGCCGTTCGCGCACCTCGACGTGGCAGGGCCGGCGTGGAACGGCGGCAGCGCCTGGGGCGACGTGCCGGCCGGCGCGACCGGGTACGGCGTGCGGACGCTGGTGCGCTACGTGGTGGATCGAGCGGCCGCTCAGGCCTGAGCGCCGCCGACCTCCGGTGGCTCGAGGGCTGAGCGTCGAGGAGCCTTCTCGGCCTCCCGGTGCCGGCGGTTGAACTCGCGCATCCGGCGGGGAACCCCGACCACGGCGGCGTCGTAGGAGGGCACCCCCAGGTCGTTGGCGAAGGCGTGCGCCCACTGCACCGACGGCACGCGCCGGCGCGTCCACTCCCCGTCGTGGGCGACGAGGAGCAGCGTCACGTCGGAGACCGTCGTGCGGGGCTCGACGAACCCCTCGACGCCGCGGCGGGTGCGGACGAACTCCGTCAGGTCCGCGGCCCCTGAGGGCGGTGCCTCGGCGCCGAAGGGACGATCCCGGCGCACGCCGTACCGTCGCCGCCGCAGCAGGTTGCCCAGACCCATGGCTCCATGGTGCCCGAGGGCCGGGCACGGCGGGAGGCGTTCCCCGGAAGCGGGCTGGTCCAGCGAGGTGCTTGGATGAACGGGCAGCGGCCGGCGATCCCGGCCCGCGCGACGTGTCCGGTGTGCGAGGAGGATCCATGACCCAGGATCAGACGCAAGGTCAGACGTTCGACGTGGTGGTGCTCGGCGCCGGCTCCGGTGGCTACGCGTGCGCGCTGCGCGCCGCGCAGCTCGGGCTGTCGGTCGCACTGATCGAGAAGGCGAAGGTCGGCGGCACGTGCCTGCACGTCGGCTGCATCCCCACCAAGGCCTTGCTCCACGCCGCGGAGGTCGCCGACGCGGCCCGCGACGCCGCGCACGTCGGGGTGCAGGCGACACTCGAGGGCATCGACATGCCCGGGGTGAACGCCTACAAGGACAAGGTCGTCGAGCGTCTGTACAAGGGACTGAGCGGTCTGGTGAAGGGCCGCGGCATCACGGTGGTGGAGGGCACGGGCCGTCTCGTCGCCCCCGATGCGGTCGAGGTCGACGGCACCCGGTACGCCGGACGGCACGTCGTGCTCGCCACCGGCTCCTACGCACGGTCCCTGCCCGGCCTGGAGATCGACGGCGAGCGGGTGCTGACCTCGGAGCAGGCGCTGTCGCTGGACCACGTGCCGGCCTCGGTCGTCGTGCTCGGCGGCGGCGTGATCGGCTGTGAGTTCGCCAGCGTGTGGCGCTCCTTCGGCGCGGAGGTGACGATCGTCGAGGCGCTCCCCCGCCTGCTCCCCCCGGAGGACGAGGCGTCGTCGAAGGCGCTCGAGCGGGCGTTCCGCAAGCGCGGCATCACGGCGCGGACCGGGGTGTCCTTCGAGTCGGTGGAGAGGACCGACAGCGGCGTGCGCGTCCACCTCAGCGGCGGCGACACCGTGGACGCGGAGCTGCTGCTCGTCGCAGTCGGCCGAGGTCCGGTCACCGACGGGCTGGGCTTCGAGGAGGTCGGCGTACGGATGGAGCGAGGGTTCGTGCTCACCGACGAGCGGCTGCGCACCGACGTCGAGGGCGTGTACGCCGTGGGCGACATCGTGCCCGGCCTCCAGCTGGCACACCGTGGCTTCCAGCAGGGCATCTTCGTGGCCGAGGAGATCGCCGGCCTCGCTCCCCAGCCGATCGTGGAGTCCGGCATCCCGCGGGTCACCTACTCCGACCCCGAGGTCGCCTCGGTCGGGCTCACCGAGGCGCAGGCGCGCGAGCAGTACGACGACGCCGTCGAGACGGTCACCTACGACCTGGCCGGCAACGGCAAGAGCCAGATCCTGCAGACCCAGGGCTTCGTGAAGCTGGTGCGGCGGACGGACGGGCCGGTGGTCGGCGTACACCTCGTCGGCGCCCGCGTCGGGGAGCTGATCGGCGAGGGCCAGCTGATCGTGAACTGGGAGGCGTTCCCCGAGGACGTCGCCGCGTTGGTCCATGCCCACCCCACCCAGGACGAGGCGCTGGGCGAGGCCCACCTCGCGCTCGCCGGCAAGCCCCTGCACGCCCACTCCTGACGCCGGTCCTGACGCGGTGGAAGCGACGGGGTTAGATAGACCCCGGGACCTCGCGCCCCGCGTCCAGATCGTCAGCCCGCGACTCGAAGGAACCAGATGTCGACACCGGTGAACCTGCCCGCCCTCGGTGAATCCGTCACCGAAGGGACCGTCACCCGATGGCTCAAGCAGGTCGGTGACACCGTGGCGGTGGACGAGCCGTTGCTCGAGGTCTCCACCGACAAGGTCGACACCGAGATCCCCTCCCCTGTCGCCGGGGTGATCCTGGAGATCAAGGCCTCCGAGGACGAGACCGTCGAGGTCGGCGCCGAGCTGTGCGTGATCGGCGAGGAGGGCGAGGCGGCCGGCGCCGGCGCCGAGCCCGACACCTCCGCCAAGGGCGAGGAGGACCCGGCGCGAGAGCAGCCCGCGCAGGCCGAGCCCGAGCCCGCGGCCCAGGAGTCGCAGCCGGCCACGGGCGAGCCGCAGGAGCAGCATGGGGGCGGCCAGGCGGGCACCGGCGGCGGGTCGGGCTCGGGTACGTCGGTCACGTTGCCCGCGCTGGGCGAGTCGGTCACCGAGGGCACGGTGACGCGCTGGCTCAAGCAGGTGGGTGACGAGGTCGCGGTCGACGAGCCGCTGCTGGAGGTCTCCACCGACAAGGTCGACACCGAGATCCCCTCCCCCGTCGCCGGAACGCTGCTGGAGATCAAGGTGCAGGCCGACGAGACCGTCGAGGTCGGCGCGGAGCTCGCGGTCATCGGCTCGGGCCAGCCGTCGTCCTCGGGCTCGACTGGCTCCTCCGACGCGGGCTCGGCTGCTCAGGAGGCCCCGGCGCAGGCTGCGCCGGCGCACGCGGCTCCATCTCAGGAGGCGCCGTCCCAGCAGGCTCCCGCGGCCGCTGCGCAGGCGCCCGCCGAGGCGGCCGAGCAGCCGCCGGCCCAGGCGCCGGCCACCCCCGACCCGCAGGCGGCCCCGGCTCCGCAGCAGACGACGCAGCCGCCGGCCGAGCAGGCCGCCTCGGCTTCGGCCGGCTCACGCGGCGACGGTGGCGCCTATGTGACGCCGCTGGTCCGCAAGATGGCCGCCGAGCACGGCGTCGACCTGGCGAGCGTCACCGGCAGCGGCGTGGGCGGCCGCATCCGCAAGCAGGACGTGCTGGCCGCGGCGGAGGCGAAGAAGTCGGCCGCCGCGCCGGCCGAGGCACCGGCTGCGGCCGCCGCGGCCGCCGGCGCTGCTCCGCGCCCATCGACGCCGTCCCCGCTGCGGGGCAAGACCGAGCCGATGACGCGACTGCGCAAGGTGATCGCCGCGCGCATGGTCGAGTCGCTCCAGACCTCGGCCCAGCTCACCCAGGTCATGGAGGTCGACGTCACCAACGTCGCGCGCCTCCGCGACGCGAGCAAGACCGACTTCCTGGCGCGCGAGGGCGTGAAGCTCACCTACCTGCCGTTCTTCGCCAAGGCGGCCATCGACGCGCTCAAGCAGCACCCGAAGCTGAACGCGAACATCGACACCGAGAAGGGCGAGGTCACCTACTTCGACCGAGAGAACATCGCCTTCGCCGTCGACACCGACAAGGGCCTGCTCACCCCGGTCGTCAAGGACGCCGGGGACCTCTCGATCGCGGGCCTGGCCAAGAAGATCGCCGACATCGCCGGCCGCACGCGCAGCAACAAGATCGGCCCGGACGAGCTGTCCGGCGGCACGTTCACGATCACGAACCTGGGCAGCTTCGGGGCCCTTTTCGACACCCCGATCATCAACAAGCCGCAGGTCGCGATCCTCGGCCCCGGTGCGGTGGTCAAGCGCCCCGTGGTCATCGACGACCCGAA
>JBQCCW010000215.1:0-4175 GCA_051961835.1 Marmoricola sp. | reverse complement strand
TCCGCCGCCCGACCCGGTCGCGTGCCCACGCCCGTCGACGTCGCGGGGTGGTGGTGGCCCCCGTGGTACTGCCGTCGTTGGAGCGTGCGTCCCGGGTGTCGATGCTGGAGTCCTAAGAGCCTGCCGCCACGCGCGGACAGGTCCCCCTTCCTTTGCCGGCGCCCGGCTGGGGTGCGTCCGACGCGATGCTGGCCCTCGACGCCGCGCGCGCGTCGCTGCCGCGGCTGCCGCTGGAGATCACCCTGGTCAGCGTGCTCAGCACGGTCGTGATGCGGGCGGGGGTGTGGGCGATCAAGGTGTACCCGCCCGGGACCGACGCCGACCGGCTCGAGCGGCTGCGTGAGGCGCTCGACGGCGTCGGCTCGATCGTCGACTGGGCCGCCGCTCCGGTCGGCACGCCGTACGGCGTCGTCACGCTGATGCCCTGGATCGACGCGGCGGGCGAGATCGACTGGCCCGAGCTGGGCGTCCTCCTGCGCACCTTCCATGACGAGGCGCGGACCCTCGACGTCGCCCCGTGGGCCCCCCTCTCCCGGCTCCCCGCGCAGGCGCTCGAGCTCCGTCCCGACGATGCGGCGATCCTGCTCGGCGCGCGAGCCGAGCTCCTCACCGCGCTCGATGGGGTCACCTCCGAGCTCGGCGTCGGCGTGCTCCACGGCGACGTCTCGCTCAGCAACGCTCTGCGCACGACGACCGGTCCGCGGCTGATCGACCCCGACTGGGTGGCCCGAGGCCCCCTCGAGTACGACCTCGCCTCGGCCGCCCGTCGCCGAGCGCGGGGAGAGATCGACCGAGCGACGTACCGGCGCTTCTGTGCGGCGTACGGTCACGACGTGCGCCACTGGGACGGGCTGGCCCTGCTCGACCGGATCGCCGACCTCGGCGCCCTGGCCTTGGCGCTGTGGGACAGCCGCCAGCGGGGCGAGGAACTCGACTGGTGCGCGCCGGCGCTCGCGGCCTGGCGGACACCGCTCTGAAGGTCCGGCTCAGCGCGGAGCAGGCAGCGAGACCAGCCAGTCCTCGAAGGCGTCGTTGTTCGCCACCCGATCGCGGCGCGCCCGGACGTGCTCCAACGCGTCGGCGCCGCTGAGACCGAGGAGCTCGCGCACCACGAGCGTCGCCATCAAGCCGGACCGGTTGCGGCCGAACGTGCAGTGCACGAGCGCACGGCGGCCGTCGCGGATCAGCTCCGCGACCAACCGGGCGAGACCGAGGGTCAGCGTGGAGTCGGGAACAGCGCCTTCGTCGACCAACGGACACTTGAGGTAGGTCAGCCCGTCGACCGCGCCGGCCGGCGGATGGGCGTCCGCGTCGGCGACGTCGAGCACCAGCGTGATGCCGGCCTCGCGCACCCAGTCGAAGTCCACCGGGCACCCGCCCTGCCACAGCCGGCCCGAGACCAGCTCGGAGGGGGGATCGGCCGGATCCACGCCCGGCAGGCTGACGGTGTCGGTGGTGAGCGGCGCCATGGTGCTGGCGACGTACCCGCTCCCTCGTCGCTCGAACGCGCTCCTACGTCTCAGAGCTCGGCGAGCGCCGTCGTGAGTCGGCGTACCGCCTCCTCCACGGTGGACCGGGGGCAGCCGAGGTTGACGCGCATGTAGCCGTGGCCCTCCGGCCCGAACTTCTGGCCCTTGTCGAGCCAGAGCCGGGCTCGGGTGAGCATGAAGCGGTCGAGGGCCTCGGCGTCCAGACCCAGTCCCCGGCAGTCCATCCAGGCGAGGTAGAGCGCGTCCGCGCGCAGCACCCGCACCCGATCCTGCGCCGCGTTCACCCCGCGCGCGAAGCAGGCGTGGTTGCCGCGCAGGTAGTCCAGCATCTCCTCCAGCCAGGGCTCCCCCTCGGTGTACGCCGCCTCCGCGGCCACCATGCCGAGCACGTTGACCAGCGGAAAGACGTTGCGCTCGTACTGCCGGGCGAACTCCTCACGCACCCGCACGTCGGGGATGAAGACGTTCGCGCTCTGCAACCCGGGCAGGTTGAAGGTCTTGCTCGGTGCCGTGCAGGTGATGCTGTTCGCGGCGAACGCCGTACCGAGCGAGGCGAACGGCGTGTGGCACAGGGCCGGGTCGAGGACGAGGTCGGCATGGATCTCATCGGAGATCACGAGCACGCCTCGCCGGGCGCAGATCTCGCCCATGGTTTGCAACTCGGCGGCCGTCCAGACGTTGCCGGTCGGGTTGTGCGGGTTGCTGAGGATGAACAGGCGCGTGTCGGGGCGGATCGCCGCCTCGAAGGCCGCCGGATCGAAGCGATAGCCCTCCTCGGTGCGCTCGAGTGGCGCCCAGGCGACGTGGCGTCCGTTGAGCAGGACGTCCTGGTGGAAGTGGACGTACACCGGCGGCTGCACGAGCACCGAGTCCCCCGGCGCCGAGAACGCCTGCACGGCGGTCTTCAGCGCGGTGATGATGCCCGAGGTCTGCACCACCCAGGCGGGGTCGACCGTCCACCCGAACCGTCGCTGCTGCCAGCCCACCACCGCGTCGACATAGCCCCGCGTCGCTCCGGCGGGATAGCCGAAGACGCCGTGGTCCACAGCGGCGTGCAGGGCGTCGAGCACCGGTTGCGGAGCGCGCCAGTCGGTGTCGGCCACCCACATGGGCAACGGGTCTGCGGCGACCTCCTCGGCCGTCAGCATCTGAGCCGAGGCGGCCCACTTCATCGAGTTCGTGGAGCGCCGGTCGACGCCCTCGTCGAAGACCGAGGGGGGCACCGGCGCAGGCAGGGAGTTCACACCCTCACCGTAGGCGACACCCGGCGCACGATGTTCGCGTAGTTTGCGGCTACCCGGCGGGAAGCCGCTATCTTTTCCCCCGTGGACGGGATCGACCGCAACATTCTTGCCATCCTCCAGCAGGACGGACGGGTCACGTTGACCGAGCTGGCCGATCGCGTCGGGTTGAGCGTGTCGCGATGCCAGCGCCGCGTCCGCGAGCTGGAGGGCACCGGCGTCATCCGGGGCTACCGCGCGGTCGTCGACGCAGCCGCCCTGGGCCACGGCTTCGCGGTATTGCTGTTCGTGACGCTGGACCGTCCCGCCGGCGTGCGTGACTTCGAGGGGGCGCTCGTCGAGGTGCCGCAGGTCGTCGAGGCGCAGCGTCTCTTCGGTGAGCCCGACTACCTGCTCCGCGTGGTGAGTGCCGATCTCGGGTCGTACCAGGAGCTTTACGAGAGCACGCTCGTCAATCTGCCCGGCGTCCGAGGCATGACGTCGACGCTCGTGATGAAGCAGGCCGTCGGGCCCCGTCCCCTTCCCGAGCGCGCGTAGATGGCCGGCCGGCTCACAGGAGCTGGTGGTGCTGCTTGAGCCCCAGCACGCGCAACGCCGCCGCGTCGACCAGCGACCGGAACCGAGGATGGCTTCGCGCCCGCGCCAGCACGGCGTCGTACATCGCCGGCAGCGGGCCCGGATCGACGGTGAGCACGAGGTCCCCTCCGGCACGCAGGAAGGCGACGGCGCGGGCTCCGGGGCTCCACGCCGCGACCTGCCGCGCCTTGCCGAGATCGTCGGAGACGACGACCCCGCGGAAGCCGAGGTCACCGCGCAGCATCGTGCCGACCACGAACGGCGAGAAGGCGGCGGGTCGGTGCGGATCGAGCCGGCGGTAGATCGCCGTCGACATCATCACCAGCTCCGCCCCATCGGCGATCGAGGTGGCGAACGGCTGGAGGTATGCGTCGTGGCGGGTGGTGACGGTGTCGGTCACGCCGGCGGTCGTGTCGGTGTTGCCGTGCACCCGGCCCAGTCCGGGGAAGTGCTTGACGGCCGTGGCCACCCCGCGGTCGCGCATCCCGCGCACGAAGGCGAGCCCGTGGTGGGCGACGATCCGGACGGTGTAGCCGAACTCCCGGTCGTACATTCCGATCGGCGGGTTGTGGCGAGCCGCTTGCGGGCTCGGCACGGTGTCCTCGACCGGGGCGAGGTCGACGGTGACGCCGGCGCTGCGCAGGGCGGCGGCCCAGGTGGCGGCCCGCGCGCGCAGCGTGGACGGTCGCCACTGCCCCTGCTCGAGCGCGGAGGGAATCGCGCCGAAGCCCGGCCCCTGGAGCACCTGCACCGCGCCGCCCTCCTGGTCGGTGCCGATGAGGAGGCGGACGCCGCCGGTGGCGCCGGGCGTCGCGGCGCGCTGCAGCTGCGCGGTGACGGTGCGGGTGGCGTCGACACCGGCGTGGCT
>JBQCCW010000214.1:0-5648 GCA_051961835.1 Marmoricola sp. | reverse complement strand
GCGCTCGAGGACGACGTGCCGGTCGTGGTCGACGCCGACGCGCTGCGCCACATCCGAGCGGGCGACGGGACGCTGGTGCTCACCCCGCACGCGGGCGAGCTCGCGACGATCCTCGGTGTCGAGCGGACAGCGGTCGAGGCCGAGCAGCTCCGGCACGCCCGGCTCGCGGCCGAGCGCTTCGACGCCGTCGTCGTGCTCAAGGGCCGCCGCACGCTCACCGTCCGCCCCGACGGCCGCGCCCGCGCGTGTACGACGGGCACGCCGTGGCTGGCCACCGCCGGAGCCGGTGACGTCCTCGCCGGTCTCGTCGGCGCCCTGCTGGCGGCCGGACTCGAGCCCTTCGACGCAGCGTCGGTCGGTCCGTGGCTGCACGGTGCCGCGGCGTCCTACGCCTCGGCCGGCGGCCCGCTGGTCGCCTCGGCCGTCGCCGCCGCCGTACCAGCGGTCGTCCGGACGCTGCTGTCCTGACCCTCCCCGCCGCCCGGCCCGGCGAGTGGAACACTGGTCCGCGTCATGACCAGCGCCTCCCCGCACCGCGCCGAGATCGTCGTCGACCTCGGCGCCGTCCGCCACAACGTGCGGAGGCTTCGCGAGTACGCCGGCGACGCGCAGTTGATGGTCGTGGTCAAGGCCGACGGCTACGGACACGGCATGGTGCAGGTCGCGGCCGCGGCGCGCGGGGCCGGCGCGCACTGGTTGGGCGTGGCCACCCTCGAGGAGGCCGACGCCCTGCGCACGGCGGGTGACCGAGGACGCCTGCTGTGCTGGCTGGCCGTCCCGGGCGAGTCGTACGACGCCGCGCTGGCGACCGAGGTCGACGTGAGCGCCTACACCGTCGAGCAGGTCGAGGCGATCGATGCCGCCGCCGCGCGCGTCGGGCGACCGGCGCGGGTGCACCTCAAGATCGACACCGGGCTCTCCCGCGGCGGGGCCACGGCACAGGACTGGCCCGGCCTCGTCCTGGCTGCGCTGGCCGCTCCTCATGTGGAGGTCGTCGGCCTCTGGTCGCACCTCGCGAGCGCCGACGCGCCGGAGGACCCCGCGAACGACGCCCAGGAGCGCGCCTTCTGGGCGGCGGTCACCGTCGCCGAGGAGCTCGGCGTACGCCCCGAGGTGCGGCACCTGGCGAACTCCGCGGCCACGCTGTGGCGGCCGTCGGCGCGCGCCGACCTGGTCCGGGTGGGGATCGCCTCCTATGGGCTGAGCCCGTCCCCGGCGGTCGCCACCACCGAGCAGCTCGGACTGCGCCGGGCGATGACCGTGCGCGGCGCGCTGGTGCTCGGCAAGGACCTCGCCGCCGGCGCCGGGGTGTCCTACGGGCACCGCTTCGTGGCTCCCGAGCCGATGCGGGTCGGGCTGGTCCCGCTCGGCTACGGCGACGGCGTGCCTCGGCACGCGAGCTCGCGCGCCGAGGTCCAGCTGCGAGGTCGCCGGGCGCCGGTGCTCGGCACGATCTGCATGGACCAGTTCGTCGTCGGGGCCCCCGAGGCGCAGGCCGGGGACCCGGTGGTGCTGTTCGGTCCGGGCGACGGCGGCGAGCCGACCGCGGACGACTGGGCGGCGTGGTGCGACACCATCAACTACGAGATCGTCACCCGGATGGGTGGGCGGGAGCAGCGGGTGTGGGTGGAATGAGCAGCGCCATCGTCGTACGCCGGGCGACGGAGGCCGACGCCGCCGTGGTCCTCGACCTCGTGCACACCACCTTCGCGGGGAGGCCGACCCTCGACCCGCCCTCGACGGCGCTCGAGGAGACCCAGGGGAGCATCGCCGCGGCTCTGCGCGACCACGGCGGTCTCGTCGCGGAGATGGAGGGCCGCCCGGTCGGGAGCCTGCTCGTCGAGCCGCACGGAAGGCTGCTCGGGCTGCGCCGGGTCGGCGTGCTGGAGTCCTACCGCCACCACGGGGTCGCCCACCGCCTTGCCGAGGCTGCGGCCGCGCTCGCCGCGGAGGAGGGCTTCGCCGGTCTCGATCTGGAGGCGCGGGCCGAGCTGCCGAGCACGGTGGCGTTCTGGGCGCGCAACGACTACGCCGAGGTCGACCGGGACGGCCCGCGCCTGCGGATGGCGCGGCTGCTGCCCCGCACCGTCCGGCTGCCCGAGTCCGAGGACACGCGTGGGCTCGGCGAGCGGCTTGGCTCGGTGCTGCGCGCCGGCGACCTCGTCGTGCTCACCGGTGACCTCGGCGCCGGCAAGACGACGTTCACCCAGGGGCTCGGTGCCGGCCTGGGGGTGCGCGGACCGGTCACGTCGCCGACCTTCGTGATCGCCCGGGTGCATCCCTCGCTCGTCGGCGGTCCGGTGCTCGTGCACGTGGACGCCTATCGGCTCGGTGGCACGGCCGAGCTCGACGACCTCGACCTCGACACCGACCTCGACCAGGCCGTGACCGTCGTGGAGTGGGGGACCGGCCTGGCGGAGGGTCTCGCAGGCAGCCGGATCGAGATCGGCCTCAAGCGTGCTCCCGACGACGTCCGCACGGCCGTGATCCGCGCTGTCGGGCCCCGCTGGCTCCACGCCGAGCTGCCCGTCTGAGAGCCGATCAGTCCGACGGCAACGCGCGCAGCACGCAGAACTCGTTCCCGGCCGGGTCGGCCATCACGACCCAGCTGACCGACTCCTGTCCGATGTCGACACGGCGCGCCCCGAGCCCCTCGAGTCGAGCCACTTCCGCGTCCTGGTCGTCGGGTCGCAGGTCGAGGTGGAGCCGGTTCTTGACCGTCTTGCCTTCCGGCACCCGCACGAAGAGAAGGTCGGGGGAGACGCCGTCCTCCGGGCTCCCGGCCGGTGGCTCGAGGACGACGAGGTCGCTCTCCTCGTGGGTACGCCGCCACCCGAGGGCGGCCTGCCAGAAGTCGGCGTCGGTGCCGGGAGCGGTCGAGTCGATGCAGGCGCACTGCCAACGAAGGGTCATGCGGGCGAGCGTGAGGGAGGCGACGCCTGCACGTCCAGGCATTTGTGCTCGGTACGCTCGGGTCCGTGCTGCTCGCCTTCGACACCGCCACCTCGCACGTCACGGTCGCCCTGCACGACGGCACCCAGGTGGTGGCGAGCTTCGCCTCGGACGAGTCAATGCGCCACGGCGAGATGCTGGCCCCCGGGATCGCGGACGTGCTGGCCCGCGCCGGCGCGGCGAGTCGGGACGTCACCGCGATCGCCGTCGGCGTCGGACCGGGTCCTTTCACCGGCCTGCGGGTGGGACTGGTGACCGCGCGGACGATGGCGCACACCCTCGGCATCCCGGTGTACGGCGTGTGCACCCTCGACGTGCTGGCCGCGGAGGCCCTCGACGCCGGCGCCGGCGCGGGCCGCTTCCTGGTCGCCACGGACGCGCGTCGCAAGGAGGTCTACCTGGCGTCGTACGACGGCGCTGCGCGCGTCGAGGGGCCGGTGGTCGCCCGGCCGGTCGATGTGGCGAGCGACCTGCCGGTGGTGGGCCGTGGCGCCGCGCTCTACCCCGACGCCTTCCCCCACGCGGTCGGTCCCGAGCAGCCCAGCGCCGCGGTGCTGTGCGACGTCGTCGCCGGAGAGCGGGCGGAGCTGCTCGACCCGGAGCCGCTCTATCTGCGCCGACCCGACGCGATGGAGCCGCGGGCGCCGAAGCTCGTGTCGTGATCGAGGTCCGTGACGCCCGCCCGGACGACCTCGACCGGATCGCCGCGCTCGAGACCGCCTGCATGGGCGTCGACGCGTGGTCGCCGTCGTTGGTCGAGCAGGGCCTGGGCCGCACGCTCCCCACGATCCGGTACGTCGCCGCGGGCGACCCCGTCGTCGGCTACGCGGCCGTGTCGGTGGCCGGTGACATCGCCGAGCTGCAGCGGATCGGTGTCGAGGCCGCTGCCCGGCGTACCGGCGTCGCGTCGGCGCTCCTCGACGTCGTGGTCGCCACAGCCCGCGCGGCGCGCGCCGACCGGTTGCTCCTCGAGGTGCGGGAGGACAACCGAGGCGCGCTCGCCTTCTACGCGGGCCGCGGATTCGTCGAGATCGACCGGCGACGGAAGTACTACGCCGACGGCGCGACCGCCGTGGTCATGCGCCTGCCGCTCGTGAAGGGGTGTGGCTGACAATGGGCGGCATGGCGCACGAACCCCTGGTCCTGGGCATCGAGACCTCCTGTGATGAGACCGGCGTCGGGATCGTGCGTGGCCACACCCTGCTCGCCGACGCGGTGGCCAGCTCGGTCGACGAGCACGCCCGCTTCGGCGGAGTGGTGCCGGAAGTGGCTGCCCGCGCCCACCTCGAGGCGATGGTGCCGACCCTCGACCGGGCCTGCGAGACCGCCGGCATCGCGCTCGCCGACGTCGACGCGATCGCCGTGACGGCGGGCCCCGGGCTCGCGGGGGCCCTGCTGGTCGGCGTCGCGGCCGCGAAGTCCCTCGCCCTCGCGCTCGACAAGCCGCTGTATGGCGTGAACCATCTGGCCGCACACGTCGCGGTCGACCAGTTGGAGCACGGCGCCCTGCCGGATCCGTGCCTGGCGATGCTGGTCTCCGGTGGGCACTCCTCGTTGCTCCGGGTCGGGGACGTCACCGGCGACATCGATCCGCTCGGCGCCACCATCGACGACGCCGCGGGTGAGGCGTTCGACAAGGTGGCACGCCTGCTGGGGCTGCCCTTCCCCGGTGGTCCGTACATCGATCGGGCGGCCCGCGAGGGCAGCGTGACGATCGACTTCCCCCGGGGCCTGACGTCCCGGCGCGACCTCGAGCGGCACCGCTTCGACTACTCGTTCTCCGGTCTGAAGACGGCCGTCGCGCGCTGGGTCGAGGCCCGCGAGGCGGCCGGGGAGCCGGTCACCGTGGCGGACGTGGCGGCGTCGTTCCAGGAGGCGGTCTGCGACGTGCTCACCCGCAAGGCGGTGGACGCCGCGCGCAGCGAGGGCATCGAGGACATCCTGATCGGCGGCGGTGTCGCGGCGAACTCCCGGCTGCGCGTGCTCACCGAGCAGCGCGCGGCCGAGCACGGCATCCGGGTGCGGGTGCCGCGGCCGGGCCTGTGCACCGACAACGGCGCGATGGTGGCCGCGCTCGGCGCCGAGATGGTGGCGCGGGGCCGGCGGCCCTCGCCGATCGACCTCCCCGCCGACTCCTCCATGCCGGTGGAGCTCGTGCTCGCCTGAGCGACGGCGCTCACGGCTGGGCCTCGAAGAGGACGTACGCCCCGCCGGGCTGCGGCGCGGTCAGCACGTCGGAGAGCCGGGTGATCGTTCCCCTGGTGTCCAGCGCGAGCAGGGCCGCCTGCTTCGCGTGGTCGCCCACCGCGCTGAACAGCAGCCGGTGCCCGTCCCACGCGACGCTCAGGCCGAGGAAGAGGCCCGTGCCCAGGCTGTGTGTCTGGGCGACCACCCTGCCCGTGCGGGCGTCGAGGATCGCGATCGTCGAGGGGTCGCCGTTGGCGCCGACGGGGACCGCCGCGAGGAGCGTCCCGTCGTCGCTGAACCGCAGCGGCCGCCAGCCGTTGTGCCAGAGCCGCTTGCCGGCGCCGACGTCGTAGACAGCTCCCGCGAGGTCGCCCTGGGCGGGAGATCCGGTCACCCCGCCCACCAGCCCCGCGGACTGGGAGGTGGTCACGGCGGCCATATCGATCGGCACTGCGGTCGTCGCGCTCCCGCTCACCACCTGAAGCGACCCGTCGGGGCTGAGGAGTGCC
>JBQCCW010000213.1:0-2596 GCA_051961835.1 Marmoricola sp. | reverse complement strand
CGTCGTACTGCGAGCCCTGGTCGTCGAACCCGTGACCGATCTCGTGGCCGATCACGGCCCCGATGCCGCCGTAGTTCTCCGCGGCCGCGCCCTCCGGGCTGAAGAACGGCTTCTGCAGGATGCCGGCGGGGAAGGTGATCTCGTTGGTGCCGGGGTTGTAGTAGGCGTTGACGGTCTGCGGCAGCATGTGCCACTCGTCGCGGTCGACCGGCCCGCCGAGCTTGCCCAGCTGCCGGTCGGTCTCGAAGACCGAGGCCGCCTGCACGTTGCCCAGCAGGTCACCGCGCGAGATCGGCAGCGCCGAGTAGTCGCGGAACTTGACCGGGTAGCCGATCTTCGGGGTGAACTTCGCCAGCTTGTCCAGCGCGCGCTGCTTGGTCTCGGCGCTCATCCAGTCCAGCCCGGTGATCGAGCGGCGGTAGGCCTCGATCAGGTTGGCGACCAGCTCGTCCATCATCGCCTTGGACTCGGGCGGGAAGTGCCGGGCGACGTACTCCTTGCCGACCGCCTCGCCCAGCGCCCCCTCCACCAGCGAGACGCCGCGCTTCCACCGCTCGCGCTGCTCCGGGGTGCCGTTGAGGGTGCGCCCGTAGAAGTCGAAGTTGGCCGCCACGAAGTCATCGGTGAGGTACGGCGCGGCCCAGCGCAGCACATGCAGCAGCAGCCACGACCGCCACTCCTCGACCGGGGTGTCGCGCAGCACCGTGCTCAGGTGGGTGAAGAACGACGGCTCGCGCACGATCGTCTCCCCGAGCACCTGCTCGACCGACAGCTTCGCGCCGGACAGGTTGGTGATGTAGGCGTCCCAGTCGAAGCCGGGGGCGAGCTCGCGCAGCTGCGCCAGCGTGGTCAGGTTGTAGGTCTTCTGCCGGTCGCGGGTCTCGGTGCGCTCCCAGTGGCCGCGGGCCAGCTCGGTGTCGATGGCCAGCACCGTCTGCGCGGCCTGAGCGGCGTCCTCGATGCCGCCGAGGGTGAAGAGCCGGGTCAGGTAGTCGACGTACTTGGCCCGGATCTCGGCGTACTTCTCGTCGCGGTAGTAGGACTCGTCCGGCAGGCCCAGCCCGCCCTGCAGCAGGTTGAACAGGTAGCGGTCGGAGTCCTTGTCGTCGGTGTTGACGTAGCCGCCGAAGAGCCCATGGCCGCCGATCCGCTCGAACTCGCCGAGGAAGGCCGCTAGGTCGGCAACGTCGCGCAGGCCGTCGACGGCCTCCAGGAGCGGCTGGATCGGCCGCGCGCCGGCGGCGTCGATCGCGGCGGTGTCCATGAAGGAGGCGTAGAGGTCGCCGATCTTGGAGCCGTCCGGCGCGCCCTCGATGATCTCGCGCACCTGCGCCTCGGCCTCGTCGACCAGCACCACGAAGGCGCCGGCGCTGGCCTTGTCGTCGGGGATCTCGTAGGTGCGCAGCCAGGTGCCGTTGACGTGGCCGAAGAGGTCGTCCTGGGCTCGGATCGCGGTGTCCATGCCCATGCGGGCGTCATCGAGAGTGGTCACGTCCCGAGATTAGACGACCGCCCAGACAGTCCGGTGGCGCTAGCGCGGCGTGACGATCTTGTTCATCTCGAAGTGCATCGGGTCGGTGTAGTGCCAGACCCCGCCCCAGGTGAAGCCCCAGCGCTGGAAGATCGCCACCACCTGGCGGTTCATCTGGCCGGCGGTGCCGCGCGCGTTCTCGGGGGCGTTGATGTCGATCGCGAGGCCGAAGGCGTGGTTGGACAGCGAGGAGGAGCCGGCGATGAAGCGCGGGTAGTAGCAGCCGGCGGTGCTGTGGATGGTGGAGGCGAGCCCCTCCTGCACGACCTCGGCGAGGGCCGCCTTCAGCTGCGGCATCAGCGTCCGGTTGCAGGTCACCCGGCCCAGGATCGGCACCGTGTCGGTGACGATGTGGGAGGCCACCCACGCGGGGTCGGGCGCGATCATGCCGCCGCCGAGCGCGCGGTAGGTGTAGTGCCCGACCGCTTGGGCGACGGTGCCGACCACGTTGGCGAACTGCACCGCCTTCGGGTCCAGGCCGAGCTGGGCCACCACGTCGAGGCGCTGCACCGACGCGGCCGAGCCGAGCAGCTGCTTGAGCGGCTTGGTGACCTGCTCGGGCGAGGTGATGGAGGTGGAGAGGATGACCGCGTTCCCGGGCACCATCCCCAGCGCCTTGCCCCAGGAGGTGTTGACCACCGCGCCGACCAGGCCGGGGATCTGCGGCGCCCACGCGCCGACGTGGATGCGCGGCGCCGAGGCGGCCGAGCCCATCTTCCAGTAGCCCTGCGCGTCGGGCGGCAGGTGCTTCTTGAGGTCGGGGTCGACCGCGAGCTCGCCGCCGGCAACCCGGTCCCACACGTCGGTGGCGTCGGCGGAGGCCAGCGGCGTGTAGGTGCGGTACGTCGCCGGGTCGACCGCGACGACGTTGAGCAGCTTGTCCTCGATCGAGACCTCGCCGATGGACAGCTGCTCGATCCCAGTCACGCCCTCGATCGCCTTGATCTTGGCGATCGTCGCGGCGCTGAGACTGCCCTCCGCGCGCACCAGGATGTCGGCGGAGTGCAGGTCGCCGGTGCGGGGCTCGGGCGGGGGTACGGCGTGGGCCGGGTCGGCGACGGGGAT
>JBQCCW010000212.1:0-28756 GCA_051961835.1 Marmoricola sp. | reverse complement strand
CAAGGTGCACGACGTCGCGCTCGCTGCGATGAGCCCCGTCGTCTACCCGGGTGACGTGGACCCGGCCCAGGGCGGCGCCCCACACGTCGACCCCGTGCAGCAACAGCGCTGTGGTGTGGCTGAACGCGATGACGCCGGGCGTGGTCCGGCGTACCGCCCGAGCCAACACCAGGTGTCGGCCGACCGCGCCCAAGGCCGCCCACTCGTCGCCGAAGCAGTACGCACCGTGCCGGACCCGATGCCACGTGCCCGAACGGTGCATCCGGGTGATCGTCGACTTCGAGTAGCCGGCCTCGAGTGCCTCTCGATAGAGGAAGACACCGTGCTGGGCGGCGATGATCCGCAGCGGGTCGTCGTTCATCTCTCGGAGCATGGTGGTGCCCGCCACGGGGCGCGGCATCGACCGCTGCGACTGTGGAGAGCTCCGGTTCGGTCAGCCTGTGGACCGGGTCGGTCGTGCTGAGGCTGTGCCGCTCCACGCTCGCCGGAGGTCCGAGGCGCTGAACATGCCAAACGCCCTCCTCCCACACCGGCTCTGGTGTGGGAAGAGGGCGTTTGGGCTCTTAACCTGGGAAAGTCTCCCGGCGACAGGGACCTCAGTGCTTGTGCGTCAGGTCGTCGTCGCCGCGGACATCGGAGGACATCCCGTCGTACTGGTGGCCGTCGGCGGCGTGACCGACGAGGGCGGCCTGCGCCGCTGCCTCCTCGTCGGCGTGGTGGTGCGCCGCCTCGAGCTCGGCCGCCGTCGGCTTCTGCACGGCGTTGGCGTACATCGCGTGGGAGAGGCGCGAGCGCAGCTCCCGGAGCTTCGCCTGGGGAGCGGCGACACCGTTGGCGTCGGGCTCCAGGTCGGCGTCGTACACCTCGTCGCGCGTGCGGGCCGTGAGCGTGTACGCCTTGTCGAGGGGGAGTGGGAGGTGCTTCTCGCTGTAGCCACCCTCGGGCGAGCGCATGATCACGCCGGACTCGTAGCCGTGCAGCAGCATCTCGTTGTCGTGCCGCTGCAAGGAGATGCACCAGCGCTTGGCGATGATGAACACGATCACCGGCACCACGAAGACAGCCACCCGCATGAAGTAGGTGATGTCGTTGAGGTTCAGGTTGAACTGCGTGGCGAGGATGTCGTTGCCGCCCTCGGCCCACAGCAGGCCGTAGAGGCTCACCATCGCGGCGAGGAACGCCGTACGGGTCGGGGCGTTCCGCGGCCGGTCGAGGAGGTGGTGCTCCTTCTTGTCGCCGGTCACCCATGCCTCGATGAAGGGGTAGGCGAGCACGACGCCGAGCAACACGATCGGCATGATCTGGCCCGGGATCAGGACGTTCCAGCTGAACGTGACGCCCCAGATGTGCGTCTCCCACCCGGGCATGATCCGCAGCAGACCCTCGGCCAGGCCCATGTACCAGTCGGGCTGGGAGCCGGCGGTCACCTGGTTCGGCGTGTAGGGGCCGAACTTCCACACCGGGTTGATCGTCATCAGCGCGCCCATGAGGGCGACCGTGCCGAAGACGATGAAGAAGAAGCCGCCGGCCTTCGCGGCGTACACGGGGAGCATCGGGTAGCCGACGACGTTCTTCTCGGTGCGGCCGGGGCCGGGCCACTGGGTGTGCTTCTGGTACACGAGCAGCAGCATGTGGGCACCGATCAGGCCGAGCAGCAGGCCCGGGATCAGCAGCACGTGGGCGATGTAGAGCCGCGAGATGATCACGTCGCCGGGGAACTCGCCGCCGAACATGAAGAACGACATGTACGACCCCACGACGGGCGTCGCCTTGACGAGGCCGTCGGCGATCCGCAGGCCGGTGCCCGACAGCAGGTCGTCAGGCAGCGAGTAGCCGGCGAAGCCCTCGATGATGCCGAGGAGCAGCAGCGTGCCGCCGATGAGCCAGTTGATCTCGCGGGGCTTGCGGAAGGCGCCGGTGACGAACACCCGCATCATGTGCACGAGCATCGCGGCGATGAACAGCATCGCGGCCCAGTGGTGCATCTGCCGCATCAGCAGTCCGGCGCGGATGTCGAAGGAGATGTGCAACGTCGAGGCGTACGCCTCGGACATCGCGATGCCGCGCATCGGACCGTAGGACCCGTTGTAGGTCGTCTCGGCCATGCTCGGCTGGAACCACAGCGACAGGAAGATGCCGGTGAGGAGCAGCGTCACGAAGCTCCACAGCGCGATCTCGCCGAGCATGAACGACCAGTGGTCGGGGAAGACCTTACGGATGTTCTTCTTGGCGAGCGCGGCGATGCCGACGCGGTCATCCACCCAGGTCGCTGCCCCACCGAGACGCGAGGACGGCTTGTTCGCCGTCCGCGCCGAAGCGACGTCAGAAGTCGTGCTCATTCAGCTCACCCACGTTCCCAGAAGCTCGGGCCGACCGGTTCGGTAAAGTCGCTCTGCGCCACAATGTAGCCCTCGGAATCAAGCATGATCGGCAGCTGAGGCAGCGGCCGGGCAGCCGGTCCGAAGACGACCTTTCCGTTGTCGCCGAGGTCGAAGGTGGACTGGTGGCACGGGCACAGCAGGTGGTGCGTCTGCTGCTCCCACAACGAGATCGGGCAGCCCACGTGGGTGCAGATCTTCGAGTAGCACAAGATGCCCTCGACGCCCCAGTTCTCGCGCCCCTTGGCGGGCGTGATGTCGTTGGGGTCCATCCGCACGAGGATGACGGCCGCCTTGGCCGTCTCCTGCAGCAGCTCCGTGCCGTGGACCAGCGGCTCGCCGTCCGGGCCGGTGTTGCTCGGGTCGAAGATCGCGGGCTCGGCGTTGACGAGCTGGCCGACGACCATGTCGGCGGGCCGGATCGGGTTGAAGCCCACGTCCTGCACGACGCGCATGCCGCGCTTCCAGACGGTGTGGTAGAGCTTGTCGCCCGGCAGCGGACCGAGGTCGCGCAGCGCCACGATCGCGGGCAGGCCCAGGGCGCCGACCGCGACGAGGAGCGAGTTGCGGATCAGCGGCCGACGGCCGATGCCGGACTCGTCGACGCCGGTGTTGAAGCCGGCGAGCGCGGTGGTCCGGTCCTCCTCCGAGGAGGCGGCGGGGTGGCGCATCTCGACGATCTCGTGGTCGCCCATGAGCTTGCGGGCCCAGTGGATCGTGCCGATCCCGATGCAGAGCAGGGCGAGGCCCAGGCACAGACCGAGGAAGAGGTTCGAGGCGCCCAGCCCGAGGAAGATCGTCGGGTTGTTGCCGATGTCGAAGACGAAGTACGAGACGCAGAAGAGCAGTGTGAAGACGACCGACAGGCCGAACAGTCCCGCCACCTGCCGCTCCGCGCGCCTCGCCATCCGCGGGTCGACGTCGGTCGGCCGGGGCTCGTGGGCGGGAAGCCCGGGGTCCGGGATCGGGTCAGCGGGGACGGTCGCGATCTCGCCCGTGGGGGAGCTGTGCGGGCCCTCGACGGTCATGCCTCCACCTTCTTCTTGCTACGGGCGGTGTGCGCCGCGATCCAGATGGCGGCGAGGACGAGCCCGCCGATGCCGGCGAGCCAGGCGAACATGCCCTCGGCCACCGGCCCGATCCCGCCGAGGCCGAAGCCGCCGTACCCGGGCTTGGCGTTGAGCTGCTTGACGTAGGCGATGATCTGCGCCTTGTCCTTGGGGGTGAGCACCTCGTTGGAGAACACCGGCATCTGCTGGGGCCCGGTGAGCATCGCCTCGAAGATCTGGCGCGGGGTGTCGGTGTAGATCTTCGGGGCGTACTTGCCCTGCGGCATCGCGCCGCCGTGCCCGGCGAAGTTGTGGCAGGCAGTGCAGTTGGTGCGGAAGAACTCGCCGCCGCGGGCGATGTCGGCGGCGCTCATGCCGCTGATGTCCACCTCGCTGGCCGACGGCACCGACGGGCCCGGGCCGAGCGAAGCGACGAACGCGCCGAGCTGGCGGATCTCGGTCTGGTTGTAGACCGGCGGCTTGCGCTTGGCCTGGGCGCCGGGCTGCGCCATCGGCATGCGGCCGGTGCCGACCTGGAAGTCGACCGCCGCGGCGCCGACGCCGATGAGCGAGGGGCCGTAGTTGTTGCCGCGCTTGGTGAGGATGCCCTCGGCGTTCTTGCCGTGGCAGGAGGCGCAGCCGACCGCGAAGAGCGTGCGGCCCTTGGCGACGTCGTCGGCGTGGCTGCCCTGCGGGTCGGCGTTGGCCGGCGCGAACATCGCGTAGGTGCCGCCGGTGAGGAGCAGCGCGATGAGGAGTACGGCGGGCCCCGCGAACCGGCTGCGACGCCTGGTCGACAGTCCGGCGGAGAGCCGCTGGGTGAGCATTCGGGGGAGACGCACCACGGTGTCCTTCGTCAAGTCGGTGCTACGGGACGGGCTACGAAAGCGAGCGGATCACTGCAGGAGGTAGATCGTGGCGAACAGCCCGATCCACACGACGTCGACGAAGTGCCAGTAGTAGGACACGACGATCGCGGTCACCGCCTGCTCGTGGGTGAAGCGGCGGGCCAGGAAGGTGCGGCCGAGCACGAACAGGAAGGCGACCAGGCCACCGCTCACGTGCAGGGCGTGGAAGCCGGTGGTGAGGTAGAACATCGTGCCGTAGGCCGAGGAGGGGATCGTGATGCCCTCGTGGATGAGCTTGGTGTACTCCACGCCCTGGCCGGCGACGAAGACCGCGCCCATCAGGTAGGTGAGCACGAACCACTCGCGCAGGCCCCAGCTCTTGACGTTGAACACGCTGCCGCTGCGGCCCACCTGGCCGCGCTCCGCGGCGAACACGCCGAGCTGGCAGGTGAGCGAGGAGAGCACCAGGATCGTGGTGTTCACCGCGGCGAACGGCACCTCGAGGTGCGCGGTCGACTGCGCCCACAGCTGGGGGCTCACCGAGCGGATCGTGAAGTAGGCGGCGAACAGCGCCGCGAAGAACATGAGCTCGCTGGAGAGCCAGATGATGGTTCCGACGCTCACCATGCTGGGGCGGTCGTGATGCCCGTGCAGGCGGGACGCGGGGATAGCCGATGCAGTCGCCACGCCGTCATTATGTCTGGGCCCCCGAGGATCGCCACCCCCGGGGCTGGTGTTTCGTCAGTGGTGTTGCCGACGTCACCCGGCCCCCGGTGAGTAGCATCGCCGCCGTGAGTGCCACGACGCCGTCCTCCTCCGCTTCCGGGCCCCTGCGCGTCCTGGTCTACAGCGACGACGCCGACGTGCGACAGCAGGTGCTGCTCGCTCTGGGGCGGCGCCCGCATCCGGACCTCCCGGAGATCGAGTACGTCGAGGTCGCGACGGAGCCGGTCGTCATCCAGCACATGGACGCGCACGTCAAGGGCCGCACCCTGGACCTGGCGATCCTCGACGGCGAGGCGACGCCCGCGGGCGGCATGGGCGTGGCGCGCCAGCTCAAGGACGAGATCTACCACTGCCCGCCGCTGCTGGTGCTGACCGGCCGCGTGCAGGACAACTGGCTCGCGACCTGGTCCCGCGCGGACGCCGCCGTCGCGCATCCGATCGACCCGATCGAGCTCGCCGAGACGGTCACCGCGCTGCTGCGGCCACGCGTCCCGGCCACCCGCTGACGTGCCGGTGGCACACGCCTGGCCCGACCTGCTCACCGGCCTGATCGCCGGCCGCGACCTGACCTCGGAGCAGAGCGCCTGGGCGATGGGGGAGATCCTCGCCGGCGACGCGACGGCCGTGCAGATCGCCGGCTTCGCCGTCGCCCTGCGGGCCAAGGGCGAGACCGTCGAGGAGCTCGAGGGGCTCGTGGCGGCCATGTACGAGCGCGCCACGCCGCTGCCCTTCACCGGGAAGGCGCTCGACGTGGTCGGGACCGGCGGGGACCGCTCGTTCTCGGTGAACATCTCCACGATGGCCGCCATCGTCGCGGCCGGGGCCGGGGCGACCGTGGTCAAGCACGGCAACCGCTCGGCGTCGTCCAAGGCCGGCACCGCGGACGTGCTGGAGCGGCTCGGGGTGCGCCTCGACCTGCCTCCCGCGGACGTGGCGCGGCTCGCCGAGGAGGTCGGCATCACCTTCTGCTTCGCGGCCGCCTTCCACCCCGCCCTGCGGCACGCCGCCGTCGCGCGCAGCGAGCTGGGGGTCGCGACCACCTTCAACGTGCTCGGCCCCCTGGCCAACCCGGCACGGCCCCAGGCGCAGGCGATCGGCTGCGCCGACCCCCGGATGGCGCCCCTGATGGCCGGGGTCTTCGCGCGGCGCGGCGTCGATGCGTTCGTCTTCCGCGGCGACGACGGTCTCGATGAGCTCACCACGACGACGACTTCGACGCTGTGGGAGGTCCGCGACGGTGCGGTCACCCAGCACGTCGTCGACCCCGCCGACCTCGGCATCGCCCCCAGTACGCCGGAGGACCTGCGCGGGGGAGACCCGACGTACAACGCGGAGGTGGTGCGGCGCGTGCTCGCCGGCGAGCGCGGCCCCGTGCGCGACGCCGTGCTGCTCAACGCCGGCGCGGCGCTGGCCGTCTACGAGCCGTCGGAGGGCTCCCTGCCGGAGCGGCTGGGTGCGGGGATCGAACGTGGGGAGCAATCGATCGACTCGGGGGCTGCCGCGACCAAGCTCGGCGCTTGGGTCGCTGCGACGCGCTGAGCGCCTCCGTTAACCGTGCACCGTCGCGTCGAGTCCGTTGATAACTGGATCCTGCTTCGCCAACGGCTTCGCGGGGCGACCGGTTTCGCCCTCGGGGGTCCGAGCAGCGCGACTCCGACGATGACGAGAAGTAGGGATGATGTTGCCGCGACGGTGATCCAGGTCACTCCCGGGTCGAGCGAGTGTGAGGCGCCGTGAGTCGGGTCCCCGGCCATCTGGGCGCGGGCCGTGTGGGCGACACTCGCCACCTGCGCGACGAGGAAGAGGGCTGCGGCCGGCAAGCCGAGACGTCCACTCAGCGTCACGCCCGACTTGTCGACCGCCCAAGCCATGAGAACTATCGCGCCTACGCCGAGCGGGAGCCCGTAGCGGCCCTGCCAAGCGACGCCGAATCGGTCAACCGTTGCGAACGTTGCGAACGCCGGAACGACCACCGTCGCGGCCAACGTGATCACCCAGGCGCACATGGCAGAACTGTTCGCCCGGCAGCACCAAAGGAACACAGCGGTGAGCCCCACCCCGAGCACGAGGTAGCAGGCGTAGACGATCGGAAGGGCTGGCTGATCGCGATAAGGGAAGGCCGCGATGCTTTGAAACAGCCAAAGGGGTTCATTTCTGACGACAGCCTGCAACTTTTCGGCCCACGTGAAGGTTCCTCCGGATCCCGCCGACAACACGGCGGACCGCATCGCGATGATCCACGCACCGCTGGCGAGCCCCGCGAGGACGAGGGGTGCGATACCGACGCGTACTAACCGAGTCGAGGCAAGCGCGGCGACCAGCGCGCGCCGGCCGGGCGTCGCAGCGAGCACGATGGAGGCGATGAGCACCAGCCAGAGCGGCCCAAGCGATCTGAGGGTCACGAGCACCAATGCAGAGAGCAGGGCTGCAGCGGCGGTGGATCGATCGAGACCCTCCTCGACGGATCCGCTGAGCCCCAGTAGCGAGCACCACAACACGAGCGCCGCCGCCATCTCGAGAGCGTTGGGTGCGACCACTGCACAGCTGTAGACCAGCACCGGAGTACAGGCCAACAGAACGCCCGCCGGAAACCACCGACTCTTCGCATGCCGCGCCGCCACGCCAAGGGCGAGAGCAAGCATGAGGCAGCAGGCGAGAGCGTTGGTCGTTCGCATGGCGAGGAGCGCCCATGGCCCATGGAAGGGGAGAGAGGGGTAGCCCACCAGCGCGTAGAAGAGGGGGTTGTACCGGCCGGCGGTGCTTGCGACCCGGGTCGTGCTACTGCCCTCTTGGATGCCGACGCACTCCGCCGGCTCGGTGTAGGGCAGCGCCTCACACTCCGCCCCGGCAGCGCGCACGATGTCGTCGGGAACAGTCACCCAAGCGCCGCTACCGTGCGCAGCGGCCGCGGGAGCAGCGATCCATTCCCCGCGCGCCACGGATGCAGCGCGGTAGGCCTGAGCGAACTCATCGCTACCGGCGAAGGGCCGAAGGGCGAGGATCCAGCTCCCCACCAGTACAAGCAGCCCGACGCCGACCATCAGGACCATCCGCCTGGCGATCCGAGGTTGTGCGATCACCGAAGCGCGTCTTCGGGAGCGCCTCGGCCAGTAAGGAGAGCCAGTTCTCTGGTGAGGGCCACCATCCGGCTTTCGAGAGCCCGGATACGCTGGTGAACGGCCACGATACTAAAGACGAACGCGAGCACAGAGACGTACAGAAGGAGGTCAGCGCCTCGTGTGACGCCGACTTGACGCGCGAGCCAGTTCGTCGCGTTCGGGAAAAGGACTGCCAGGACGGCAACGGGCACCGCTCCGAGCCCGAGCAGACGGCGTACCGCGGTACGTGACCCGGAGGCCGGGTCTCGTACGAAAACGGTCCCGACAGCTAGAATGCCGGCAACGAGGACGACCTGGATGATCATCGTGCGGGTCCAAGTCGCTCGGCGGCAAGGTCGAACAGGATATTGACCGCGTTGATGTTGCGCTGGCCTTTGCTTCGCGAGTACTCGGTGTAGAGCACCGTCGTCGGTACCTCGATGTAAGACAAGCCGTGGGGAACGATCGCCCCGAGCAGCTCGCTCGCGTACGCCATGCCGTTCAGATGAAGGCGAATCCGTTCGATGGCCGTACGCCGTAGAACCCGCAGCCCGTTGTGTGTATCGGTCACTTCAAGTCGGGCAGTCACCCGGGTGAACCAGGTACCGGCCCGGAGGATCCACGCTCGACGTCGAGGCATGCCACTCGTCGCACCTGAGAATCTGGAGGCCAGCGCGATGTCGGCTCCGGACTCGCGGAGCTCGTCGACCATTCGTTGCGCGTCTTCAGGAACGTGCTGTCCGTCGGCGTCGAAGGTGACGCAGAACTCTGCGTCGGTGTAGCGCCGGATGTAGTCGAAGCCGGTCTGCAGCGCTGCGCCCTGACCGAGGTTGATGGCGTGCGAGAGCACCCGTGCCCCTGCCGCAGTCGCCTCTGCGGCCGAGCGGTCCGTGCTGCCGTCGTCGACGCAGAGGACGTTGTCGAAGCGGCTTCGAAGCGAGCGGACGACGTCGCCCACGCACTCTTCCTCGTTGTACACAGGTACGACGACCCAGACGTCCCTCATCGCGTGCCCTCCCCGACTCGCTCAGGACAAATATGTCCGAATCGGACAGGAGGGGTGACGTTTTCAGGAAGGTCCAGACGTTCGGTCGAGGGATGGCCCTGCTTGGACTAGAGAGGCATAGCCCGATCGGGCTATGCGATCAGTCCAAGCCCAGCGAGAACGCCGACTCCAGGTCGTGACGGGAGTAGGTGCGGAAGGCGATGTGGGTCTCCGTCGCCTCGACGCCCGGGACCTTGTTGAGGCGGTCGGCGACCACCGCCGCGACGTCCTCGTGGCTGCGCACCCGAACCAGCGCGATCAGGTCGATCTGGCCGGTGACCGAGTAGACCTCGCTCACGCCCTCGAGACCCGCGATGGTCTCCGCGACCTCGGGGATGCGGGCGACGTCGGCCTTCACGAACACGATGGCGGTGATCATGAGCGGCAGCCTAGTGAGAGCTCGGCCCGTTTCCGCTCAGCGCGCCGGGCGATGCACGGTGCCGGCGAGGCGGCGCTCGTCGAAGGGGACGAGCGCCTTGCGGGACTCCTCGATGGCATCGTGCGTGGCGAGGTGCCGTCCTGCGCCGCGCACGGGGCACGACCACTCACCGACCACCTCCACCAGCCGAACGCCCGGCTGCTCGAGCCAGCGCAAGACGAGCTCGCTCTCCTCGGCAGACGCGGCCGGGGTCGGTCCCGCGCCGGGAAGGACCGTCTCGGCCGAGGCCCGCAGCTGCTGGACCCATCGCCCGGCGTGAGCGTCGCGAGGGATGATGCCCGAGGCGGCCAGACGGCCGTATCGCACGACGTGCACGTTCCACACCGGTCGTCCGGTGGCTCGGTCCTCCTCGCGCCGAGCGGCGACGATCTCGGGGCAGCCGGTGAGAGCGCCGAGTCGCTGCCGCCGTGACGCCGCCCGCACGAACGCGGCCAGTCGGTCGCGGTGCAGTGCTGCGTCCTCGAAACGCTCGTCGCGAGCGAGCAGTCGCATCCGCTCCTCGAGGGTGTCCACCACCTCATCGGCGTCGTGGAGCAGGGCGTCCCGGACGCGGCGCACCAGGTCGGCGTAGCGGTCGGCCGGTAGGTCTCCCGTGCAGGGTGCGAGACAGCGCGACATCTCGGCGAGCACGCAGGGGGTCCCTCGGGGGCGCCGGGGCAGGCGGTCGCTGCATTGGCGGACGGGGAAGACGTCATGCAGCGTGGCCAGGCACTTCTCGGCGGTGCGTTTCGCGGAGAACGGACCGAAGTAGTCGGCGTCGTCGTCGAGGACGCGACGCACGAGGGAGAGCCGTGGCCAGGGCTCGCGGGTGACCTTGATCCAGTGCACCTTGTCCTGGCGCCGGCTCCGCCGGTTGTAGGGCGGTCGGTGCTCGGCGATCAGGCGGATCTCGCGCACCTGCG
The DNA here is from genome assembly GCA_051961835.1 of Marmoricola sp. Lineage (GTDB taxonomy): Bacteria > Actinomycetota > Actinomycetes > Propionibacteriales > Nocardioidaceae > Marmoricola. Next base: position 18,271 of record JBQCCW010000212.1, on the reverse strand, counting down.
CCTCCAGCGTCGTCGCGCATTCGACGCCGGTGACCGAACTGGCGGCAGCCACCATCTCGCCCATCCGGGACCGGGTCTCCGACGCCGTGAAGTAGGAGCGCACGCGGGTGCGGAGATCGCGGGACGTGCCGACGTAGAGCACCCGTTGGGCGTCGTCACGGAAGAGGTAGACCCCGGGGGCGTGGGGAAGGTGATCGGCCAGGTGGCGCTTGCGGCGCTGCGCGCTGCTCACCCGTGAGGTGAACGTCTGCAACTCCTCGAGGGTGTGGACCCCGAGACCGCCGAGCCTCTCGAGCAGTCCATGAAGCACATCCACGGTGGCCCGCGCGTCGGCGAGCGCTCGGTGGTTCGGCGTCGTGGCCGACCCGAAGGCGACCGCGAGGGAGGCCAGCTTGCAGTTCGGCGCGTCGTCGCGCGTGACCACCCGACGCGCGAGCCGAGCCGTGTCGACCACCTCGGTCGCGGGCCATGGCCGGCCCTGCTGTTCGCAGAAGTAGCGCAGGAAGCCGATGTCGAAGGGCGCGTTGTGGGCGACGAGCACGCAGCCCCGCGCAAACTCCAGGAAGGCCGGCAACACCGACTCGATGGGAGGTGCCGCAGCCACCATCTCGTTGCTGATGCCGGTGAGCACGGCGATGAACGGCGGAATGGTCATCCTCGGATTGACCAGCGTCTGGAACTCACCCAGCACCTCGCCGCCGCGCACCTTGACCGCGCCGACCTCGGTGATCATCGAGCCGCCGGCCGCCGAGCCGCCGGTGGTCTCCAGGTCGACCACGCAGAACGTGAGGTCGCGCAGGGGCCGCCCGAGCTCGTCGAAGCTCATCTGCACGCTGCCATGTCGCGCAGCGGGGAGAGTGGAGCCACCGGAGACCATGGCCAGGACCGTAGGGCGACGCACCGACAACGACGATGTTCGACAGGGCGCAAGGGGAGCGGAACAGACGATGTCGGTGCTCGGTGCGAGGGTCTCAAGCGACCGACTTCCCCCGGTCCGAACCTTCAGGAGGACATCGTGTCCGTGCACATCGATTGCGACACCTGCCTGGTGCGCGACCTCGCCTGCCATGACTGTGTCGTCACCGTGCTGCTGGGCCCGCCGCCGGCGCGCGGCTTCGATGACGACGAGCGCCGAGCTCTCGAGGCCCTTGCCGGAGGCGGCCTGGTGCCGCCACTGCGGATGGTGACGCCGCTGGACGGCACGGCGGTGGAATCGGCGTGAGGCGTGGGGACGTGACTGGCGGTGACAGCGGGGCGGCTGTGGCGACTGCCACGTTTGAAGCGCCGCCGACACGGTGGACGGGCTTTGCGACTGCTCCGTCGCGGGACTAACCTGAGGCCCTTGGTTGCCGGACCAGTGGTCCACCGGTCCACCCGGCAGCCGCGCTGAATCCGGAGACGCTCCCTCGGGGGAGGGCGGCGCGACCGGAGCCGGGGAACCACGTACTTGGGGTGAATCCGGCGCGCACGGGCGTGTCCCGTGGGTGCTGGTAGGGCGTCTTTGGGTCCGAATCCGTCAGCTCACCTGGTAGGCGTTGAGACAAAGAGGAGACCGTCCGCTCTTGTTCGACGGCCGGAAGCGTGCCCACGCGCGCACCATCGTTGCTGCTGTTTTCGCCACCTCGCTCGGAGCCACGCTGCTGAGCGCCGCGCCGCAGGCGACCGCCAAACCGGATGTGGCCTCTGCCCAGAGCCGGGTGGATGCTCTCTTCCGCCAAGCCGAACAGGCCTCGGAGCGCTACAACGCGGCGCACGACCAGTTCCAGCACTCCCAGACGGTCCTCAAGGCACTGCGTGCCGACCTCGGACGTGAGCAGCGCGTGGTCGACGGGCTCCGGGGCCAGGTGGCCTCCCTCGTGGTGGACCAGTACCAGGGGCAGTCGATCTCCACCGCCTCCCAACTGGTTCTCTCCGAGAACCCCAGCGACTTCCTGGACAACATCAGCGCCGTCTCCGCCTACAACAGCCAGCGCGGTGACGTCGTGCAGTCGTACTCGATCGAGTTGGCGCGCCTCCAGCAGCGGGCCGCGGCCGTCCAGCAGGAGGCCGGTGCGCTCGCCGGGGTGCAGCGGCGGATGGCACGTGACAAGGCGCAGATCGACGCGAAGGCGGCGGCTGCCAAGAAGCAGCTCGCTGCCATGAAGGCCAAGGAGCGGGCGCAGTACCTCGCGGGACAGTCCACCCCGGTGCCGACCACGGTGGCCGCCTCGGGCAGCGCGGCCGCGGCCGTCCAGTACGCGATGGCTCAGGTCGGCAAGGCCTACGTCTATGGCGCTGCCGGCCCCAGCGCGTTCGACTGCTCGGGCCTCACCATGCGCGCCTGGGGAGCGGCCGGCATCGGCCTGCCGCACAACGCGGCCGCGCAGTACAACATGGGCACGCACGTCGCCGAGAGCGACCTTCAGCCGGGCGACCTGGTCTTCTACTACAGCCCGATCAGCCACGTCGGCATGTACATCGGCAACGGGATGATCGTCAACGCCGAGAACCCGTCGGTCGGCGTCAAGGTGACCAGCCTCCACTCGATGCCGTACGTCGGTGCCACCCGGTTCAACTGAGTCCCACCGGCGCCTCGACTCCTCGCGGTGTCGCCGGCGCATCGTCGCAGGGGCGCTCTGCGTGCTCACCGCGCTGGCAGCCTCCGGCTGCAGCGGTGACGTTGCGATCGCCCCGCCCACGAGCACCGGCAACGGCGCCGCAGCGCGCTCCGTCGCGGCACAACACGCCCTCGATGCCCTGATCCAGGGCGTCCGGAACGGTGACGTCGCGTCGGCGTCCCCGACGGTCCGGGCGGCGGTGGACAACGCGCGACGCCTCGGCGTGCGCGGGCTGGCCCTCCAGTACGTCGACGCCAACCTCGGTGCGCTGACGCCCGCCGACCAGAGGCGGTTCGGCGCTCGCGCATGGGCGGCGTCGGTGCAGGTCCGCTACCGGCTTCCATTCGACACCGGTGCGACGCAGATGACCACCGGTTTCGTCTTCGCCCCGCGCTCCGGCAGGGCGTCGGTGGTGAGCATCGGGGGCTACGGCGAGCGCAGCCCCCTGTGGATGCGCGGCGCCGCCGCGATCCGGCGCACCGCCCGGGTCGTGGTGGTGGCGGCCGGACCGGCCGCTCCGGCGGCGACGTACCTGGCGCTCGGGCGCCGCGCCCTCTCCGACGTCCATGCGGTGCTCCCCGACTGGCACGGGACGCTCGTCCTCGACGTGCCACGGACAGAGGCGGAGCTCGAGTCGGTGCTCGACGCGGATCCAGGCACCTACGCGGACATCGCGGCGGTCACCACGACCGTCGACGGCAGCCTGCAGCGGGGATCGCCGGTCCATGTCTTCGTCAACAGGACGGTGTTCGACGACCTGAAGCGACGGGGCGCGCAGGTCGTGATCAGCCACGAAGCGACCCATGTCGCCACCCGCGGGCCGTTCTCCGACATGCCGACGTGGCTGCTCGAGGGGTTCGCCGACTACGTCGCCCTCGATCATGCGGACGTGCCCGTCCAGGTCGCGGCAGCGCAGGTCCTCGCCCGGATCCGGCGCCATGGCCTGCCGACCCACCTCCCCTCCGCAGCCGACCTGCAACCCAGCGCGACGGGCCTCGGCGCGACCTACGAGGAGGCATGGCTCGCCTGCCGCTACCTCGCCGGTCAGTACGGCGAGACCACCCTGGTGCGCTTCTACGACACGGTCCGAGCCGGTACGCCGCTCGACGAGGCCTTCTCTCGAGTGGTGGGCGTCAGCCAGCGGGAGTTCATGCGGGGTTGGCGCACGCAGTTGGCGCGGCTGGCAGGCTGAGCACGTGTCTCCCGGCGCAACCCCCGACCGTCGCGTCGCGGGTGCGGTCGTCGTGGTCGGGGGAGTGGTGTTCGCCGTCTTGGCCTTCCTTCTCGTGCCGTGGTCGTGGGTGCCCGGAGGGCACCTGGTCAAGGTCCCGGCCAGCGACGTGTTCACCGCGGCCCAGATCCGGCACGCCGAGGCGTACTCCTCAGCGCAGCGACACCTGTCCTGGGCCGCCTACGGGCTTTCCTGCCTGGTCGCCGTGGGGCTCGGTCTCAGCCCGTACGGCGCTCGGCTGGTCGGGAGGCCTCGAGTCTGGTGGTGGGTGCGGGTCGTCGTCGGATCGGGCCTGTTGCTGGGACTCGGGCAGCTGGTCGCGCTGCCCTTCGGCTGGCGGATGCATCACAACGCGGTCGTTGCGGGGCTGAGCACCCAGGGCGCGGGGGGCTGGCTGCGCGACGTCGGCGTCTCGTTCCTGATCTCGTGGATCACCACGGCGCTCGCGCTGCTCGTGCTGGTGGCGCTGGCGCGGCGGAGTGCGCGGAGATGGCCGTTGTGGGGGGCGCTGCTGGCGGCGGGCTTGGCGGTGCTCGGGTCGTTCCTCTGGCCGGTGGTGGTCGAGCCGTTGTTCAACGACTTCCGGCCCCTGCCGGCGGGCACGCTGCGGTCGCAGATCCTGCATCTGGCGGACGTCGAAGGCGTGCACATCTCAGACGTGCTGGTCGCCGACGCCTCCCGGCGTACGACGACGCTGAACGCCTACGTGTCCGGCTTCGGCAGCACGCGGCGGGTGGTGCTCTACGACACGCTGCTGAAGACCACGCCCCGCCGCGAGGTTCTTGCGGTGGTGGCCCACGAGCTCGGCCACGCAGCCCATCGGGACGTCCTCATCGGGACGGTCCTCGGCGCGGCAGGTGGAGCGGCCGGAGTCGGCCTGCTCGGCCTCGTGCTGTCGTCGGAGCGGCTCAGACGGTGGTGCCACGTCACCGGAGCCGACGACCCTCGGGTCGTCGCTCCGGTGCTCGCCCTCGTGGTGATCGGGTCGTTCCTGGCGAGTCCGGTGGAGAACACGATCAGCCGCGCGATCGAGGCGCGGGCGGACCGGGCGTCGCTTCAGGCGACCCACGACCCCGCAGCCTTCATCGCGCTGCAGCGGCGGCTTGCCGTGACGTCGCTGGCTGACCCGACCCCGCCGGCGTGGAGCCAGCTCTGGTGGGGAACGCACCCGACGGCGTTGCAGCGGATCGGGATCGCCGAAGCTGAGCCTCCGCTGACGTCAGCGGCCGTCAGAACTACGGATCGGGGGACCGCTCAAGCGAACGGCGCGGGCCCGCGTTGTAAGGACGAGGACCCGCGCCGGCGCTTCAGATTCAGCAGGCGGTGCTCGGCGTCGCCGAGGAGACGTTTCCGCTCATAGCGGTGCACGTGGATGAGAACGCACCCTTGACGAAGCCGCCGAGCGCGAAGACGACGACAACGATGAGCGCGGCGATGCCCGCGACGAGCAGGCCGTACTCGACGGCAGAGGCGCCGTCGTCGGTGCGACGCGACAGGATGGTGCGGAAGAAGTTCAGCATGAGATGGTCCCTCCCCAGGAACGGTGGCCCAGGTCCCTCAACCTGAGCCGACCAGTGCGGCGTGATGGGATCCGACGTGCCGCCGGCATCCACGAGAAGGCTCGGTGCCCTCACGGACAATCATCGACCAATCGGTCGAAACGGACATTCTTCTACCGGTCGAACCTCGGTGGTCGATGCGGGCCACTCCGGGTAGTCCGAACTGACTACTCGGGGGGCGACGACTCCTCGAGCAGGCCGAGCCGGATCGCGGCCATCAATGCCTGGACGCGGTTCGTGGCGCCCAGCTTGTCGTAGATCTTCGCCAGGTGCGCCTTCGCCGTGGACTCGCTGACGAAGAGTCGCCGCGCCATCGCCCCGATGCCCAGGCCCTCGGACAGCAGCTCGAGGACCTGCCGCTCCCGATCGGAGAGTCGTGGTCCGGGCGAGGACATCCGGCGCACCATGGCCTCGGCCAGGCCGGCGCAGGTGAAGCTCAGCGGGGCGACCGCGGCCTGGCGGGCGGCGGCGATCACCTCCGCGCTGGGCGCGTCCTTCCCGACGAACGCGGAGGCGCCGGCGTCCATGGCGGCGAAGATCTGCTCGTCCCCCGCGTACATCGTGAGGACCACGAGCGCGAGATCCTGCCGTTGCGCGCGAAGTCGGCGGACGACGTCCAGACCCGAGCCGTCGGGGAGGCGCACGTCCGTGACCACCACATCAGGCCGGTGCTCCTCTGCGGCAGCCAGCCCCTCGGCGACGGTGCCCGCCTCGGCGACCACCTGAAAGGCACCCGCACGCGTGAAGGCGCCGGCGAGGCCCTGCCGGATCAGTTCGTGGTCGTCGACGAGAACGACGGTGGTCATGAGCTCACTCCTGCCGGTCCGTGCCTCCCGCACAGCAGGCTAGCGTCTGACGCTCGTTCGGACGGCGGCGAGCTCCGGCGCGAGGCGGACGGTCACGCACGTGCCCCGACCGTCGTGGGCGGGCGAGTCGACCCTGATCCGGGCGCCGACCGCTGCCGCGCGCTCCTGCATGATCCGGACGCCCTGGGAGTCGGGGCGGGCCTCGCCGAGCCCCGTGCCGTCGTCACGGACGACGATCTCCGCGAACGGCGGGTCCACGCGGCAGGTCAGCCAGAGGTTCTCGCCTCCGGAGTGGCGGCGGGCGTTGTTCATCGCCTCTTGCGCGATGCGCAGCAGCTCGGCCTCGACCGATGGCGGCAGCCGCACCGGAGCCTCGTCGAGGGTCACGTGCACCGTCATCGGCGACCGCGAGCCGATGCGCCGGGCGAGCGTGGCGAGTCCCTCCCCGAGTCCTCGCGTCGTCCCGACATCGTGACGCAGGTCGTAGACGGAGTGCCGGAGCTCGCCGACCACCCTGGTGACCTCGCGGCGGACGGCATCGAGCGCGGCGGCCTGGGCGGGGTCCGCGGGCTCGACCGCATCCACCACGTAGCCCAGCGAGGCGATGTCCTGCGCGATGCCGTCATGGATCTCGCGCGCCAGGCGTTGGCGCTCCTCCTCGGTGGCGCTCGCGCGAACCTCCTCGAAAAGCAGCCCCGCGGCCAACTTCAACGTCTCCGCCGAGAGGCGCTCGTCGAGCGCCGTGAGCTCCTCAGCCCGAGGTGGGTGCGCGCACTCGCCGACGAGGACCGCCACGATGTCACGTGCGCGGGTCAGGGGATGGGCGAAGGTGCGTCCCTGGTGGACGGGCTCCCGGGTGGCGTAGACCTCGGCGGCTCGGGCGAGGGCGGCATCGAGCTCCGCAGGCGTGCCTCCCGGGAAGTGCCGAAGCGCGAGGAGCTCGCCCTCGCTGCTCGGAACGAAGAGGGCACCGGCCCTAAGCCCCAGCAGCGCATCGGCCTCGGCCAGGAGGTTGTCGGCGAGCGTGACCACGTCCAGTCCGTCGGCGAGACGACCGGACAACTGGCGCAACTGTTGGATCAGATCGACGGCGCTCCGGTAGGAGCTCTCTGTCGCCGATTGCACGACCATGCCGTGGACCGACGCGCCGAGCAATCCGATTCCTGTGCCCGCGACGAGCCACAACAGCTCCCGTGAGACGACGCTGCGGCTGGCATCGGAGATCACCAGCGTGCCGACGACGAGCACCACCGCCTCGGCGGCCACCACACGGCCCACCCCGCGGACCCGGGCGGAGAGGCCACCGATGAGCACGGGCACGACCAGGTACGGCAGGACGCCGTCACTGGCGGGCGCCAGCGCGACAGCCAGGCCGCTGACTGCCGCACCCTCCACGACGGTGACCCAGGCCTCGGGAGCCCTTCGCGCCCAGGCGAGGAGCTGAGCGACGATCGCGACCGCTGCGACCAAGAGACTGCCGCGGAGCACCATCCACCCCAGCAGCGATGCGGTGGCGAGGACCGCCGCGAGGGTGAACGCGCGGGCGGCGATCGCGACGCGCGTCACCTGGCTCACTCGCGGATCATCCCATCCTGCCGCCGAAGCTGTTCATGATGGAGATGCCCGCGGGGCCGAGCACCGCGATGAACAAGCAGGGGAGGATGCAGAAGATCAGCGGCACGAGGATCTTCACCGGCACTTTCTGCGCCTTCTCCTCCGCCCACTGCCGGCGCTTCAGCCGCATCTCGTCCGACTGCACGCGGAGGACCTGCCCGACCGGCACGCCGAAGGCGTCGGCCTGCACCATCGCGCTCACGAACGAGCGCAGGTCGGGGACGTCGCATCGATCGGCCATCGAGCGCAAGGCATCCGACCGGCCCCGTCCGATCTGCATCTCCTGCAGCAGGCGCGCGAACTCCTCCGCGAGCGGGCCCTCGGTGTTGCGGGCCACCTGCGCTACGGCGGCATCGAAGCCCAGGCCGGACTCGACGGAGATCGTGAGCAGGTCGATGGCGTCGGGGAGATCACGACGCAGCCGCTCGGTGCGGTCGTACCGGCGCTGATACAGGTACATGTTCGGCGCCATGTAGCCGGCGATCGAGGCCAGCACGACGAAGCCGAGGGTGGGCAGGAAGGTGAGGCCCATCGTTAGAGCGATCAGGAGCGAGACGACCAGCGCGGCCCCGAAGCCGGCCGCCTTGCCCGCCAGCACCCGCTCGACCGTCCACCCGGGCGGGTTGCCTGCCGCGTCGAGCTTCGCCCGGATGCGGTCGCCCGCATCGTCGGGCGTGAGGCGGTGTCCGATCCGTTGGACGCGGGCCAGCAGGGGGAAGAGGACCCGTTCGGTGAACGGCTGGTCCAGCTCCTGCTTCATCTCCTCGGGAGCCGTGGTGAGGGCCTCGAGCACGGCGAGCGAGCGGCTCACGCCGCTGCGCTCCGCGGCGGCGCCGCTCACGGTTGCGAGGATGAGGAAGAGCGCCCCGAACAGGAGCACGACGCCGAGCACCATCATCGTCCCCACCGACCCTTTCGTCCCGCCGTCGCCCTTGTCACAGCTCCACCTTCGCGACCTTGGACATCCAGAAGATGCCGACCCCGAGCAGCACCACCATCGCTCCGCACATGAGCAGCCCGATCGGCGTGGTGAACAGCGGCTGCACGTAGCTGGGCCGCGACACAGCGAGGTAGGCGAGGAAGACCGGCGGCAGTCCTCCCAGGACCCAACACGACAGCCGGCCCTCCGCGGAGAGCGCCTTGACGTGGCGACGGAGGTAGGCACGCTCGCGGAGCGTCGCCGCGACCGTGAGCAGCAGTTCGGAGAGGTTGCCGCCGACCTGTCGCTGGATCCGGATCGCCATGACCACCCAGGCGAAGTCCTTGCTCTCCATGCGGGTCGCGACGCCTTCCATGGCGTCCTCGAGCTCGACCCCGAGGCGGCTCTCGACGATGACGCGGCGGAACTCCGAGGCCACGGGCTCGGCGCCCTCGCGGGTGATCGTGTCGAGGGACTGCGCGAGCGAGAGACCCGCCGACAGACTGCCGGCGAGCAGTTGCAAGGTGTCCGCCAGATGCTCGTCGAAGGCCGCTGTGCGCCGGCTGCGCTTGATGCCCAGGTAGAGCCAGGGTCCGACGGCCCCGAAGGCGAGGAAGAGCACGATGAGCACGGGGCTGCCCCCGCCGAGGAGGGCCCCGAGAACGCCGGCGCCGAGCGCGATGCCGGCGTGCAGCAGCACCCACTCGGCCGGCTTGAGCGCCATCCCGGCGGCCTCGAGCCGGGCCTCCACCTTGGCCTGCACGCTCTCGTTGCTCGCGAGCGCCCGCGCCGCGACGTCCTTGGCCTGATCGCCCAAGGAGGTGGGTGCGACGTCACGGCTGCGACGGCCACGCGGCTTCGCCGTCACGCCGTACGACGCGATCTGCTCCTCGATCCCCGGCTTACGGGGTCCCGATCCGGAACCCAGCAGCAGGACGACCAGGGCGATCACCGCGAGACCCACGGCGATGACGGCCCCCAACATCACCGGCTGGGGGAGCGCCATCCCGCCGGCCGCCACCGGCTGAGGCGCGGGGGGAGCCTTGACCGGCGCCTTGGCGGCATCCCGCACGTGCACGAAGGCGGAGGCGTCGTAGGTGGTGCCGCCGGCGGGCAGGCTGAGCGCCACGCTGGCGTCGGTGGCGTGCTGGGTGGCAGGCACGGTCACGCTGACCAGCACCTGCCGGGCGAGCACCTTCGCCTCCGCGGCGTAGGCAGCGGACAGCTGCTTGGTGTCCTGGGCGCTCAACACCGTGCCGCCGCCGGCTGCCGCGATCTGCTGGAGCGCGGGGTTGGACGTGTCCCGCTGCGACAGCGACACGGCGTCGACCTTCGCCCCCGACTTCTTGACCGACGACACCAGCGCCGAGAGCGAGGCCCTCGTCGTGTCCTTGCCGTCGGAGAGCAGCAGCACGTCCCGCTGACCCTCGGTGCCGGTCGCCTGGACGGCGGCGGCGACCCCGGCGTACAGCGAGGTGTGCAGGGCGAGGTGGAGGTTGCCGAGCGCCTGCCGGGCCGCGGTGCGGTCCGTGGTCGGCTGCAGCACGGTCTCGACCCGGTCGGCGAAGGTGACGATGCCGACGCGCACGTCCGCGGGCACGGTCGTCAGATAGGTCTGCGCGGCGGTCTTCGCCGCCCGGATCCGGGCACCCCGCATGCTGTCGCTGGTGTCGATCGCGAGCACGGTGGTGCGGGTGACCTGGCCCGACCCCGACGCCTGCTGGGCGCTCGCCGTCGCCGAGGCGCCGGCCACGGTGGCGGTGACCTGGTCGAGCTGCACCGGAGCCGTGCCGGGCACGGAGACCAGCAGCTGCAGCGTGTCGCCCTGCCGCTCCACGTGGTCGATCGTCGCCCCGGACCCGGCGTCCGCGGCGACCGCCGGCGCGACCGCCGCGAGGGCGAGCAGCGGCGCCAGCGCGAGCGCGGCCGCGAGGCGGCGTCGCGTCACCGGAACCCGCCCTCGGTGGCGAAGACACGTGGGTCGACTGAGACGTTGGAGTGCGCCATCTTCTCGAGGAACTTCGGCCGCAGGCCGGTCGCCCGGAGAGCCCCGAGGCTGCGACCCTCGCTGTCGAAGCCGGCCGAGCCGTCGTAGACGAAGATGTCCTGGAGGGTGATGATGTCGCCCTCCATCCGCTCCACCTCGGTGACGTGGGTGATGCGCCGGCTGCCGTCCTTCAGGCGCGCCTGGTGCACGATCAGGTCGACCGCGGAGGCGATCTGCTCGCGGATCGCGCGCATCGGCAGGTCCATGCCGGCCATCAGCACCATGGTCTCCACGCGCGAGAGCGTGTCCCGCGGTCCGTTGGAGTGGACGGTGCAGATGGAGCCGTCATGGCCGGTGTTCATCGCCTGCAGCATGTCGAGCGCGGAGGCGTCGCGGACCTCGCCGACGATGATCCGGTCGGGGCGCATGCGGAGGCTGTTGCGGACGAGGTCGCGGATGGTGACCTGCCCCTTGCCCTCGATGTTGGCGGGCCGGGACTCCAACCGCACGACGTGGTCCTGCTTGAGCTGCAGCTCCGCGGCGTCCTCGATGGTGACGATCCGCTCGTCGCTGGGGATGAACGACGACAGCACGTTGAGCGTGGTCGTCTTGCCCGCGCCGGTGCCACCGGAGACGACGACGTTGAGCCGGCCTCGCACGCACGCGGAGAGGAAGTCGGCGGTCCTCTGGGACAGGGATCCGAACCGGATCAGGTCCTCCACGGTGAACGGGTCGGCCGCGAACTTCCGGATCGTCAGCGAGCTGCCGTCGATCGCCAGCGGCGGCACGACGGCGTTGACGCGGCTGCCGTCGGGGAGCCGCGCGTCGACCATCGGCGAGGACTCGTCCACGCGTCGACCGATGCGGGAGACGATCTTGTCGATGGTGCGCCGCAGGTGGGCCTCGTCCTTGAACTTGCCGTCGACCCGCACGAGCTTGCCGTGCCGCTCGAGCCAGATGTCGAAGGGGCCGTTGACCATCACCTCGGCGACGTCGGGGTCGCGCAGGTAGGGCTCGATGGGGCCGTAGCCGAGGATGTCGTCGGCGATCTCCTGGGTGATGCGCTGCCGGTCCTTGGCCGTCAACGGCCGGTTGTCCGCGGCCATCACGTCGGCGAGGGCCGCGCGGACCTTGCTCTCCAGGTCGTGCTGGCTGAGGTTCGCGTCGTACAGCTGGGGGCCGAGCTGGACCAGCAGCTGGTTGTGGACGTTGGCCTTGAGCTCGTCGAAGCGCTTCTCCCCGCCGGACCCGGTACGACGGACCGCGGGCTGCTCAGCAGCGCGCGCCGGCGGCGTCGCCGGGGGAGACACCGGGGCCGGGGGTGCTGTCGGGGCCGGAGCGCCGGCGTTCTGCGGGGCGGCCTGCGTGGGGGGGCCCGCTCCCGGCGGCGGTGGCGGCGGCGGAGCAGCATGGCGCGGTGCCGCCGGTGCCGCCGGGGCGCCGGCGCCGCCCTCGCGGGTCAGCGCGGCGAGACGGTCGCTCAGCCCGCTCACTTCGCCGCCTCCTTCTTGCGACTGCGCCCGAAGAGCCCCCCGCGCCTGGCCGGCGTCGCGTCCTCCTGCGGCAGCGGCGCGCCGCTGACCCGCGCGGCGAGCTCCCGGACCGCCTTGGAGACCCGGTGGTCCGGCAGGGCGGCCACGATCGGCCGGCCGTGGTTGGTGGCGTTCGCGACCGCCATGTCGGTCGGGATCGCCACGGCGACGGGCAGCTTGAGGATCGACTCGACGTTGTGTGCGGCGAGGCCCACCTCGTCGTCGGCCCGGTTCAGCACCAGGTGGCGGTTGTCCTTGAGCAGGTCGAGGAGGTCGAGGGTCTCCAGGGCCATCTTGGTGTTCTTGATCGTCGGCACGTCCAGCGTCGTGACGAGCACCAGCTCGTCGGTCTCGTCGAACGCCTGCAGCACCGGCTCGTCGAAGCCGGGTGAGGTGTCGACCACCACGTAGTCGAAGTGCCGGCGCAGGGTGGCGAGCACCCGCTGGATCATGGCCGGTGGGATCCGGTCACGGCCGTCGGGCGCGGTGGGAGCGGCGAGGATCGACAGGTTCTCCGAGTGCCGGGTCAGCAGGTCCTGCAACAGCGCGAAGTCGAGGTTGGGGTCGCCGTCGACCGCCTCGAGGATGGTGCGCTCGGGGATCAGCTGCAGCGTGATCGCGACGTCCCCGAACGCGAGGTCCAGGTCGACGATGCACACCCGGGACCGGCCGCCGGCCAGCGCGAGCGCGAGGTTGACGGCCATCGTCGTCTTGCCGACCCCGCCCTTGGGGCTGAACACCGTCAGCACCCGCCCGCCGCCGCCGATCTCGGGCGACGGCCCGTGGATCGCGTCCCAGGTCTCGCGAGCCCGTTGCACGGCGGTGAGCAGCGTCGCTCCGTCGCCCTCGCCGACCACGGCGGGGATGCCGGCGGCCATCACCTGGCGGTAGACCTCCGCGTCGAGGTCGCGGCGGATCAGCACGACGGTGGCCGAGGGGTGCGTACGGCGCAGCCCGGCGGCGATCGTGCCGGCCTCCCGCAGGGGGACGTCGGAGCCCACCAGCACGGCGTACTCGTCGGGACGGCCGACCAACCACTCGTCCAGCTGGTTCGCGTCGGCGACCACGTGGGCGCCGTCGGGCAGCAGCGCGGTGATCGCCGCAGCGCGTCGAGCGTCGTGCTCGATGAGGACCGGCATCGTTCCCTCCCTCGATTCGTGGTGCCGTCAGCGGAAGAGGTTCGCGGCGGAGACGCCCTGGTCGCTGCTGACCTGCGACTTGTCGTTGAGCAGACCGAGCGCGAGCTCGCCGTTGCTACTCGCGTAGAGCACCTTCTCGGCATCCGCCTGGCTCAGAGCGAGGGTGAGGAGCGTGCGGGGCAGCTGCTCGGTGGTCTGCTGACCGGTGCTGTCGGTGGTCGTCGTGGAGACGACGGTGGTGGTCCCGACGCCGATCACCTCAACCTTGGGAAGCAGCAGCCGGGCGAACGGCCCGGAGGCGCCCGCTCCACCGCTGCCCTGCATGAAGATCGCCACCGTGTCGCCGGGGTTGACGAAGCCGGCGACGCGGGCCGGGTCGGGGTGGTTCACCGACACGGCCATCTTCCCGGCCGGGATCGTCAGTGCGCTGGTGTTGGCGGCCGTCGCACCGAACTTCGTGGAGAGGATCTCCTCGCCCGGATAGATCGTGGTGAGCGCGACGTCGTTGCTGATCGAGGACAGGTCGGTCAGTGCCCCCGGCAGCACCTGGCCCTGGCCGACGGTGCCCATCTGGATCTTGCCGGCCGACTGGGCCGCGGCGACGGTCTCGCCCGCCGCGATCTGCTTGACCGCGACGAGCACCTTGACGGCCTTGTAGCGGTCGGCGGCGCGGTTGTCGGCACCGCGCACGTAGACGAAGACCAGCAACGTCCCGAGCGCCGCGATCACCGCGGCCACGATGAGCAGAACCCTGCGTCGATCCATCCTGTGCGTTCCCTCCCTCGTGCCCACTGCATGCAGCAGGCCGCACCGGCTCCCTCCCAGTGGCCGGTCCTGAGCCCAAGAGTGGCGCATCCGCCGGTCCTGTGTGACCGATTTGGGAGAAATTTCGAGACTGGGGCTCCGGGGGCGGTGATGTCAGTGCCGGTAGAGGTCGGTGACGGCGTCGACGCACTCGGCGGCGACGACCGTGCGACGCAGTTTCAGGCTCGGCGTGAGCTGCCCGCCCTCCTCGGTCCAGGCGCCGGGCAGGATCGCGAACCGCCGGACCGCCTCGGCCTTGGAGACGGCCTTGTTGGCGTCGTCGACAGCCGCCTGCACTTCCGCCCGCAGCGCCGGATCGTGGACGTGGTCGGCCACCGAGCCCGACAGCCCGTGCTGGTGGCGCCACGCTCGGAAGGCCTCGGGGTCGATCGTGACCAGGGCGGCCACGTAGGGCCGGCCGTCCCCGACCACCATGCACTGGTCGACCAGCGGATGGGCGCGGATGCGGTCCTCGAGCACCGAGGGCGCCACGTTCTTGCCCCCGGCGGTCACGAGGATCTCCTTCTTCCGCCCGGTGACACGGACGAATCCCTCGACGTCGACCTCCCCGACGTCGCCGGTGTGCAGCCAGCCCTCCGCGTCGAGCGTGGCCGCGGTGGCGGCCGAGTCGTTCCAGTAGCCGGCGAACACCTGGCCGCCGCGGAACAGCAGTTCGCCGTCCTCGGCGACTCGGACCGCCGTACCGGGAAGCGGGCGCCCGACCGTGCCGATCCGCTGGGCGGCGGGCACGTTCACGGTGACCGCGGCGGTGGTCTCGGTGAGGCCGTAGCCCTCGAGGACGGTGATGCCGATGCCTCGGTAGAAGTGGCCGAGCCGCTCACCCAGGGGTGCTCCGCCGGAGACGGCGTAGGCGCAGCGGCCGCCGAGAGCCTCCCGGAGACGGCGGTACACGGCCCGGTCGAACGCGCGGTGCTGGGCTCGTACGGCGAGACCCGGACCGCCGGAGTCCAGACCCCGCGACCACGCGATCGCGACGTCTGCCGCCCGCTGGAAGATTCGCCCACGGCCGTCGGCGACGGCGGTCTGGGAGGCGGTGTTGAAGATCTTCTCGAACACTCTCGGGACCGCGAGCACGAACGTCGGGCGGAACGCGGCGAGCTCGTCGACCAGCCCGCGCATGTCGGCGGAGTGGCCCAGCGTCACCCCGGCGTGGACGCAGCCCACCTGGATCACCCGGGCGAAGACGTGTGCCAGGGGCAGGAACAGCAGCGTGGCGGCGTCCTCGGCGCCGAAGATCGGCGCCAGCTCCGCCACGGTGACGGCGGCTTCGGTGAGCAGGTTGCGGTGGGTGAGCGGGCAGCCCTTGGCGCGCCCGGTCGTCCCCGAGGTGTAGATGATCGTGGCGAGGTCGTCGAGGCCCGCCGACGTACGCCGTGCCTCGAGCCGTCCGTCCTCGACGCCGCGCCCCAGCGCCGTGAGCACGTCGACCGCGTCGCCGTCGATCGACCAGACGTGCTCCAGGCCGGGAAGATCGGACCGCACCTCCTCCACGCGGCGCAGGTGGTCGGCGGACTCCACCACGGCCGCGCGCGCGCCGGCATCGCCGAGCACCCACCGGATCTGGTCGGCGCTCGAGGAGTCGTAGACCGGGACGGTGACCCCGCCCGCGTACCAGATGGCGTAGTCGAGGACCGACCACTCGTAGCGCGTGCGCGCCATCAACGCCACCCGGTCCCCGCGCTCGACTCCGGCGGCCAGGAGCCCACGGGCGACCGCGCGCACCTCGTCGTGGAACTGCGCGGCGGTCACGTCGATCCAGCCGTCGTCGCCCTGCCGGCGCAGCAGCGGCCGCGCGGGGCTCTCGGCGGCATGCCGCACCACGTCGTCGGTCAGGTTCCCCCGCGAGGGGAGGGTGAGGGTCAGCGGGGTCGAGTACTCGCGCACGCGGGCGTTCCCCCTCCTCGGCGCCGGTGCCCACCGGCGGTGCTCACAGCTGCCGGAGCACCGTACCGCCGTCCAGGCGCACGGGGCTGAGCCCCTGCGGCACCGTCCGTGGAGTGAGTTAGCCTGACCGGCACCGGCGCGACCAGGCGCGACGCGTTGGACGCCTCCGACCCTTCGACCCGCTGAGGACAGGCAGGAAGCCCATGGCTGAGCAGACCACGTCCAGCATCGTCGTCGACGCGCCTCCCGAGCACGTGATGGCGGTCATCGCCGACTTCCCCGCCTACCCGGAGTGGGCCCAGGGGATGAAGCAGGTCGAGGTGCTCGCGACCACGCCGCAGGGTCGCGGCGAGCAGGTGCGCTTCGAGCTCGACGCCGCGCCGATCAAGGACTCCTACACCCTCGCCTACGACTGGGACGGCGACCGCTCGGTGCGCTGGCACCTGGTCGAGGGCCGGATGCTCAAGGCCATGCGGGGCGCCTACGAGCTCCAGCCGAGCGGCGAGGGCACCGAGGTGACCTACCGGCTGAGCGTCGACGTTGCCATCCCCATGATCGGCATGCTGCGACGCAAGGCGGAGAAGGTCATCATCGACACCGCCCTGAAGGGCTTGAAGAAGCGCGTCGAGTCGCGCGAGTGACCGGCTCCGAATGACCGGCTCCGCGGCCGCCGGGGGTCCGCGGGTGCTGTTGCTCACCGGCAAGGGCGGCGTCGGGAAGACCACCTCCGCAGCCGGTCTGGCGGCGCTGGCGGCGCGCGCCGGCAAGCGGGCCCTGGTGCTGTCCACCGATGCGGCGCACTCGTTGGGCGACGCGCTCGTGACGCCGGTCGGCGCCGAGCCGACCCTGGTCGACGACGGCCTGTGGGCGCAGCAGGTCGACGCCCAGCAGCGCTTCGAGCGGTCCTGGAGCGAGATCCAGGGCTACCTGCGGACCGTGCTCGACGCAGCGGGCGTCGACCCGATCACCTCCGAGGAGCTGACGGTCCTGCCGGGGGCCGAGGAGGTGCTGGCGCTGCTCGAGCTGCGCGCACAGGCGCGTAGCGGGCGGTGGGATCTGATCGTCGTCGACTGCGCGCCGACGGGGGAGACCTTGCGGCTCCTCGCGCTCCCCGAGGCGCTCGGGTGGTACATGGACCGGCTGTTCGGCGTGCAGCGCCGGATGGTGCGTGCGCTGCGGCCGGTGCTCTCCCGGGCTGCCGGTGTGCCGATGCCCGAGGATGCCGTGTTCGCCGCCGTGGAGCGGTTGCACGCCGACCTGGCCGATGTCCGTGACCTGCTCACCGGGCCCGCTGCCAGCGTCCGGCTCGTGCTCACTCCCGAGACGGTGGTGGTCGCCGAGGCGCGGCGCTCGCTGACGTCGCTGTCGCTGCACGGCTACCGGGTGGACGGGGTGGTGGCCAACCGGGTCTTCCCGGACGGCACCGACGCGTGGGTCGCGGGCTGGGCCGCCTCCCAGGCCGCCGTGCTGCGCGAGGTGCGCGAGTCGTTCGCCGGGCTGCCGGTCTGGCGCGCGGCGTACCGCCCTGCCGAGCCGGTCGGCGCACCGGCGCTCGCCGTGCTCGCCCAGGACGTCTACGGCGAGGACGACCCGTTCGCCGTGCCGCTCGGGCCGCCGCCGATCGAGGTGGAGCGCGCCGGCGATGCTGCCGTGCTCCGGCTCGCGCTGCCGTTCGCGGACCGCTCCGAGGTGCAGCTGGCGCGCCACGGCCATGAGCTCGTGGTCACGGTCGGCTCCCAGCGTCGCCTGCTCGCCCTGCCGCCGGTGCTCGCACGCCAGCGCGTCGAGGGCGCCCGGGTGGAGGGCGGCGCACTGCGGGTACGGTTCAGCCTCGTGGAGGCGGACAGCGGTGAGTGACGACGGTCCGGAGAGCGGCGTCGGCTCCGTCGGCGAGGAGGCTGCCAAGCTCTTCGCCGCGTTCGCCGGCGCGGCTCGCGAGCAGGGCGGCCAGTACGCCGGCGCGGCGGCGGGCGTCGCCGCGGCCGCCGCGCGGGCGGCGCACGACCTCGACGAGCACCTCGCGACGGGTTCGGCGGAGTGCCAGTGGTGCCCGGTCTGCCGCGTGGTGCACGCGGTGCGACAGACCAGCCCCGAGGTGCGCGAGCACCTCTCGGTCGCGGCCGGCGCGCTCGCGCAGGCAGCCGCGGGTCTCCTCGCCACGCACCCCTCGCGACCGGA
>JBQCCW010000211.1:0-9430 GCA_051961835.1 Marmoricola sp. | reverse complement strand
GCCGATCACCACGGCCGTCGTACGCCGACCCGCGCCCCCACGACGGACCGCGTGCCAGGCGACCGCGAGCGGTTCGGTCAGCGCGGCGACGTCGGGGTCGACCCCGTCGGGCACGGCCATCGTCAACGACTCCTGGACGAGTACCTTCTCCGCATACGCCCCGGGCGCCTCGGCGGCGAGGCCGGTCATCGCCGCCCGTCCGTCGCGGCTCAGCATCGGCAGGGCGACCACCAGCGTCCCGGTCGGCCACCGCCGGTGCGTCCCGGGACCGTAGGCCACCACCCGGCCGCAGAACTCGTGGCCCATCACAACGGGCTCGGCGACCCGCATGATGCCGTCGAGCCCGATCCTCGCGCTCAGGTCCGCGACCACGTCGGCGTGGTGGCGCATGTGCAGGTCCGAGCCGCAGATCCCGCAGCGCTCCACCTCCAGGAGCACCTGGCCGGGCCCGGGCACCGGGTCCGGAACCTCGGCGACTCCCAAGGAGGTGTCCTGGCAGACGACGGCGCGCATGGTCCCGCAGTGTGGCAGTGGCGCGCGACGGGCGAGGGGCCGCGGTGTTGGATGGTCGCGACCAAGAGCCTTGAAGGAGCGCTGCGTGACCATGACCTTCCCCCTCGACCAGACCGTCGCCGTCCTCGGTGGCACCGGACCCCAGGGCCGCGGCCTGGCACGTCGGTTCGCGGCCGCCGGCCTCACGGTCGTCCTCGGCAGCCGCAGCGCCGACCGTGCGGCGGCCGCTGCGGCGGAGCTCGCCGAGGCGACCGGCGGAGCGGTGACCGGCACGGACAACGCCGGCGCCGCACGCCAGGGCGACGTCGTGCTCGTCGTGGTGCCCTGGGACGGACACGCCGAGCTGCTCCGTGAGCTCGCCTCCGACCTGGCCGGCAAGGTCGTCGTCGACTGCGTGAACCCCCTCGGCTTCGACAAGCAGGGCGCCTACGCGCTGTTGGTGGAGGAGGGCTCGGCCACCCAGCAGGCTGCCGCGATCCTCACCGAGAGCACCGTCGTCGGTGCCTTCCACAACGTGAGCGCCGTGCTGCTCGAGGACCCGAAGGTGGCCTCGGTCGACACCGATGTGCTGGTCCTGGGCGACGAGCGCGAGGCCACCGACCTCGTGCAGGCGCTCGCCGACACGATCCCCGGCGTCCGCGGCGTGTACGCCGGGCGACGCCGCAACGCCCACCAGGTGGAGGCTCTCACCGCGAACCTGATCAGCGTGAACCGGCGCTACAAGGCTCACGCCGGGGTCCGCATCACCGACGTCTGATCAGGGGCCGGGCTCCGGCTGCCGGGCGACGAAGCCGGACTCGAAGGCGAACACCACCGCCTGGACCCGGTCGCGCAGGCCGAGCTTGGCCAGCACCCGGGCGACGTGGGTCTTGACGGTCGCCTCGGTGACGAAGAGCTGGTCGGCGATCTCCTGGTTGGAGCGTCCGGTGGCGAGCTGGCGCAGGACGTCGCGCTCCCGCTCGGTGAGCGTCCGCAGCGCCTCCTGCCCGCCGGTCTCGGCCGTCGGGGTGCAGAACCTCTCGACCAGCCGCCGGGTGACCGCGGGCGCGAGCAGCGCCTCGGCCTCCGGCACCGAACGGATGGCGTGCAGCAGCTGGGCGCGCGGCATGTCCTTGAGCATGAACCCGGAGGCGCCCGCGCGCAGCGCCTCGTAGACGTACTCGTCGAGGTCGTACGTCGTGAGCACGAGCACCCGCGTCGCCGCGAGTCGGCCGTCGGTCGCGACCCGTCGGGTGGCCTCGATGCCGTCGAGACGCGGCATCCGGACGTCCATCAGCACCACGTCGGGCCGCTCCCGCCGCGCCACCTCGACCGCCTCCTCGCCGTCGGCTGCCTCGCCCACGACCTCGAGGTCGTCCTGGGCGTCGATGATCAGCCGGAAGCCGGTGCGCACCAGCTCCTGGTCGTCGGCCACCACCACCCGAAGCGTCATGGGTGCCTGACCGGCAGCTCCGCCCTGACGGCGAATCCACCGTCGGGCCGCGGGCCGGCGACCAGGGTGCCGCCCGACAGCTCGACCCGCTCCCGCATCCCCACCAGGCCGTGTCCCGCTCCGGCTGCGTCGTACGGCGCACCGCGGCCCGGGTCGTTGTCGATGTCGATGCGCACCCGCTCGTCGGCCGCGTGGATGTCGATCCGACAGGCCGCTCCCGGGGCGTGCTTGCGGGCGTTCGTCAGGCCCTCCTGCACGATCCGGTAGATCGTGGTCCCGATCACCGGTGGGACGGTCGGCAGCCGGCCCTCGATGGTGAGGTGGACCTGCTGGCCGGCCTCGACGGCGGCCTCGACCAGGTCCGACAGCTGGCCGATGCCCGGTTGCGGCGCCAGGTCGGGCGTCTCGTCCTCCCGCATCGCGCCGAGCAGCGTCCGCAACTCGGTCAGCGCCTCGCGGCCGGTCCGCTGGACGGCCTGCACCGGGCCGCGAGCCCGCCCCGGGGACCGGTCGAGCAGCTCCTCGGCCGCCTCGGCCTGGACCACCATCACGCTCATCGAGTGCGCCAGCACATCGTGCAGCTCGCGTGCGATCCGCTCCCGCTCCTGCCCGGCGGCGAGCAGGGCGGCCGTCCCCTGCGCCGCCGCCGCCATCCGGGAGTTGCGTTCCGCGAGCTCGGCCCGGGCACGGACCTGCGCGGCCGCGAAGCCGAGCGCGGCAGCGACCGCGATCACGATCGGCACGAACAGCGCGTCGACGAAGGTGTGGATGTCGGGGTCGCGTGCCTCGTGGAAGAGGCCGGCTGCGGTCACGCCGGCCAGACCCGTGACGAGACGGCGCCCCTCGGTGTGGGCGGCCACGCTGTACGACAGGGCGAGCACCGCGATCGTCAGCCCCGCGGTCTCGGTCGCGCCGTACAGCCCCACCTGCACCGCGAGCACCGCCGACGCGATCCCGGCCGCGCGCAGCGGCGCGGTGGTGCGGACCGCGACCGTTGCGGCCACGACGCCGAGCAGGACGGAGTTGGCCGCCTGGGAGCCGCGGATCGTGCCGCTCCAGACGGCGATCTCGACGAGGACGACGCACAGCACCGTGAGCGCGCCGTCGCCGAGCGCGGTGCGGTGCACGCGCCACGAAGGACCCATCGCCAGGTCGGTCACAGCGGAATGCTAGAGCGGCGGAGGCAGGGCCGCGTCCGTCCTGGGAATGAGGCCTCGTCCGTACGGCCCACCCGATCTCGCTCACCGGGCCGACGCGCCCACCGGGCCCGTCTTCCTAGCGTTCGGGGTGTCCGTCCACCCTCGTGAGGAGCTCCACATGACCACGACCCGATCGACCACGGCAGCGACCTCGCCTCTGGCAGCGAGCGCCCTGCTCGGCGCCCCTGCCCTGCTGCTCGCCTCGGCGCTCGTGCAACCCGCGCTGAAGAGCGACGAGCGCGCCCAGCTCGAGGTGATCCTCGCCCACCGTGACCGCTACTTCTGGTTCACGCTGTTGCTGCTCGTCGGCACCATGCTGCTCGTGCCGGCGTTCCACGCGCTGCGGCACGCGACCGTCGAACCGTCCCGCTTCACCCGGGTGGGCAGCGCACTCGCCGTGCTCGGTGCCCTCGTGGCCACCGGGGACGCGATGACCCAGTTCGTCTTCCTGCAGATGGCCGCACCCGGGCGCAACCTCGGCGACATGGCCGCGGCGGTCCAGGCCTTCGACGAGGCGACCGGGCCCGCCCAGCTCTTCCTCCTCGGCGGCTTGGCCCTGATCGCCGGCGCGATCGTGCTCGCCGTCGGCCTGCGCCGGGACGGCCTGGCCAGCCGCTAGGTGAGCGTCCTGTTCGCGGGCGGCGTGGTGACGAACATGGTCGGCTTCATCGTCCAGTCCGTGCCGCTGCTGGTGGTCAGCTCGGCGGTACTGCTGGTCGCGATGGGAACACTCGCCCTCGGCCTGCTGCGTCGGCCGGTGGGCCTCCGGCCCGGGATCGGAGGGCAAGTAGCCTTCGGGGCATGACGGAGCAGCCGGGCGCCGACGCCGTGTCAGACGCTGCCGACGACCTGCCCGAGCAGGTGCAGGTCCGCCGGGAGAAGCGGGAGCGGATCCTCGCGGCCGGCAACGAGGCGTACCCGGTGACGGTCCCGCGTGATCGGACCGTGCGCGCGATCCGGGAGCAGTACGACGACGCGGGGCTCGAGTCGGACGCGCACACCGGCGACGTCGTCTCGATCACCGGGCGCGTCATCTTCCTGCGCAACACCGGCAAGCTCTGCTTCGTCCGGCTCCGCGAGGGCGACGGCTCGGAGATCCAGGTGATGCTGTCGCTCGCGGAGGTCGGCGAGGAGTCCCTTGCGCAGTTCAAGGGGCTGGTCGACCTCGGCGACCTGCTCTCGGTGACCGGCGAGGTGGTCACCAGCAGGCGCGGTGAGCTCAGTGTGCAGGCCTCCGCCTGGCAGCTGGCCGCCAAGACGCTTCGCCCCCTGCCCAACGAGCACCGACCGCTGTCCGACGAGGCGCGCATCCGGCTCAGGTACGTCGACATGATCATCCGCCCCGAGGCCCGCGAGATGGTCCGGACGAAGGCGACGGTCCTGCGCAGCCTGCGCGAGACCCTGGACGCCCGGGGATTCCTCGAGGTCGAGACGCCGATCCTGCAGCTGACCAACGGCGGCGCGGCGGCCCGGCCGTTCCGCACGCACCTCAACGCCCTCGACCAGGACATGCTGTTGCGGATCGCGCTCGAGCTGGACCTCAAGCGCGCGATGATCGGCGGCGTCGACAGGGTCTACGAGATCGGTCGCACGTTCCGCAACGAGGGCCTCGACTCCACCCACGCGGCGGAGTTCTCCATGCTCGAGGCGTACGAGGCCTATGGCGACCAGTTCACGATGATGGAGCTCACCCGCGCGCTCGTGCTCGACGCGGCCCGGGCCGTCGGGCGCACGGTGGTGCCGGCGCGGGACGGCTCGGAGATCGACCTGGAGGGAGAGTGGCGCCAGGCGCCGATCCTCGACCTCGTCTCCGGGGCCCTCGGGGAGGAGGTCACGGCCGAGACCGACGCGGAGGCGCTGCGCCGGCATGCGGCGGCGCGCGACGTCGAGCTGCAGCCGCACTGGGGCCCTGCCGAGATCGTCGTGGAGCTCTACGAACAGCTGGTGGAGGACCACCTGCTCGCGCCGACGTTCGTCATGGACTACCCCGCTGCGGTCAAGCCGCTCGCGAAGGCGCACCGCAGCAAGCCGGGGCTCAACGAGGCCTGGGATCTGATCATCAACGGCGTCGAGCTGGCCCCTGCGTACTCGGAGCTGAACGATCCGGTCGTCCAGCGCGAGCGCCTCACCGCGCAGTCGCTGCTCGCTGCCGCCGGCGACCCCGAGGCGATGGAGCTCGACGAGGTGTTCCTCAAGGCGATGGAATATGGAATGCCTCCGGCGGGAGGAATGGGAATGGGCGTGGACCGATTGATCATGCTCCTCACCGGTGCCGGTATCCGCGAGACGATTCTTTTTCCGCTTCTTCGTCCTGAGTAAAGAATTCGGCCGCTTTTCCGATAGCGTTCGCAGCATGGCTCAGAAAGTGAACATCGTGCTCGTCGACGACATCGACGGAAGCGAGGCCGACGAGACCGTTTCGTTCGCCCTCGATGGCAAGGAGTACGCCATCGACCTCACCGCGAAGAACGCCCAGAAGCTGCGTGATGCCCTGGCGCCGTTCCTCGCTCACGGGCGCCGGGAGGCCGGCGGCGCACCGGCCCGCAGCGGCGGCCGTCGCGGTCGCTCCCGTGGCGGTTCGGGGGGCCCGTCGGCCGCCGACATCCGGGCCTGGGCCCGCGAGAACGGCTACGACGTCCCCGAGCGCGGCCGGGTCTCCTCCGAGGTGCGCGAGGCGTACGACGCCGCACACTGATCGCGGGTCGCGGATCACCCGCACGGGGGAGCCGGTTCCCCCGCGCCGGGGTCCCGCCGGCCGCCCTCGCTGAGCAGGATCGTCCCCATGGCGCTCACCCTCTCCCTGCCCGGCCGACTGCGCGGCAGTGGTGTCACCGCGCGTCGGCTGCTCATGCCGCGCACCGAGCCGCTGCCGGCGGCGTACTGGCTCACTGCCGCCGTGGCGACCGTCGTGCTGCTCGTCTGCTTCGCGACCGCCGACTGGGTGCCGTGGTTCGTCCGGGACACCGCGATCTGGCTGCCCCGCGGGGTCTACGTCGTCGGTCCGGCGCTCCTGCTGCTGCTCGGCCTGGCGTTCGGCCTGGTGATGGCCACCGTGCCCTGGCTGGCCGCTCGCTGGCCGGGGTTCGCGATCGTGGTGGCGTTGCTGCCCGGCGCCGTGGCGCTGCTCGACGGCGACGCCGGCGTGCACTTCGGAATGTTCGTCGCCCTGGGAGCCGTCGCGCTGATGGCCGGATGGCGGCACCCCACCGTCGCCGTCGTCGCGGTCGCGGTGGCGCTCGCGGCGGTCTGGCTGTGGATCGCCGGCGGGGTACGGATGGCCGCGCCATTCGGCGCCGACATCGACCTCCGGTACGGCGCCGGACCGGCGGGTGTCGGCACGGTCTACACGGTGGTGCTGCTCCTGGTCCTGCTCGGTGCCGTCGGCCTCCGGATGAGCGGCGAGCGGGAGGTGCAGCGGCGGACCCTGGTCGCCCGCGCGGATGCGGTGGAGCAGGAGTCGGCCGTGGTGGCCGAGCGCGCACGGCTGGCCCGCGACCTGCACGACGTGGTCGCGCACCACGTGTCGCTGATCGCCGTCCGGGCCGAGACCGCGCCCTACACCCACCCGGGCCTCGACGACACCGCCCGCGACCTGCTGGGGGAGATCGCCGGGGACGCCCGTCTCGCCCTCGACGAGCTGCGCGGGGTGCTCGGCATCCTCGGTCGTGCGGGCGACTCCGAGCGGTCGCCCCAGCCGGGGTGGCGGGACATCCCCGCGCTGGTGACCCGCTCGCGCGAGGCCGGGACGACGGTGGCGCTCGAGGGCGACCTCGACGCCGAGGTCCCGCCCGCGCTGGGTTACGTCGCCTACCGGGTCGTCCAGGAGTCCCTCACCAACGCCCGCAAGCACGCCCCCGGCCAGCCGGTGCTGGTGCGGCTGGAGGTCACTCCGGGCCTGCTGACCGTATGCGTCGTCAGCGCAGGAGCGGGCCCGAGCGAGCTGCCTGCCACCGGGCACGGCCTGGCGGGCATGCGCGAGCGGGTCGAGTCGGTCGGTGGTCGGCTGCGCACGGGGGCGGCCGACGGGGAGTTCCGGGTCGAGGCGACGATGCCGCGCCGGGAGGTCCGATGACCAGCGTGGTCGTCGCCGACGACCAGCCCGCGATCTGTGCGGGATTCGCGGCCCTGCTCGACGCCCAACCGGACCTCACGGTGGTCGGTACGGCCGCCGACGGGGTGGAGCTCGTCGAGCTGGTGTCCCGCATGGAGCCCGACGTCGCGGTGGTCGACGTGCGGATGCCGCGCCTCGACGGGCTCGAGGCGACGCGCCTGATCAGCAGGGATCAGGACACCCGGGTCCTGATCCTCACCACCTTCGACCTCGACCAGTACGTCTTCGACGCCCTACGCGCCGGCGCGAGCGGCTTCCTGCTCAAGGACGTCACCGCACAGCGGTTGGTCGAGGGCGTCAGGCTGGTCGCGGACGGCTCCATGCTCCTCGGGCCCGCGGTGACCCGGCGGCTGGTCGAGGACTTCGCCGCCGCCGCGCCAAGCACCGACGAGCGCGTCCCGGAGCTGGGCCGGCTCAGCGGCCGGGAGCGCGAGGTGCTGCTGCTCCTCGCACGAGGGCTCTCCAACGCCGAGATCGCCGCCGAGCTGGTTCTCGGCACCGAGACCGTCCGCACCCACGTCGCCGGCGTGCTGCGCGCGCTGCGGCTGCGCGACCGGGTGCAGGCGGTGGTCTGGGCCTACGAGCACGGCCTTGTGCGTCCCGGAGGCTGATCGGGGTACGCCGTTCGCTGACAGCGAAGCAGAACCCGGGCTCGACCGGAACACGTAGGCTGGCTCGAGGGTTGGGACAGGTGCCGGAGCGCACCCCGACCAGCCCCGGCGATCTTGAGGAGCGATACATGTTCGAACGGTTCACCGACCGAGCCCGACGCGTCGTGGTGCTGGCCCAGGAAGAGGCCCGCATGCTCTCCCACAACTACATCGGCACCGAGCACATCCTGCTCGGGCTGATCCACGAGGGCGACGGCATCGCCGCGAAGGCGCTCGAGAGCCTGGGGATCTCCCTGGAGGGCGTCCGCGCTCAGGTCGAGGAGATCATCGGGCAGGGCCAGCAGGCCCCGACCGGCCACATCCCCTTCACCCCCCGAGCCAAGAAGGTGCTCGAGCTGTCCCTGCGCGAGGCGCTGCAGCTCGGCCACAACTACATCGGCACCGAGCACATCCTGCTCGGGCTCATCCGCGAGGGCGAGGGCGTCGCCGCCCAGGTCCTCCAGAAGCTCGGCGCCGACCTCAACCGGGTCCGCCAGCAGGTCATCCAGCTGCTCTCGGGCTACCAGGGCAAGGAGACCCAGACCGCGGGCACGGCGCCGGAGGCCGGACCGTCCTCGAGCCTCGTGCTCGACCAGTTCGGCCGCAACCTGACGCAGGCCGCCAAGGAGGGCAAGCTCGATCCGGTCATCGGCCGGGAGCAGGAGATCGAGCGCGTCATGCAGATCCTGTCCCGGCGCACGAAGAACAACCCCGTGCTGATCGGCGAGCCCGGCGTCGGCAAGACCACGATCGTCGAGGGCCTGGCCCAGGACATCGTGTCCGGCAACGTCCCAGAGACGCTCAAGGACAAGCAGATCTACACCCTCGACCTCGGTGCGCTGGTGGCCGGGTCGCGGTACCGCGGCGACTTCGAGGAGCGCCTGAAGAAGGTGCTCAAGGAGATCCGCACCCGCGGCGACATCGTGCTGTTCATCGACGAGATCCACACCCTGGTGGGTGCCGGTGCCGCCGAGGGCGCCATCGACGCCGCCAGCATCCTCAAGCCGATGCTGGCTCGTGGTGAGCTCCAGACGATCGGCGCCACGACGCTCGACGAGTACCGCAAGCACCTGGAGAAGGACGCCGCGCTGGAGCGCCGCTTCCAGCCGATCCAGGTCGCCGAGCCGTCGATCGCGCACACGATCGAGATGCTCAAGGGGCTGCGCGACCGGTACGAGGCGCACCACCGGGTGACGATCACCGACGAGGCGCTGGTCTCGGCGGCGACGCTGGCCGACCGCTACATCTCCGACCGGTTCCTGCCCGACAAGGCCATCGACCTCATCGACGAGGCCGGTTCCCGGTTGCGGATCCGCCGGATGACCGCCCCGCCGGACCTGCGCGAGTTCGACGACAAGATCGCCGACGTGCGCCGCCGCAAGGAGGGCGCGATCGACGGGCAGGACTTCGAGGCCGCCGCGCGCCTGCGCGACGAGGAGAAGCAGCTGCTCCAGGCGAAGTCCGAGCGCGAGAAGCAGTGGCGCACCGGCGACATGGACACCGTCGCCGAGGTCGACGACGAGCT
>JBQCCW010000210.1:0-32606 GCA_051961835.1 Marmoricola sp. | reverse complement strand
GTCCCGTCGAGTCCCGCGGCGAGGTAGCGCTGCTTCACGGCGTCGGGGACGCGACTGTCCTGGGTGAGCAGGAACCGGGTGCCCATCCCGACCCCGGCGGCGCCGTAGGAGAGCGCGGCGGCCAGTCCCCGACCGTCGAAGAACCCGCCCGCGGCGATGACGGGGATGTCGCTGTGGGCACTTCTCAAGGCGTCGAGCACGGTCGGTAGCAGCAGCGTGGTGGGCACGTTGCCGGTGTGACCGCCGCCCTCGCCGCCCTGGATCATCACGGCGTCGGCGCCCCAGGAGGCGACCTTGGTGGCGTGCTTGGGCGCGCCGACGCTCGGGATCACGACGATGTCGTGCTCCTTGAGCTTCCCGATCAGCTCCGGTTTGGGGGCCAGCGCGAAGCTCGCGACCTTGACGCCGTACTCGATGAGCAGGTCGCACCGTGCCGGCGCGTCCGCGGCGTCGGCCCGCAGGTTGACGCCGAACGGCCTGTCCGTGCGCTCCTTGACCTCCACGATCGCCTTCTCCAGCTCACCGTGCGTCATGGTGGCGCTGGCGAGGATGCCCAGGCCGCCGGCGTTCGCGGTGCCGCTGACCAGGCTCGGTCCGGCGACCCAGCCCATCCCGGTCTGCACGACGGGGTGCCGGATCCCGACGAGATCGGTCAGGGGAGTGCGCAGCAGCTGGTCGATCATGCGTTGCTCACCTCGGGAACCTCCCTGTGGCGCAGGCCCTTCGGGTCGAGCACCTCGCGGATCAGCATCAGCTCGCCCGGCCCCGGCTCGCGGGTCGTCGCCACCTCGCCCTCGACGTACACCGGGAAGCCGGAGGCCGCCTGGACGTCCTCCACCGTGACGCCAGGGTGGACGCTGAGCAACCGAACGGTGCCGTCGGGCCCGCCGACGTCGTAGACGGCGAGGTTCGTGACGATCCGGTGGACGTCGTGGAACTTCGCCGCGGCGGCGCCGGCTTCCCGGGCACGCGCCGGCCCGACGCCGGTGACCACGTCGACCGTCTCGACGAACACGCGCGGAGACTGCTTGGGCACCCAGTACGACGTGCGGTTGTTGACCGTGTTGCCGGGCGCGCCCCGGGAGCCGAGCAACTGCCGCGTCGGGCGGTCGAACGGGCCGATCGCGGAGATGTTCTGGTTGCCGTGCCGGTCGATCTGCGTGGCACCCATCATCACGTGCCGCTTGCCGTAGGCCACCACGTCGAAGACGCGCCGGAACGGGATCCACCCCTCGACCACGTCGGCCTCGACGCCCAAGGGCGGCACGCCGCCGAGGAACAGTGCCTCGCCGTCGGAGATCAGCAGGTCGGGGTTCGAGGTCAGCTTCGCCAGGCGTACGCCGAGCATCGGCATGGTCCCCATCGGGGAGCCGAAGATCTCGCCGTCCTCGGCGAACGCATCGGCGACGGCGGCGGCGCAGACGTCGGCTCGGGTCACGTCGCTCACTGGTCGGCCCCCTCGTGGAACGCGCGGACGGCCGCCTGGTAGGCCGTCTCGTCGCCGGTCAGGAACCGGTCGTGGAACGCCGCCCAAGCCTCGGGGTCCTTGGCCGCCGCGGCGTAGTGGCGCTGGAACGCCTCGTCGCGCTCGTAGTCCGGGGTGCAGGTCGTGAAGTGGGCGCCGTGCGGCGTCTCGACGACGCCGGTGACCATCATCCGGCTGAGCAGCAGCCGCTGGTACGGCGCGTCCACGGTCAGTCCGGCCGTGTCGACCACCTGCTCGCAGGTGACGTAGGCGGCGTCCGCGGCCATGCAGAACAGGTCGTCGAAGTAGGGGTCGGGGCCCAGGTAGGTGGCGTTCCCGTGCTCGTCGGCGCGGTTCATGTGCACCAGTGCCGCGTCGAGCCGAAGCGCCGGGACGGCGACCAACTCCTCGTGAACGCCCTCGGGGTCGGGATAGGGACTGGTGACGGTGCGCAGGTGGGGATTGTTGACCAGCACGTCGGAGCCGAGGCCGGCGCGCATCGGCAGGAACGGCAGCCGCTCGCTCGCCGCCTTGAGTCCGGTGAAGAACATCCCCTCGTCCCACTCGTGGATCGCGGGGATCGTGCCCTCCTGCCGGGCCTTGGCGAACAACGGCTCGATCGGGACGGTGTCCAGCGAGACGAACGCGTAGACGAGCTCGCGGATCTTGCCGGCCTGGGCGAGCAGGCCGACGTCGGCGCCGCCCCACGAGACGATGCGGAGGTCCTTGAGGTCGCTGCGCAGGATCGCTCGCACCAGCGCCATCGGCTTGCGCCGCGGGCCCCAGCCGCCGATGCCGATCGTCATGCCGTCCTCGAGCCGGTCGACGACCTGCTCGACGCTCATCAGCTTGCTGCGCGGCCGGCTCATCGGGCGGCTCCGCTCTTGTTGGTCCCTGCGTAGGAGTCCCGCAGCTCGTCGGAGACTCCCGCGAGGTTCAGCTCGAAGGTGAAGCCCTGCTCGAACCGGTAGCTCTTGTTGACATCGATCGGGTCGATGCCGTTGAGGGCGGCCTTGGCGGCGCGGATGACGCGCGGGTCCTTCTCGGCGATGTCCTCGGCGAGCGCGAGGGCCGCGGCGTCCAGCTGCTCACGGGGCACGACCTCGTAGACCGAGCCGAACTGCAGCAGGTCCGCGGCCTTGACCGTCCGAGCGGTGAAGTACAGCGTCCTCATCAGGTGCTGGGGGACCAGGCGTGCCATGTGCGTCGCGGCGCCCAGCGCGCCCTGCTTCACCTCCGGGACGCCGAAGTAGGCGTCGTCACTGGCGACGACGATGTCCGCATTGCCGGCGAGTCCGACGCCGCCTCCCACGCAGAATCCGTTCACCGCGGCGATCACCGGGACCGCGCACTCGTACACCGCCCGGAACGCGGCGTAGCAGCCGCGGTTCGCGCCGAGCAGGGCGTCGAAGCCGTCGGTGTGCTGCATCTCCTTGATGTCCACGCCGGCGTTGAACCCCTTGCCCTCGGCGCGCAGCACGACGACCCGCGTGTCGGGGTCCGCGCCGGCCTCGTCGAGGACGTTCGCCAGCGCGAACCAGCCCGCCACGGGCAGCGCGTTGACCGGTGGGTAGTCGCACGTGACGACACGGACGCCGTCGTCGCGGCGGACGGAGGAGATGCCCATGCGGACTCCTGCGGAGAGGGATGGAGCCGGGCGCAAGTCGCCCGACCAAGCATTTGCTTGGTAGCCTATCAGGGTGCCTCTCTCCTTGGACCTCGACGGACGTGTCGCCCTGGTCACCGGCGGCTCGCGAGGGATCGGCCGCGGCATCGCCGCGACCCTGGCCCGGGCCGGTGCCACCGTTGTCACGTGCGCGCGCTCGGCGGTCGAGGACCCGCTGCCCGGGACGACGCATCTGCCCTGCGACGTGCGCGACGCGGACGCGGTGGGCGACCTGGTCGCTCGGATCGTCACCGAGCACGGACGGCTCGACGTCCTCGTCAACAACGCCGGGGGAGCGCCGCCGGCCGAGGCGGCCACGGCGTCGCCGCGCTTCCACGACCGGATCATCGCGCTGAACCTCACCGCACCGCTGCTCGTCGCCCAGGCGGCCAACGGCGTGATGCAGGGCCAGGCCTCCGGCGGCTCGATTGTCAACATCTCCTCGATCAGCGCCCACCGGCCCGCGCCCACCATCGCCGCCTATGCCGCCGCCAAGGCCGGGTTGGAGTCGCTCACCCGGAGCCTGGCCATGGAGTGGGCGCCCAAGGTTCGCGTCAACGCGATCGAGGTCGGCCTGTGCCGTACCGAGCAGACCGACAGTCACTACGGCGACGACGACCGGGTGAGCCGCATCGAGGCGACGATCCCGTTGGGCCGGATGGCCGACCCCGAGGAGGTGGGCGCGGTCGCGGCGTTCCTTGCGAGCGACCTCGCCTCCTACGTCAGCGGCGCCAGCGTCGGCTGCCACGGCGGCGGCGAGCCGCCGGTCTTCCTGCAGGTCGACTAGACCCAGCCCTCGACCGCGCTCAGCACTCGACCCGACCCTCCCCACCACCGAAGGAGCCACCGTGGGACTTCTCGACGGCCGCATCGCCCTCGTCACCGGAGCCGGACGCGGCATCGGCCGCGCGCACGCGCTCGAGCTGGCCCGGCAGGGAGCCGCGGTCGTCGTCAACGACTACGGCGTGTCGTTGGCGGGGGAGAAGGAGGCGTCCCCGGCGGACCAGGTCGTCGCCGAGATCGAGGCGCTCGGCGGCCGCGCCGTCGCCAACGGCGCCGACGTCGCGGACTTCGCTCAGGCCGAGGCGATGGTGCAGCAGGCGGTCGAGACGTACGGCGGCCTCGACATCCTGGTCAACAACGCCGGGTTCGTGCGTGACCGCATGCTCGTCAACGCCACCGAGGACGAGTGGGACGCCGTGATCCGGGTGCACCTGAAGGGTCACTTCGCGCCGCTGCGGCACGCCGCGGCGTACTGGCGTGCGGAGTCCAAGGCCGGCCGACAGCGCGCCGGCCGGGTGATCAACACCTCCTCCGGCGCGGGCCTTCAGGGCTCGATCGGTCAGGTCGCCTACTCCGCCGCCAAGGGAGGCATCGCCACGATGACCCTCGTCGCGGCGGCCGAGCTCGGGCGTGTCGGCGTCACCGTGAACGCGATCGCTCCGGTCGCGCGCACCCGGATGACCGAGGGCGCCTTCGACACCTCGGCGATGGCGGTGCCCGAGGACAACTCCCCGATCGTCGCCTGGCTGGCCTCGGAGGAGGCCGGCCACGTGACCGGCCGGGTGTTCGAGATCGACGGCGGCCGGCTCACCCTCGAGGACGGCTGGCGGCACGGCGCTCATCGGGACGCCGGCCGCCGGTGGGATGCCGGCCGCCGGTGGGATGCCGGCGAGCTCGCACCGGTCGTGGCCGAGCTGATCGCCGAGGGAGCCCCGCCGGAGAAGGTCTACGGCGCCTGAGCGGAGCGTAGCCGCGTCCGCGGACGGGTACGAGGACGGATCCGTATCCGACCGAGAGGAACCCGATGCCATCCGAGCAGGAGCAGTTCGCCGACCTGGTCAAGGACATCCCGATCGCGATGTTCACCACCTACGGCGGCGACGGGCCCCGCAGTCTGCCGATGGCGCGCCAGGAGGTGGACGCCTCGGCGGAGCTGTGGTTCATCACCGCACGGGACACCCGGCACGTCCGCGACATCGCCGAGGAGCCGCGGGTCTCGCTGACGTTCTCCTCACGCGACACCTGGGTGGCCTGTGCCGGCCGGGCCGCGGTCGTCGACGACACCGCGAAGCTCGAGGAGCTCTGGAACTCGTTCGCCGAGGCGTGGCTGCCCGGGGGGCCGGTGGACCCCAACGCCGTGCTCCTGCGCGTCGACGTCGAGGAGGTGGAGTACTGGGACACGCCCGGCGGCAAGGTCGCCTCGCTGATCAGCTTCGCCAAGACGAAGCTCACCGGCGACACCTACGACAGCGACCACGGCACCATGCACCCCTGAGCACGGGGCCGTGCGGGCGGGCTAGCTTAGATCCGCTCGAGGATGGTCGCGGTCGCCATCGCGCCGCCGGCGCACGCGCTGATCAGCGCGGTCGTGGCGTCGCGGCGCTCGAGCTCGTGCAGCGCGGTGGTGATCAGCCGGCATCCGGTCGCGCCGACCGGGTGCCCGAGCGCGATCGCCCCGCCGTTGACGTTCACCTTGTCCATGTCGGCCTCGAGGACCTGCGCCCAGGAGAGGACGACCGCGGCGAACGCCTCGTTGATCTCGAAGAGGTCGATGTCGTCCATCGTCATGCCGGCCTTGGCGAGCACCGAACGGGTGGCGTCGATCGGCCCGTCGAGGTGGTAGTACGGGTCGGCGCCGTACAACGTGTGCCGGACGATCCGGGCCCGGCCGCGAACGCCGAGCGACGCGGCGAGGTCGGAGTCCAGGAGCAGGACCGCGGAGGCGCCGTCGGTGATCTGCGAGGAGGTGCCGGCCGTGTGCATGCCCTCGGGCAGCACCGTGCGCAGCCCGGCGAGGCCCTCCAGCGTGGTCTCTCGAATGCCCTCGTCGGTCTCGACGAGGCGGGTCTCGCCGGTCGGCTCCCCGGACTCGCGGTCGACGACCGGCGCGGTGAGCGGCGCGATCTCGCGCTTGAACCTGCCCTCGTCCGCCGCGATCCGCGCCTTGCGCTGGGACGCGAGCCCGAAGGCCTCGAGGTCGGCGCGGGTCAGCCCGCGGTTCGCGGCGATCCGGTCGGCCGCCTCGAACTGGTTGGGCATGTCGATGCTCCAGGACTCCGGGCGAGGGTCGCCCATGCCCGCCGGGACGTTCGCGCCCAGGGGGATGCGTGACATCGACTCCACGCCGCACGCCACTCCGGCGGCGATCGTGTCGGCGACGACCAGGTCGTTGATCAGGTGCGCCGCCTGCTGCCCGGAGCCGCACTGGGCGTCGAGCACCGTGCCGCCGGTGTGCTGCGGGAGGCCCGCGTGCAGCCAGGCGCGACGGACCATGTCGTTCGACTGCTCACCGGCCTGGGTGACGCAGCCGCCGATCGCCTGTTCGACCAGGTCGGGCTCGATGCCGGCGCGGGCGATCACCTCGCGCTGGACGTGCCCGAGCAGCTCGGAGGGGTGGACGCCGGCCAGCCCTCCCCGGCGCTTGCCCAGCGGTGTGCGAACGGCCTCGACGATGACAGGAGTTCCCATGCCGCCAGGATAGCCGAAAAACTAGAACGTGTTCTCATTTGATGGGACGCGGCCGGAGGGCCCTTCCCAAGACATTCCGAGGGTATGTAGCGTGGACTAGAACGTGTTTCACCTGCTCCCGGAGGACGCCGTGACCGCTCAGCCCGCACTGCCCGTCGGTTTCGACCCGACCGATCCCGACCTCAACCAGGCCGGCATCCCGCTGCAGGAGTTCCTCGAGCTCCGCCGGACCGCGCCGGTCTGGTGGGTGGAGCAGCGGCCCGAGGCGCGCGCGGGCTTCCTCGACACCGGCTTCTGGGCGGTGAGCCGGCACGAGGACATCGCCGCGGTGTCGAAGGACTCCAAGAACTTCTCCACCAACGAGAACGGCGTGATCATCCGGTTCGCGGCCGACATGACGCGAGAGCAGGTCGAGCTGCAGCGGGCGATGCTCATCCACCACGACCCGCCCGAGCACACCAAGCTGCGGCAGATCATCAGCCGCGGCTTCACTCCGCGCTCGATCGGCGCGATGCGGGACACGCTCGTCGAGCGCGCGCACCGGATCGCCGACGACGCGCTCGCCAAGGGCGAGGGCGACTTCGTCTTCGACGTCGCCGCCGAGCTGCCGCTCCAGGCCATCGCCGACCTCCTCGGCGTCCCGCAGGAGGACCGGCGCAAGCTCTTCGACTGGTCCAACCAGATGCTGGCCTACGACGACCCCGAGTACGACGCGCAGCCCGACGTCGCCGCCGCGGAGATCCTCGGCTACGCGATGGCCCTCGCCGAGGAGCGGCGCGCCAACCCCCAAGACGACATCATCAGCAAGCTGGTCACGGCCGACGTCGACGGTCACGGCGCGCTCAACGACGACGAGTTCGGGTTCTTCGTCATCCTGCTCGCGGTCGCCGGCAACGAGACGACCCGCAACGCCATCACCCATGGGATGAAGGCGTTCTTCGACCACCCCGAGCAGTGGGAGCTCTACAAGCGCGAGCGCCCGCGCTCGGCGGTCGACGAGATCATCCGCTGGGCCACGCCTGTCACTGTGTTCCAGCGCACCGAGCTCCACGACGTCGAGGTCGGCGGACAGCTGGTGAAGCTGGGACAGCGGGTCGGCATCTTCTACGCCAGCGGCAACCACGACGCCGACGTCTTCACCGAGCCGGACCGGTTCGACATCCTGCGCGACCCCAACCCGCACCTCGCGTTCGGCGGCCACGGTGCCCACTACTGCATCGGTGCGAACCTGGCGCGGCTCGAGGTCGAGATCATGTTCGAGGTGATCGCCGACCGGATGCCCGCCATCCGCCCCATCGGCGAGCCTCGCCGGCTCCGGCACGCCTGGATCAACGGGATCAAGGAGCTGCCGGTCAGCTACGTCGGCTGAGCGAGGCGGAGAACGAGCTTGCTCGTTCTCGCCGAGCGACGCCGACGTTGAGGCGGAGCCGATCACGTCGGCTGAGCGAGGCGGCGAACGAGCTCGCGGAGAGGGAGCTCACCAGCGCAGCTCGGACTCCTCCACCTCGGTGCCGACGAGCCCGCGCACCCGGTCGATCGCGTCCCAGTCGTTCACGTGCATGCCGGCGATCACGCGGTCGCCGCGCAGCCACCATGCCCGGAACGTGAGGCCGTCGACGTCCCCGTCGAGGACCACCCGGTCGTAGTCGTCGGGGCCGGCGTGCCCGACGTACTCCATGCCGAGGTCGTACTGGTCGGTGAAGAAGTAGGGGAGGTCGGAGGCGGCCGCGTCACCGCCGAGGAGGTTCTGCGCGGCGACGCGTCCGTGCACCCGCGCCGTCTCCCAGTGCTCCACCCGCAGGGGGCGGCCGAGCGTCGGGTGGTCGGCGTTCGCGACATCGCCGCCCGCGAAGACGTCCGCGGCCGATGTCCGCAGCCCGGCGTCGGTGCGGACGCCGTTGTCGATCGCGAGCCCGGCCTGACGGGCGAGGTCGATCCGGGGCTGCACTCCCACGCCGACGAGCAGGTGATCGACCTCGACCGTCCCGCGGTCGGTGACCACCCGGACGTCGTCCCTGCTCTCGATCGACTGCACGGACACGCCGGTCCTCAGGTCGACGCCGTGCTCGCGATGCAGGCGCGCGAAGACCCCGGCCACGTCGTGACCCAGGACGGCCGACAGCGGCAGCTCCGCCGCCTCCAGGACGACGACCTCCGCGCCGCGTTCGCGAGCGCTCGCGGCCACCTCCAGGCCGATCCAGCCGCCCCCGATGACGCCGAGCCGCTTGCCCGGCTCCAGGTGCGGCCGGAGCGCCTCGGCGTCGGCGAGCGTGCGCAGGTAGGTGACCGGCGCGCCGCTGTCGTCGGCGAGGGCGAGTCGGCGCGGCGTCGCGCCGGTGGCCAGCAGCAGGGTCGAGTACCGCAGCTCGTCGATGCCGCTCTCCGAGCGCACCTCGACCAGGTGCCGGTGTGGGTCCAGTGCCTCCGCCCGCGTGCCGGTGCGCACCTCGACGCCGTGCTCGGCGTACCACGCGGCGTCGTGGACGAGCGCCTTCTCGGCCGGCTCCTTGCCCTGCAGGAAGCCCTTGGACAGCGGGGGGCGCTCGTAGGGCAGGTGCGGCTCCTCGGTGAGCACGACCACCGGGCCGTCGTGGCCGCGCTCGCGCAGGGTGGTGACCGCGGTCGCGGTCGTCAGGCCGCCGCCCACGAGGACGATCGGGTCCCGGTCCTGGCCGGCGTGGTTCATCGGTGGCTCCGCTCGCGGGTCAGTGCGAGGAACTCGGCTCGTGACTTGGCGTCCTCGCGGAGCCGACCCCGCAGCATCGAGGTCACCGTGCGGGCCCCCTCCGCGCGCGCTCCTCGCAGGCTCATGCAGGTGTGCTCCGCCTCGATCACCACTCCCACTCCGACCGCGGAGAGGCGGGTCTCGAGGTCCCGGGCGATCTCGGCGGTGAGCCGCTCCTGGGTCTGTGCGCGGCGGGCGTAGAAGTCCACGAGGCGGGCGAACTTGGAGAGCCCGAGGATCCGCTCGCCGGGCAGGTAGCCCACGTGGGCGACGCCGGTGAACGGCAGCAGGTGATGCTCGCACAGCGAGCGGACCGGGATGTCGGTGACGAGCACCAGCTCGTCGTACTCCGCGGTGTTGGCGAAGGTGGTGAGATCGAAGTCCGGCACGCTGAGCAGCTCGGCGTAGGCGCCCACGAGCCGGCGTGGCGTCTCGAACATGTCCTCGCCGTCGACGGGGAGGCCGAGCGCGCGGAGCATGGCGGCGGCTGCCTCCTCCGCTGCCGCGAGGTCGACCTCGCGCCGGGGTCCGGCGATACGCAGGCGGGGTACGGCGACAGCGGTCATGCGATCCTCCCAGTGGACGAGGTCTCTACACGCAAGTATTATCTCCGTTAGAGACAGAGTGCTCCACTTCGTTCGGAGCGTCAAGGAGGTACGGATGGGTGGCGAGCCGGGTCCCTTCCGCGCGGTGGGTGCCCTCGCGGACACGGCGCGCCGTGAGCTCTACGAGTACGTCGTCTCCCAGGACCACGCCGTCGGTCGGGACGAGGCGGCCGACGCCACCGGGCTGGCCCGGCACTCCGCCCGCTTCCACCTCGATCGCCTGGTCGAGGAGGGCCTGCTGAGCACCGAGTTCCGCCGGCTCAGCGGCCGCTCGGGTCCGGGCGCCGGCCGGCCGGCGAAGCTGTACCGGCGCGCCGAGGCCGACGTCGCGGTGACGTTGCCGCCCCGGCGCTACGACCTGGCTGCCCAGGTCCTCGCCGCCGGCGTGGAGCGCTCTCTGCGGGGGATTCCGCTGCCGGACGCCCTCGCCGCCGTCGCGCTGGAGACCGGCCGCCACGACGGAGCGGCGTCGCCGACCGGTCACGACGCGGGCCTCGACGCGGTCGGCTCGGTGCTCGCCGATCGGGGGTACGAGCCTCGCGAGGACGACCGAGGCCTGGTGCTGACCAACTGCCCCTTCGACTCGCTGGCGCGCGCGCACACGGCCCTGGTCTGCGGCATCAACCGCGACTACGTCACCGGGGTGGTGGAGGGCGTCGGCTGTGCTGACCGGGCGGACGCCGTCCTCGACCCGAGCCCGGAGCGGTGCTGCGTCCGGGTCCGGCGCGCCGACTGAGACGCGCAGACCCGTCAGGTCAGGCCCGCGTCACCTCGCTGGCCTAGTGTCGGCTTCCATGGTGCCCCTGCCGCTGCGACGCCTTGCCCGCACGCTCACCGTCCCGACCGTCGCCCTGGTCGGCCTCGGGCTGGTGAGCGGCTGCGGTGCGGGCGGGCGGCCCGCGGCCGCCGATCAGACCACGAGCCCCTCGCCCTCGGCGTCGGCCACGCCGCACGCGCACCGCACGCGCGTCGCGTGGCCGTTCGCCCATCCGCTGCCCGGGATGCCCCCGGTCGAGGGCAACGACGTCTACGCCGCAGACGCCGCCGGCGCCGTGCAACCGCGGCTGGCCCACGACAAGCCCTACCTCTACGTGCCCAACTCCTACGGTGCGCCCACCACCACGGTGATCGACCAGCGCACCCACAAGATCGTCCGGGTGCTGCAGACCGGCGTCCTCTCCCAGCACGTCACGCCGAGCTACGACCTCAGGACGCTCTACGTCGAGGCCAGCGCGTCCAACCAGCTGGTGGCCCTCGATCCGCGGACCGGTCGGATCGAGCGGCGCATCCCGCAGACGCGGCCCTACAACCTGTACGTCTCTCCCGACGGCAAGCGCGCCATCGTGATGGCCGAACAGGACCAGGAGATCGTCTTCGACGACCCTCACACCTTCCAGCGGCGCGCGGTGATCACCGACCCCGCGTGCCAGGGCCCCAACCACGCCGACTTCTCCGCCAACGGCCGGTTCTTCCTCGTCACCTGCGAGTTCTCCGACGAGCTGCTCAAGATCTCGACCCTGAAGCACCGCGTGGTCGGTCACCTGCACCTGCCGGCCGGCGCGAAGCCGCAGGACGTCCGGCTGGCGCCTGACGGCCGGACCTTCTGGGTGGCCGCGATGGACCACGACCAGCTGCTCCAGATCGACGCCCGCCACCGGATGCGGATCGTGCACCGGATCGCGATGCCGTCCATGCCGCACGGCATCTATCCGAGCCGGGACGGCCGCTTCCTCTACGTCTCCGACCGCGGTGCCGGCGAGGTCAGTGTCGTCTCGCTCGCCACGCGCCGCATCGTCGACACCTGGTCGGCCCCTGGCAGCCACCCGGACATGGGCGGCATCTCCGCCGATGGCCGCACCCTGTGGCTCTCGGGGCGCTACGACGGCTACGTCTACGGCTGGAACACCCGCACCGGGAAGCTGGTCGCGAAGATCCACGTGGGCGGTCAGCCCCACGGGCTGCTCGTCTGGCCCCAGCCGGGCCGCTACTCCCTGGGGCACACCGGGAACATGCGGTGAGGCCGGCCGTCGCCGCGACCCTGCTCCTCCTGGTCGCGGGCTGCGGCGGCACCTCGTCGGCAACGGGGTCGGCCGCCGGAACGCCCACCACCCCTCGCTCGGCAGCGCCGACGGCCTCGGCGTCATCGCGTCCCACCCGCACCGTCGTACGCCCCGCAGGGTGGCACCTGCCGGCGCCGGTGGCCCGCGAGGCGGCCGTGCTGCTGCCCGGCGGCACCCACGCCCTGCTCGCCGGCGGCCTGCTCCCCGGCGACGCGTCGAGCAGCGCCACTTACCGCGTCGACCTGCAGACCGGCCACGTCCACCGTCGAGCGTCCCTTCCGGTGGCCGTGCACGACACCGCCGGGGTGCTGTGGCGCGGGACGCCGCTGGTCCTCGGCGGCGGCAATGCCTCCGAGCAGGCCGTGCTCCAGGCGGTCCCGGCCACGGGCCGCCCGGGGGTCGTCGGGCGGCTCCCCGGTCCCCGCTCGGACCTGGTGGCGGCAGTCGTCGCCGGGCGCGCCTGCGTGCTCGGCGGCTACGACGGTGGAGCACCTGCGCTCGGGGCGGTGCTCTGCAGCACCGACGGCCGGCACTGGCGCCGCATCGCCACGCTGCCGGTGCCGGTGCGCTACGCCGCGCTCGCCATGCAGGGAGACGTCGCGTGGATCGTCGGCGGCGAGCGCTCGGGCGCCATGGTCGCCGACGTCCAGCGGGTCGACCTGCGCCCCGGCGCCGCCCGCGTCGTCGGGCACCTCCCGATCGCGGTGGGTCACGCCGCAGCCATCCTCGTGGGACGCCGGCTGCTGGTCGCCGGCGGTCGCACGAGGATCGACACGGTCACCGGTCGCACCTGGTGGTGGGACCTGCGCAGCCACCACACTCGCTCCGGGCCGCGACTGCCGTGGCCCCTCGCCGACACCGCGGTCGTGCGCGTACGCAGTGCGGCGTACCTCCTCGGCGGCGAGACGCCCGCCGAGACGGGCCGCGTGGTGGAGATCCGGCAGGTCGCCCTCAGCGGGCGGTGAGGACGACCGGCCCGTCGTCGGTGATCGCCACCGTGTGCTCGCTGTGCGCGCCCCGCGACCCGTCGTCGCTGCGGATCGTCCAGCCGTCGGGGTCGGTGTGGATCTGGTCGGTGGTGTGCAGGAACCACGGCTCGATCGCCAGGACCATGCCCGCGCGCAGCCGCAGCCCGCGCCCGGCGCGGCCGTCGTTGGGGACGTGCGGCTCCTGGTGCATGGTCCGGCCGACGCCGTGGCCGCCGAACTGCAGGTTGACCGGGAGGCCGGCCGAGCGGGCCACGTCGCCGATCGCCTGGCTGATGTCGCCCAACCGGTTGCCGACGACCGCCTGCTCGATGCCGGCCGCGAGCGCGGTCTCGGTGGCGGTGATCAGCTCGAGGTCCTTCGGGTCCGGAGTGCCGACGACGATGCTCAGCGCGGAGTCGGCCACCCAGCCGTCCACGGCGCAGGCGAAGTCCAGACTGAGCAGGTCCCCGTCGCGCAGCCGGTAGTCGTGGGGGAGGCCGTGCAGCACGGCGTCGTTCACCGACGTGCACACCACCTTGCCGAAGGGCGAGGCGCCGAAGGAGGGGTGATAGTCGATGTAGCAGGACTCGGCACCCCGGGCGCGGATCATGTCGTGTGCGAGGGCGTCGAGGTCGAGCAGGTCGACCCCCACGGCCGCGGTGTCGCGCAGCGCGGTGAGAACCTCGGCCACGAAGCGTCCGGCCGGACGCATCTGCTCGACCTGGGCGGGACTCAGCAACTCGATCATCGCCGCCGAGGCTACGGGGTCACTCCTGGCCAGGCGTCAGGAGGGCTTCTCGCTGCCCACCAGCCACATCGCGAAGAACTGGGAGCCGCCGCCGTAGGCGTGCCCCAGCGCGCGTCGGGCGTCGGTCACCTGGTGGTCGCCGGCGCGGCCGCGCACCTGCAGGGCCGCCTCGGCGAACCGGATCATCCCCGACGCGCCGATCGGGTTGGAGGAGAGCACCCCGCCGCTCATGTTCACCGGCAGGTCGCCGTCGAGCGCGGTCGTCCCGGACTCCGTGAGCTTCCAGCCGGTGCCCTCCTCGGCGAACCCGAGGTTCTCCAGCCACATCGGCTCGAACCACGAGAACGGCACGTAGATCTCCGCGCAGTCGACCTCGCGGACGGGGTCGCTGATGCCGGTCTTCTTCCACAGGTACGCCGCGGCGTCGCGGCCCGCGCGGGGGTTCACCTGGTCGCGCTCGGCGTAGGCGAGCGGCTCCGAGCGCATCACCTGCCCGTGGATCCAGGCCGGGTCCGCGATGCCCCGCGCGGTGACGGTCTCCTCCGAGGCGATCACCATGGCGCAGGCGCCGTCGGAGGACGGACAGGTCTCGTCGTAGCGCACCGGGTCCCACAGCATCTGCGATGCCAGCACGCTCTCCACGGTCGTGCCCTCGTTGTGCAGGTGGGCATAGGGGTTCTTCAGCGCGTTCTGCCGGTCCTTGGCGGCGACCATCGCCCCCACCTCGGTGGGCGCCCCGGACCGGCGGATGTAGGACCGGACGTGCGGGGCGAAGTAGCCACCCGCGCCGGCGTGCACCGGCATCGTGAACGGCACGGGGATCGACAGCGCCCACATCGCGTTCGACTCCGACTGCTTCTCGAAGGCGACGGTGAGCACGCGCTGGTGCACCCCCGACTGGACGAGGGACGCCGCGACGATCGCGGTGGAGCCCCCGACGGAGCCGGCGGTGTGCACGCGCAGCAGCGGCTTGCCGGCAGCGCCGATCGAGTCGGCCAGGAACAGCTCGGGCATCATCACGCCCTCGAAGAGGTCGGGTGCCTTCCCGACGACCACCGCGTCGATGTCCTCGAAGGTCATCCCGGCGTCGTCGAGCGCCCGGTCGATCGCCTCCCGGAGCAGCCCGGGCATCGAGACGTCCTCGCGCTTGGCCCGATAGTGGGTCTGTCCGACGCCGACGACGGCGGCCAGCTGTCGGCTCATGCCGCCCCTCCTTCCATCACGCACACGAGGTTCTGTTGCAGGGCCGGCCCGCTGGTGGCGTGGCCGAGGGCGCGGCGCGCCTCACCGGACCAGATCCGGCGGGCCGCCTCGCCGATGCGGGTGAGGCCGGCGGAGAACATCGGGTTGCCGCACAGCGCGCCGCCGGAGGGGTTGACGTCCACGTCCGGCCCCAGCCCGAGCTCGGTGCGGAGGATCAGCTCCTGGTGGCTGAACGGCGCGTGCAGCTCGGCGACGTCGATCGCCGTGTCGGCGTCGAGACCAGCGGACCGTCCGGCGGCCGCGGCGCTGGCGGAGCGGAGCAGGTCGCGGATGCCGAGCGTGCCGGGGTCGATGCTGTGGGCGAAGCCGGTGATGACCGCCGGGCGCTCGGTTGCCTGCGGCAGCCGGTCGGTGGCCGCGATGATCATCGCCGAGGCGCCGTCGGCGATCGGGGCGCAGTCCCACCTCCGGAGCGGGTCGGCCCACAGCGGCTGGGCGAGGACGTCGTCGACGCTGGTCTCGCCCCGGCGTACGGCGTACTCGTTGTGCACCCCGGCCGAGCGGGACCGGGCGACCACCTCGGCCAGGGCCTTCTCGTCCCAGGCGCCCTGCTCGAGGCCGAGCCGAGCCTGCACGCCGGCGATCGAGACCGTGTCGGGCCACAGCGGCGTCATCGTGTACGGGTCCAGCTGCAGCGCCAGGGTGCGGCGCAGCGGGCTCGCGGAGGACTTCCCGAAGCCGTAGACGAGGGCGGTGTCCGCCTCGCCGGTCTGGATCTTGAGCCAGGCCTCGTAGAGCGCCCACGCGGCGTCCATCTCGACGTGGGACTCGCTGATCGGCGGGACGGCGCCGAGGGCGTCGATCGCCGTCACGAAGCTGAAGGACCGGCCGGCGAGGTAGTCGCTGGAGCCGGAGCACCAGAAGCCGATGTCGTCCTTGGTCCACCCGGTCTGCTCCCACAGCTCGCCCAGGATCGGGACGAGCAGCTCGAGGCAGTTGGGGGAGCCGTCGAAGTGCCGCATCTGCCGCTGGGCGAAGCCCACGACCGCAACGTCGCGCATTCCGTCCCCTCTCAGAGGTGCTTCTTGTAGGTCTCGAAGTCGGCGTCGGGCTCGCCGGTGGGCTCGAAGTGGCTGATGTTCTCCAGCGAGTAGGTCCGCTCGTCCTCCGGCTTCCAGACCGCGCGCACCCGCATGCCCATCCGCACCTCGTCGGCGTCGCAGCCGAGGATCAGGTGCAGGAACGCGATGTCGGCGCCGTCGAGGAGGACGTAGGCCGACACGTACGGCGGCTGGATCTTCTGGCCGAGGAACGGCACGTTGACGATGCAGAACGTCGTCACGATGCCGGTGGCCGGGAGCTCGACGGGCTCGCTGGTGGGCACACCATCGACCGGGCAGGCGCCCCGCGGCGGCACGTACACCTTGTGGCAGACCGGGCACGCCTGGGCGAGGACCCGTCCCTGTTTGAGGCCGCGGCCGAAGACCGACTCCTCGGGAGAGGCCGCGTAGTCGTAGCCCAGCCGCACCGGGGTGACGGTGAGCCGGGGGTCCTCGCCGGACGCGGCGGCCGAGTGGTCGAGCGCAGTCGAGACCTCGTCCGGTTCGAAGCAGGCGATGTCGGTGATCCGACCCTGGGGCTGCTCGGCCCAGCGGATCCGGACCCGCATCCCCGTGTGCACCTCCTCGGGCGAGGCCACGTCGAGGGCGTGCAGGAACGGCACGTCGGCGCCGTCGAGCCGGACGAGGGCGAAGGCGAAGGGGCGG
The DNA here is from genome assembly GCA_051961835.1 of Marmoricola sp. Taxonomy (GTDB): domain Bacteria; phylum Actinomycetota; class Actinomycetes; order Propionibacteriales; family Nocardioidaceae; genus Marmoricola. The sequence goes on along the minus strand of JBQCCW010000210.1, from coordinate 15,929 downwards.
TCCAGCGGTTGGTCGGGGAGCGGCTCGCTCACCCAGGACCAGCTGACGACCTCGCCGGTCTGCGCGACCGGCACGAGGTCGGCGACCTGGGCGTGGGTCTGCGGGTCGAACTCCAGGGGCGGGACGACCACCCGGCCGTCGGCGAGCCGGGCGCCCGTGACACGCTGCTGCGCCAAGCCGCCCAGGAATGCCGAGAGCACCGGCCCGAGCGAGCGGGTGTAGTCGAACTCCACCTCGAGCCGGGCGCGGAGCGGGCCGGACTCGGTCGTCGTCGCGGAGGGGGTCATGGCGCAAAAGTGAAACACGTTCTACTGTCGCTGGCAACGATCGAAAGGGACGTGAGATGAAGCTCGGTCTGCAGCTCGGCTACTGGGGAGCCCGACCGCCCGAGGGCGTGGGGCAGCTCGTGGCGGCCGCGGAGGAGGCCGGCTTCGACGCCGTCTTCACCGCCGAGGCCTGGGGTTCCGACGCCTTCACGCCGCTCGCCTGGTGGGGTCGCGGGACGAGCCGGTTGCGCCTGGGAACCTCGATCGTCCAGATGTCCGGACGGACACCCACGAGCATCGCCATGCACGCGCTCACCCTCGACCACCTGTCCGGGGGGCGGGTCGTGCTGGGCATGGGTGTCTCGGGTCCCCAGGTCGTCGAGGGCTGGTACGGGCAGCCGTTCGAGAAGCCCCTGGCGCGCACACGCGAGGTCGTGTCGATCATCCGCCAGGTGCTCGCCCGGGAGGCGCCGGTCACCAACGACGGACCGCACCACCCGCTGCCGTACGCCGGCCCCGGCGGGACCGGTCTGGGGAAGCCGCTCAAGCCGATCGTGCACCCGCTGCGCGCCGACGTGCCGATCTGGCTCGGGGCTGAGGGGCCGAAGAACGTGGCACAGACCGCGGAGATCGCCGACGGCTGGATCCCGATCTTCTACACGCCCGGGTCGGCGGCGATGTACCAGCCGTGGCTGGACGAGGGCTTCGCCCGCCCCGGCGCACGGCGTACGCGCGAGGACTTCGAGATCGCCGCGACGTGCCACGTGCAGCTCACCCCCGACAACGCCGGCGCCAAGCAGGCCGTGCTCGACGCCATGAAGCCGGTGGTCGCCCTGTACATGGGCGGCATGGGAGCCAAGGACCAGAACTTCCACAAGAACGTGTTCGAGCGGATGGGCTACGGCGCGCTGGCCGACCGCGTGCAGGAGCTCTACCTGGCCGGCAGCAAGGACGAGGCGACCCGCCTCATCCCCGACGAGCTGGTCGACGACATGCACATCGTGGGCGACGCGGGCTTCGTGCGCGAGCGGGTGGCGGCGTGGGAGGAGACCGGCGTGACGACCCTGCTGCTCAGTCTGCGGTCCGCCGACGAGGTGCGCGCGATCGCCGACGTGCTGGCCTGAACGGCCGGCCCGAGCGCCCCAGCGGGGTCAGCGGCGCGCGGGAAGGCGCACTCGGAAGGTGCTGCCCACGCCTTCCTCGCTGTCGACCGACACGCTGCCGTGGTGGGCCGAGACGATCGAGGCGACGATCGTGAGGCCCAGGCCCGTCCCGGGGATGTGCCCGCGCACGGCTCCCTCGCCACGGAAGAACTGGGAGAAGACCTGAGCGGTCTCGCTCGGGCTCATGCCCATGCCGGTGTCGCTCACGTCGATCTCGACGCAGTCGTCCCCGCCGTGCACCGACACCGTGGCCGTGCCGCCCGTGGCGGTGTACTTCACCGCGTTGGAGAGCAGGTTGTCGAGGACCTGACGGATGCGCCGGTCGTCCACGACGGCAGGGACCGACTCCGGGGCGTCGAGCCGCAGTGCGACGCCCATGTGGGTGGCATGCGGCCGCAGGGCGTCGACGGCGTCGGCGGCCAGGCGCGCGACGTCGGTCGCCCCGGTGCGCAGGCGGACCGCGCCGTCCCGATTGCGCGCCACATCGAGGAGGTCCGAGACCAGCGAACCCAGCCGGCGCGCGTTGCGCTCGACCGCCTCCAGCTGCCCCCGGACCTCGGCCGGCAGCTCCGGATGGTCGCAGAGCAGCTCGAGGTGGCCGAGGATCGGCGTCAACGGTGTCCGCAGCTCATGGGAGACCGCGGCGACGAAGTCGTCCTTGACCTGGATCGCCCGTAGCAGGTCCGTGACGTCCTGGTACGCCAGGGCCGCGCCCAGCCGTTCACCGGAGGGTGAGCGCACCTGGCGCGCCGACACCGAGAGCGCCGTCCGGGTCGCGGGGTCCTCGCCGACCCAGAACGTCAGGTCGTCGAACTCCTCGCCCTGCGTTGCGCGGTACGACGGCATCTCCTCCTGGCGCAGCGGCGTGCAGCCGTCGACCGCGAAGACGTGGCCCACCTGTCCGGCGACGCCGGCGTGACCGTCGGGGTAGGGCACCTTCAGGTTGTCCTCGTGGCGCCGGTTCATCCGCAGGTAGTGGCCGTCGCGGTCGATGAGGAGAAGCCCCACGCTCACCGTCTCGAAGATCGCCTCGAGGGTGTGCCGGTCCTTCTCCGCGGCCTCGGTGGCCTCGCGCACGCGCTGCTCGTGCTCCTGCTGCTGGGTGATGTCGACGACCTGGGAGATCACGTGGAGGGGTCGGCCCTCATCGTCCCGGACGACGGCCACCGAGAGGTCGCCCCACACGACGTGGCCGCGCCGGTGCAGGTAGCGCTTGCGCACTCGGTACGACTCCACGTCGCCCGCAAGCGCCGAGGTGAAGAGCGACACGTCCAGTTCGAGGTCGTCTGGGTGGGTGAGCTCTTGGAACGCGGTCCGGCACAGCTCCTCGGGATCGCGGCCCAGCATGTCGGCCAGCGCCTGGTTGACGGTGAGCAACCGGCCCTCGAGGTCGACGAGCGCCATGCCGACGGGGGAGTGCTCGAGCGTGAGACGCCACAGCTCTGCGCCGTCGAGCATGCCTGCCCCCGCTTTCCCCTCGGCCGCCCTCGCGATGTCCACCCTAGGACGAGCGTCGCGTCGAAGCGGCGAAATCCGTCAAGTCGGACTCTGTCGCCGGCCGTTGCACCGCACTAGAACGCGTTCTAGTCTGCGGGAGTGACCTCCATCGACCTGCACCTCGGCGCGCACAACGGCCACCTCATGGTCGCCGCACTGAAGCGCCACGCCGACCGCCCGATCGTCCACCTCGGCGACGTCACGCTCACCGGCCGCCAGACGGCCGAGCGGATCTCGCAGTACGTCCAGGCGTTCGAGGCGTTGGGGGCGGGCCGCGAAGCGCCCGCCGCCCTGCTCGCGCTGAACCGGCCGGAGGTGCTCTTCATCCTCGGCGCCGGCCAGACGCAGGGCTACCGCCGCACCTCGCTGCATCCCCTCGGCTCCGCTGACGACCACGCCTACGTGATCAACGACGCCGGCATCACGACACTCGTGGTCGATCCCGCGTTCGCCGGCCGCGCGGAGGAGCTTCTCGAGAAGTGTCCGGGGCTCAAGCAGGTGCTCACCATCGGCCCGGTCCCCGAGGAGCTGGCCGGGGTCGGCACCGACCTCGCCGAGGTGGCCGCAGGCTTCGCGCCGAAGCCGTTGCACGCTGCGGTCCTCGAGCCCGACCACATCACCTCGATCACCTACACCGGCGGCACCACCGGGAAGCCGAAGGGAGTGGTCGGCACGGTGCGCGCCTTCTCCACCATGGCGCAGATCCAGATGGCGGAGTGGGAATGGCCCGCAGAGCCGCGCTTCTTGATGTGCACCCCCCTCTCCCACGCCGGCGCCGCCTTCTTCGTCCCGGTCGTGCTCCAGGGCGGCACGCTCTTCGTCGCGCCTCGATTCGATCCTGCCGACGTGCTGGCGACCATCGAACGGGAGCGGATCAACTCGCTCATGGTCGTCCCGACCATGCTCTACGCCCTGCTCGACCACCCGGACTCGCGGACGCGCGACCTCAGCTCCCTGGAGACCGTCTACTACGGCGCCTCGGCGATCAACCCGGTGCGGCTCAAGGAGGCGATCGAGCGGTTCGGTCCGATCTTCGCCCAGTACTACGGACAGTCCGAGGCGCCGATGGTGATCAGCTATTTTCCCAAGCGCGACCATGTGGACGCCGAGGGGCGTCCCGTGGAGGCCCGGCTCAGCTCGTGCGGGCGCCCGTCGGCGTACCTGCGCACGGCCCTGCTCGACGAGGAGGGCGACCCCGTGCCGCCGGGCGAGCCGGGGGAGATCTGCGTCGCCGGGCCCTTGCTCGCGGCGGGGTACTGGAACAAGCCGGACGAGACGGCCAGCACCTTCAGGGACGGCTGGATGCATACCGGCGACGTCGCCCGGGAGGACGAGGACGGCTTCTGGTACATCGTCGACCGCACCAAGGACATGATCGTCAGCGGCGGCTTCAACGTCTTCCCGCGCGAGGTCGAGGACGTCGTCGCCGAGCACCCGGCGGTCGCGCAGGTCGGTGTCATCGGGGTGCCGCACGAGAAGTTCGGCGAGGCGGTCACGGCCGTCGTGGTGCTGCGCGACGGCCACGAGCTCACCGACGACGTGGTGGCGGAGATCCAGCGGGCGGTCAAGGAGCGCAAGGGCTCCGTGCACGTCCCCAAGCAGGTGCTCGCGGTGGACGCGCTGCCGCTGACCGGCCTGGGAAAGCCGGACAAGAAGGCGCTCCGGGCGCGCTTCTGGACGGGAGACCGGGCGGTCGGCTGACCCCTCAGCTGCCGGTGAACAGCGGCGTCCGCTTCTCCGCGAACGCCCGCGGTCCCTCCTTGGCGTCGGCGGAGGCGAACACCGTGGCGCCGACTGCCGCGTCGGCCTTCCAGCAGTCGTCCTCGTGCAGCCCCTCCGACTCCCGCACGGTCTGGATGATCGCCTGGATCGCCAGCGGCCCGTTGGCGCAGATGAGGGCGGCGATCTCGTGGGCCTTGGCCAGGGCCTGGCCGTCGGGGACCACATGGCCGATGAGGCCGATCTCCTTGGCCTCCGCGGCGCGGATGTGGCGCCCGGTCAGGAGCAGGTCCATCGCGACCGTGTAGGGCACTTGCCGGGGGAGCCGCACGACCGATCCGCCGAGCGGGTAGAGGCTCCACCGCGCCTCCGAGACCCCGAAGCGCGCCGACTCGCCGGCGATCCGGATGTCGGTCGCGGTGAGGATCTCGGTGCCACCGGCGATCGCCGGACCCTCGACCGCAGCGATGAGCGGCTGGGTCAGCCGGTAGCCCTTGCGCAGCGCGCGGATCACCGACGGGTCGTACTCCCCGGACTCGAACGACTCCGAGGGCGGCTTGGCCGACATGGCCTTCAGGTCGGCGCCCGCGCAGAACGCCCCACCCGCGCCGGTGAGGATCACCGCGCGCACCTCGGGGTCGGTGTTGGCACGGACCCAGGCCTGCTCCATCGTCGCCAGCATCTCGCCGGAGAGCGCGTTGCGCGCCTCCGGGCGGTTCATGGTGACGACGAGCGTGTGCCCCTCGAGCTCCACGAGGCAGTGCGGGGCGGCCGGTCCGGCGGGGGTCTCAGACATGCCCGGGATGCTAGCCAGAAACGAGAACGTGTTCTAGTCTCGCCGCCATGGCGCTGAACATCGCAGACCTCTTCGAGCACGCCGTCGACGCGGTGCCCGACAGGCCGGTCGTCCAGCTCGGGGACCGCCGGGTGAGCTACGCCGAGCTCGAGGCGGAGGCCAACCGGCTGGCTCACTTCCTCGCCTCTCGTGGCATCGGCCGCGGCGACCACGTCGGAATCTATGCGAAGAACAGCATCGAGCACGTCGTCGCGCTGCTGGGCATCTTCAAGGTCCGCGCGGTGGCCATCAACGTGAACTACCGGTACGTCGAGGGCGAGCTCGACTACCTCTTCGACAACTCCGACATGGTGGCGCTGCTCTTCGAGCGCCCGTACGCCCCCCTGGTGACGCGCACCGCGCCCAAGCACACGAAGCTGCAGACGCTGGTGGCGATGCCCGACCCGACGGATCTTGCCAGCGACGCCGACCTTGCGGGCGTCGGTGCGCTGACCTGGGAGGAGGCCCTCGCGGGGCAGAGCGACGTACGCGACTTCGAGCCGCGCAGCGGGGACGACGTCTACATCGTCTACACGGGCGGGACGACGGGCTTCCCCAAGGGCGTGATGTGGCGCCATGAGGACTTCTGGCGCGTGCTCGGGGGCGGCATCGACTTCATGAGCGGTGAGCGCCTGGAGGAGTACGACCAGTCGAAGAAGGCGGCCACCGACGAGAACCCGATGGTGATGTTCCCGCTGAGCCCGCTCATGCACGGCGGTGCCCAGGCGGCGATGCTCATGCACCTGTTCGCCGGCCAGCTCACCGTGCTCGCTCCCCGGTTCGACGCCGAGGAGACCTGGCGGATCATCGAGAAGGCACGCGTCCAAGGGATCTTCATGACCGGCGACGCGATGGCACGCCCGCTGATCGAGGCCTACGAGGCCGGCTCCTACGACGCGAGCTCGCTCATCGTGGTCGCGAGCAGCGCCGCCATCTTCAGCCGCCCGGTGAAGGAGCGCTGGATGGCGGCCTTCCCGAACGCGTTCTTCACCGACTCCGTCGGCAGTTCCGAGACCGGATTCGCCGGCACCGGACTGCAGGACAGCGAGAACATCAAGGGCGAGGGGCCGGTGGTGACGCTGGGTCCCGAGGCCGTGGTCCTCGACGAGCTCGACCGAGTCATCGACCTCACCGACGTGGGACGGGTCGGTCGGATGGCGCGATCGGGAAGCGTGCCGCTGGGCTACTACAAGGACCCCCAGAAGTCCGCGAAGACGTTCGTCGAGCTCGGCGGCGTGCGCTACTCGATCCCGGGCGACTTCGCGCGGATCGAGGAGGGCGGCAAGGTGACCCTGCTGGGCCGCGGCTCCAACTGCATCAACACCGGCGGGGAGAAGGTCTACCCCGAAGAGGTCGAGATGTGCCTCAAGGGCCACCCCGAGGTGTACGACGCCCTCGTCGTCGGCGTCCTCGACGACCGCTACGGCCAGGCCGTCACCGCCGTCGTCCAGGGTCGCGACGGAGCCCGGCCGTCCCTGGAGTCGCTTCGGGACTACCTGCGCCCGCACCTCTCGGGCTACAAGCTGCCCCGTGCGGTCGTGCACGTCGAGGAGATCCCGCGCAGCGCGACCGGCAAGGCGAACTACCCGCGTGCCAAGGAGCTCGCGACCCAGGGTGAACGTGCGACGCAGCGTGAAGGAGTGTCCTGATGCGTACAGACCTGTGCGAGACGTTCGGCATCGACTACCCGATCTTCGCCTTCACGCCGTCGGAGAAGGTCGCCGCGGCCGTCTCCCGAGCGGGTGGCCTGGGCGTGCTCGGGTGTGTCCGGTTCAACGACGCCGAGGAGCTCGACCGCGTCCTGGACTGGATGGACGAGAACACCGAGGGCAAGCCGTACGGCGTCGACGTCGTGATGCCGATGAAGGTGCCGACCGAGGGAAACGCGGTCGACCTCAAGGCGATGATCCCCGCCGAGCACATCTCCTTCGTCGAGCGGACGCTCCAGCAGCTCGGCGTACCGCCGCTGCCGGAGGGGGAGGGACGTGAGGGTGTGCTCGGCTGGTTGCACTCGGTCGCCCGCTCGCACGTGGACGTGGCGCTCGCACACCGACCGGTGCTGATCGCGAACGCGCTCGGCTCACCGCCCGTGGACGTCATCGAGAAGGCCCACGAGCACGGCGTGAAGGTGGCCGCGCTGGCCGGCGCGGCGAAGCACGCGCTCTCACACGTCCGCAACGGCGTCGACATCATCGTCTCGCAGGGCTACGAGGCCGGCGGACACACCGGGGAGATCGCCGGCATGGTCCTGACCCCGGAGGTGGTCGACGCCGTCGGACCCGACGTGCCCGTGCTCGCGGCGGGCGGCATCGGCTGCGGGCGCCAGGTGGCGGCGGCACTCGCGCTCGGAGCGCAGGGCGTATGGACCGGGTCGCTGTGGCTGACCGTGGAGGAGTACGACCTCTCCGGCGGGACCGGCATCCGCGACGCGCTGCTGCGGGCGGGCTCCGGCGACACCGTCCGGACCCGCGTCTACACCGGCAAGCCCGCCCGCCTGCTGAAGACGAAGTGGACCGAGGCGTGGGCGGCGCCCGATGCTCCGGAGCCGCTGCCGATGCCCCTGCAGAACCTGCTCGTCGCGGACGCGCACAACCGGATGAACTGCGGGGACGACCCCGAGACCATTTCGATGCCGGCCGGTCAGATCGTCGGCCGCACCAACGCGGTCCGCCCCGTCGCCGAGGTGATGGCGGAGCTGGTGACCGGCTACGACGAAGCGGTGGCGCGCCTGGAGAAGATCCGGGGCTGAGCAGGTCTCAGGCCGGTTCGTACTCCAGGCGGAGGCCGGGGGTCTGGTACGTCTCGCCGTCGCTGGTCTCGTGGCCGATGCCGGGTGGGGCGGTGGAGTGGTAGACGTGGCCGGTGGGTGTGTTGATGACGACGAGGTGTCGCAGGGCGGGTGAGGATCTCGCTGTCCAGCCGGGTGCTTGTTTGGTGTGGTTGCAGGCCTCGCAGACGCCTTGGGTGTTCTCGGCGCTGGTGGGACCGTTGCGGACGGCGTCGATGACGTGGTCCGTGTGGCGGAGGGGTGCGTCGCAGTAGGGCGTGCGGCAGATTCGGTCGCGGGTGGCGATGAACGCGGCGAGTCCGGTGGGTGCGTAGCGGCGGCGGGAGCTCATGGCGAGTAGTGCGCCGGTGACGGGGTGGGTGTAGAGGGTGCGGAACCAGAGCGCGACGCCTCGCTCGACGCCGTTGGTGGCCGCGGTGCGGACGAGGTTGCGGGCCCATTGGGCCGGGACGGTGCCGTAGCCCTCGAGGTGGGCGGGTTCGGCGTCGGCGGCGAACAGGGTGCGGTCGGTGAGGGTGAGGTTCACCGCGACGTCGGGGCCCTCGGATGCGGCGCGTCCGGTGAGCCGCTCGACCAGGATGTCGGCAAGCAGTTGGCCTCGGGACCGCTCGTCGCCGGTGGCCTTCGCCGCGTCGGCTGCTGCTTTCAGGGAGGCGTAGCAGGCGACCCCTTGGGCGACGGGGAGGAGCGCGGAGAGCCGGGCCATCACGTCGGCGGCGGGGCGCACGGAGACGTGACGGTCGGCTTCGGCGCGGCGGGCGCGGGCGGTGACGGCTTCGGGTTCGAGGGCGTAGGCGAGCTTCTGGGCTTCGGCGATCAGGCGGCGGTCGCCCCAGCCCTCGATCCGGTCGGTGTCCGCGGCGATCCGGGCATCCACGGCCTGGCGGCCTTCGCGGGTGAGGTAGGCGGTCTCGCGGGCCAGGAGGGTGGCGCGCCACTCGCTGAGTCGGCCGGTGGCCAGGGCGCGGTAGGTGTGGGGCATCTCGGCCAGCGCGGTCGCGAGGCCGAGGGCTTGGTTGCCGCGGACCGGTGACTCCCGGCGGGCCAGCCCGATCTCGGCGCCCAGGCCGATGCCGCGCCGCCGGGCGGGGAGCTTCGCGGCCTCCTCCCGCTGCCGGCGCAGGATGGCCAGGCGCTGCGTCGCCGCGGCCTGGGCTGCCGCGGCGGCCGCCTTGACCTCCTCCCCGGTGCGGATCAGGTCGACCAGCTCGGCCTCGGTGAGCCCCCTAACGTCGGCGGCTGCGGCCTGCAGCGTGGCGGCGTTCCCGAGCGGCTCGAACATACGTTCAGGCTAGACGGGCCCACCGACAGTCCTGCTCCTGCGGGTTCTCGGCGGACCTACCTCGCGGACTCCCGGGCTAGGTTCGATCCATGCGCGCGATCACCTACTCCCGCACTGGCGACCCCGACGTGCTCACCCTCGAGGACCGGCCGTTGCCGGAGCCCGGTCCCGGCGAGGTGCGCGTCGAGATCCACCGCTCCGGCGTGAACCCGACGGACTGGAAGAGCCGGCGCGGCACCGCGCCGGGCACGGCCGTCGAGCCCGCCCAGGTGCCCAACCAGGACGGTGCGGGGATCGTCGACGCCGTGGGGGAGGGCGTCCAGGCGTCGCTCCTGGGTCTGCGCGTGTGGATCTGGGAGGCGGCACACGGTCGCCCGATCGGGGGCACGGCCCAGGAGTACGCGATCGTGCCCGCGCGCCACGTCGTGCTGCTGCCCGACAGCGCGAGCTTCGACCTGGGGGCGAGCCTGGGCGTGCCGTTCCTCACCGCCCACCGTTGCCTGACGGTGACCGAGGACGGCCCCCGGCAGCTGGGGCCGGGCACGATGTCCGGGCGCGTGGTTCTCGTCGCGGGCGGGGCGGGAGCGGTCGGCAACGCCGCCATCCAGCTCGCCCGCTGGTCCGACGCCACCGTGCTGACCACGATCAGCAGCCCGGAGAAGGCGACGCTCGCGCGGCTCGCCGGTGCCGACCACGTGATCGACTACCGGACCGAGGACGTCGCGAAGGTCGTGCGCGGGATCGCGCCCGGGGGCGTGGACACCATCGTCGAGGTCGCACCGGTGGCGAACGGCGCTCTCGACGCCCGCGTGCTCGCCCAGGGCGGATCGATCGCCGCCTATGCCGGCGTACCGGGCGACGAGGTCGCGCTGCCGGTGCGCGAGCTGATGGCGCTCAACGCGCGATTCCAGTTCGTCCTGCTCTACACCGCGCCGGAGAGCTGGCGCCGTGGAGCACTCGATGACGTCTCGACCGCCGTGCTGGACCGAGCTGTGCGCGTGGGTGCCGACGCGGGCCTGCCGCTCCACCACTTCAGCCTCGAGCAGACCGCGGACGCCCACGCTGCAGTGGAGGACGGGGCCGTGGGCAAGGTGATCATCGACGTCGTGGAGTAGCGGTCGCTGGCCGCGGCGCGTTCAGACCGAACCGGACCCCCGCCACCCGAAGCGCGAAGCAGGCGACGGCCGCCACGATCGCCGCGGGGAGCCCGTAGACACCGAGCCGGGACGCGGCCACGGTGATCGTCGCCCCGAGCAGCGCCGGGATCGCGTAGAGCTCGCTGCGCAGAACCGTCGGGACTCGCTGCAGCATCATGTCGCGCACGGTGCCGCCGCCCGCGGCGGTGACGGCGCCGAGGATCACCGCCTGCACCGGTCCCAGCCCGAACGCCAGTGCCTTGCTCGCGCCGGTGACCGCGAACAGGCTCAGACCGGCGGCGTCCAACAGCGTGATCGATCTGGAGAGCCGGTCCAGGCGGCGTCCGAGAGCGAACGCGATCAACGCGCCGCCGGCCGCGACCGCCAGGTAGCGCCAGTCGCTGAACGTCGCGGGCGGCAGCGAGTCGATGACGACGTCGCGCACGATCCCGCCCCCGAGCGCGGTGATGACGCCCAGCGTGAGGACGCCGACGATGTCGAGCTCGGCGACGCGGATAGCGGTGAGGGCCCCGTTGAGGGCGAAGGCGAAGGTGCCGGTCAGGTCGAGGGCAAGGAGGAGCAGCGGCTCGTGGCTCACCGGGTCTTCCCGGCTCCCAGCCAGGCGAGCGCGGCCACCACGAGCGCCGACGTACCGGTGTCGAGGGTCGGTTGCAACACGGGGGCGAACTGCGCCGAGTGGTTCACCGGGATGTCGTCGCTGACCCGGCCCGCGGCTTCGGCGGCGGCGTAGGCGGCGGGATCGATGCCCCCGATGCCCCAGTAGGTGGACGGGACGGCCAGTGCTCGCGGCAGGTCGCTGAAATCCTCGCTCGCCGTCTGCAGCGGCAACTCGCCCGCGGCGGCGCCGAAGTGTGCGGCGAACGCGCCGGCGACCTGTGCGGTGACCTCGGGGTCGTTGTCGGTGAGCGGGAACCGGTCGAAGAGCTCGAAGTCCGGCGGCCTGGGGCATCTGGACGCCGCGCACTCGGCCTCCACGATCCGGCGGATCCCCTCGAGGATCCGGCTGCGGGTCTGCTCGTCGTAGGTGCGCACGTTGAGCTGGATGGTCGCTGCGTCGGGAATGACGTTGCTCTTGGTGCCCGCTTGGACGCTTCCCACCGTGAGCACCGCCGGATCACCCGGTGCGACCTCCCGCGAGACGATCGTCTGGAGTCGGACTACGATCATCGCTGCGAGCACCACCGGATCGACCGCCGCCTGGGGCATCGAGCCGTGGGCCCCGCGACCGTGCACCGTGATCCGCATGCTGTCGGCCGCCGAGAGCACCGGCCCCGGCCGCGTGCCGACCTCCCCGGCGGGAAAGGGGAGAACGTGCTGGCACAGCGCGACGTCGACCGGTCCCACGATCTCCGCGAGGCCGTCCTCGACCATGCCCTGGGCACCGTCGGCGACCTCCTCGGCCGGCTGGAACACCGCGACCACCGTGCCGCTCCAGGCCTCGCGAGCACGGGCGAGCAGCGTGACCGCCCCGAGCAGACACGCGACGTGGACGTCGTGCCCGCAGGCATGCATCACCGGCAGGTCCCCCTCGGGCGTGGTCGCGGACTCGCGGCTGGCATAGGGCAGCCCGGTGGCCTCCCGCACCGGAAGCGCGTCCATGTCGGCGCGAAGGAGCACGCCCGGGCCGGCGCCGTTGCGCAGGATCGCCACGACACCGGTGCCGCCGACACCGGTGTGCACCTCGCCGCCCAGAGGCGCGAGGGCGTCGGCGACCCGTTGCGCCGTGCGGGTCTCGGAATGGGAGAGTTCGGGATGGGCGTGCAGGTCACGATAGAAGTCCTCGATCCCCTCGCGCGCGGCGTCCAGCCCCGCCAGGACCGCATCCCCGTCGGTGTCGCTCACGCAGGCTCCTCAGCCGGGCGCCAACGGGACGGCGGCGCGGTCGATCCAGGGTGACGCCTGGTCGGCGGACCGACAACCTCAGTCGGCAGTACGCCGCGTGGCGAGCCCTGCCAGGAGACGCCAGCCCAGCATGGTGAGGGCCAGGAAGAGCACGGCCACGACAAGGAACGCCGGCGCGACGCCTCGCCCCTCGGCGACTCGAAGCAGCATGCCGCCGACGTACGTCGTGCTGAGGACGACGACGCCGGCGGGCCGCAGCGGCGTGGTCGGTCGCCGGCCTGCGGCGAGTGCGACGTGGGCGAGGAGCGCCGCGAGCGCGAACGGCCAGGCGATCGCCATCACGACCCAGTCGGAGTCGCCGGCCTCGTGGGAGGACTTCCCGCCGAACGCGAACGCCAGCACGCAGACGAGGTCGGCCACCAGGGGAAGGACGGAACGGCGCAGGGTCACGGGAACTCAGGATGACAGGTACGTCGAACCGCGCGCGGCCCGGACCCACGCGGCGTCACCCACGCCGGCACCGGTGAGCTCGCGCTTGAGCACCTTGTTGGTGGCCGTGCGGGGGAGGGCGTCGAGGAGGCGGACGTACCGGGGCCACTGCCGGGGGCCGAGGTCGGCCTGGGCAGCGAGGAACCGCTCGAACTCCTCGGGGTCCAGCGCGTCCCGCAGCACCAGGGCGGCCGCAAGACGATCCCCTGCGACCGGGTCGGGGACCCCGTAGACGGCCGCCTGGGCGATCGCGGGGTGACGCAGCAGCGCTCGCTCGATCGGCGCCGCGGCGAGGTTCTCGCCGTCGACCCGGAGCCAGTCGCTGGTCCGGCCGGCGTAGTAGACCCAGCCGTCGGCGTCGCGGTAGGCGAGGTCGCCGCTCCAGTACATCCCGCCGCGCATCCGCTCGGCGGTCGCCGCCTCGTCGTTGTAGTAGCCGGCGAACTGCCCGGCGCCGGTCGTGTTCACCAGTTCGCCGACGCACGCGTCGAGGTTCGTCACCCGCCCCGCCTCGTCGTACGTCGCCGGAGGGCACTCCCGCCCGGTGGCGGGATCGAGCACGGCGACCCCGGGCATCGGCCGGCCCAGGGAGCCGGCGGGCGTCCCCTCCACCCGGCTGATCACGACGGCGTTCTCGGTCGAGCCGAAGCCGTCGACCACGCGACACCCGAACCGCTCCGCGAACGCCGCCGTCTCCCGGTCCCCCGCCTCGTTGCCGAAGACCAGACGCAGCGGGTTCTCGGCGTCATCGGGGCGCTCGGGTGTGGCCAGCACGTAGGAGAGGGGCTTGCCGACGTAGTTGGCGTAGGTGGCTCCGACCGCGCGCACGTCGTCGAGGAAGGCGGAGGCGGAGAAGGGCTCGAAGGCGACCGTGGCGCCGTTGTGCACCGCGGGGGCCCAGCCGGCCAGCACGCCGTTGGAGTGGAACAGCGGCATCGAGACGTAGTGGACGTCCTCGCCGGTCAGGCCCAGCCGCTCGGTCAGATAGGCCGCCGGCGCGGTGACCTTGCGATGGGTGACCCGGACCGCCTTCGGGTTCCCGCTCGTGCCCGAGGTGAAGACCAGCATGAAGAGCTCGTCCTCCGTCGGGACGCTTGTGGGGGCCTCAGCAGGTGCAGCGGGCAGCGAGGTGACGACCGGGGTCGTCACCTCCTCGAGCAAGGGACGGTGGTGCTCGTCGGTGTGGACCAGTTGGCAGTCGGCCTTGCGGACGTCGGCGGCGAGCGCCGCGCCCCGTCGGGTCGTGTTGAGACCGACCAGGACGTGGCCGCCCAGCGCAGCAGCGGCCAGCTGCAAGGCCATCTCCGGCCCGTTGCCGAGCAGCACGCCGACATGGGGAGGGCGCTGCGGGTCGAGACGCGCGGCCGCCGCTCGGGCGCGCTCCTCGGCCGCCTCGACGTACTCCTGCCAGCTCAGCTCCCGGACGACGCCGTCGGTCGCGCGCCACCGCAGCGCGGGTCGCGAGGAGCCGGCGTGCGCCAGCAGCAGGTCTCGGACGGTGGGCACCGGTCAGGCCGAGGCGAGCGCAGCGCCGATGGCACGTGCCGCTGCGGTCGTGCCGCCCAGGAGGAACTCGCCCCGCTTCGCGGCGGTGAAGAAACGGTGGGCCTCTCCGTCGAGGTCGATGCCGACGCCGCCGTGCACGTGGACGGTGGTGTGGGCGAGCCGGTGTCCGGCGTCGGCGGCCCACAGCACCGCGGTGGCGACCTCCTGCTCGGCCGGGAGCCCCTCGGCCAGGCGCCAGGCGGCCTGCCACAGCGTCAAGCGGGCGCCGAGGACGTCGATGTAGCCGTCGGCGAGGCGCTGGGAGACAGCCTGGAAGGTCCCGATGGGCCGGCCGAACTGCTCGCGGGTCCGGGCGTACGCGGCGGTCAGGCGGAGTGCCCCCCCGACCACCCCCAGCTGTGCCGCGGCCCCCGCGACGGCGATCCGGTCCGCCACCCACCGCACCACGGACCCGTCGCCGAGCACGGGCGCGTCGACGTCGTGCGGTACGACGAGGCGCGCGGCGATGTCGCCGTCGGTGAGCCGCTGGGGCTCGATCGTGACGCCGGGCGTCGTCGGCGTGATCAGGACGAGCCGCGCGTCCGCACCCTCTCCGACCGGCACCAGGACGGCGTCGGCGACGGCGCCTGCCACGACGGCGTTGTGGGCGCCGGAGCGGTCGGCGGCGGGTGCGACGGCGAGCACGACCTCACCGGTGGCGGCGCCGTCCAGCCACCGAGCGCGCATCTCGGGGGTGGCGTACTCAGCGAGCGCGGCCGCGGCGACGCCGTGGCCCGCGAGCGGCACCGGAGCGACGCGGCTCCCCGCCTCCACCAACACCGCCGCAAGCTCGACGGGGCCGAGCCCGGCGCCCCCGTGCTCCTCCGGCACCGTCAGGCCGAGCAGGCCGGCCGTCCCGAGGGCGGCCCAGAGGTCGCGGTCGAACCGGTCGCCGCCGGCGTCGACGGCCCGGAGCCGCTCCGGTGTGCAGTGGTCGGTGAAGATCGTGGCGGCGAGCTCGGCCGCGTCGGTCGCCTCGGGGGGCAGGGTGAAGTCCATGGCAGGGTCGCCTTTCGTCGTGTCAGCGCTTGGCCGCGGGGAGGCCGAGGCCGACGTAGCCGATGATGTCGCGCTGGATCTCGTTCGTGCCGCCGCCGAACGTCATCACCAGCGACGAGCGGTGGTACCTCTCGAGTCGACCCTGGAGCTCGGCGCCTGCGGAGTCGCCGCGGATCAGGGAGGTGGGGCCGACGATCTCCATCAGTGCCCGGTAGACCTCGGTCGCGGTCTCGGAGCCGTACACCTTCGTGGCGGAGGCGTCGGCGGGGGAGAGGTCATCGGTGGCGCTGGCGAGCTTCCAGTTGAGCAGGGTCAGCATCTCGGCGCGCGCCTTCGCCCGGCCGAGC
>JBQCCW010000209.1:0-3283 GCA_051961835.1 Marmoricola sp. | reverse complement strand
AGGGCAACGTCGGCTTCGCCCTGTACGCCACGGCGGGGCTGCTGCTCGCCACGCTGCTCGCCGTACCGCTGGTGAGGACTGGACGGCGGCGCGCGTCGGCCGCGGTCGTCGTCGTGGTCGGTGTCCTCGTCGTCGGGGTGGACGGGTTCCCGTCGTGGGGCGCCGACGGCGGCGGTCCACTCGCGCTGGTGCCGGCGTTCGGCTACCTGGCGGCGCGTGCCGCCGGTGCCCGGCTCACCGCCAGGCGATGGGCCCTGATCGCCGCCGCCGCGCTCGTCGTCGTCGCTGGCTTCGCCGTGGTCGACTACCTGCGGCCGCCGGCGGAGCGCACCCACATCGGCATCTTCGTTGACCAGTTCCTCAGCACCCACCAGCTCGCCGGGCTGCAGCGGATCTTCTCGGAGAACTGGACGATGCTGACCAGCAGCTGGATCGACCTGGCGGTGGTGCCGCTGATCGCGCTGATGGTGCTGCTGCTGATGCGACCCGGCATCGTGGCGCGGCCGCTACGCCGAGCGCTGACGCCGGCTCCCCTGGTCGGCGACGGACTCGTTGCGATCGCGGCCTGCTGGCTGGTCGGCTTCGCCGTCAACGACTCCGGCACCGCCATCCCGCCCACCGGCCTGCTGCTGCTCGCACCGCTGCTGCTGCTCCTGGTCGTGGGCCCGTTGCGCCGCCCGCGGGTCGACTCCGACGCCCCGGCCGGTGCGGATCCCGATCCGACGCCCGGGCCGACCACCGGCGTCCGCAACCGCCCGCTCGTCGCCTGAGCGCTCGACGAGCCCGTCCGGCCGGGGCGGGCCGTCCGTCCGGCGGGGCGGTGGGCCCCGTGGGGGTCGAACCCACAACCCGCGGATTAAAAGTCCGCTGCTCTGCCATTGAGCTAGAGGCCCGCGACCGGGAGTGTAGCCGCGGGGAGGGGGCCGGGCTCGGCGCGGACCGGCCGGTACGCCGGTGCGCCGGAGGGGTCGGCACGACCGGTGCGGTAACGCTCAGGTCAGCGGCGCTCCGGACGATGGGCAAGGGTCGAGACCACCGATCGGGAGCGTGGAGCAGATCGTGCCTGGAACCAGAATCGTGTCGCGGGGCCCCGGGATGGCCCGCGGCGGCCGCGCTGCCGTGGCCGCCGTGGCGTCCCTGGCCGTGATGCTTCCGCTCGCTGCGAGCACGGGGCAGGCGGCCGAGGCCGCGACCGCGGCCGCGCTGCGGCAGAACCCGTCCAACCCGCTCGCCGGGCGTCCCTGGGGCGTCTACACCGGTCCGGCGGACGGCGTGTACCCCGCCTACGAGAAGGCCCAGGGCGCCGACAAGGCACTGCTCGCCACGGTGGCGCTGCGTCCCCGCGTGCGCTGGCTCGGCAGCTGGATCCCCACCGACCAGATCGCCGACAAGATCCAGTCCTATGTGACCCAGGCGCAGGCCGGTGACCCCGAGACCGTCGTACCGATGGCGATCTTCCGGCTCTGGCCGCACGGTGAGCCCTCGAAGAAGGAGCCGATCACCCTCCAGCAGCGGCGCGACTACCACGCCTGGATCGACCAGGCCGCGGCCGGGATCGGCAGCGCGCACGTCGCGATGGTGCTCGAGCCGGATCTCGCCGTCTCGCTCAGCGGCTGGCGTCCGCGCGTGCGGATGCGCCTCGCGGCGTACGCCGCCTCGGTGTTCGCCGGCCTGCCGAACACCGCGGTCTACCTCGACGCGGGCGACGCGGACTGGCTCTCGGTCGACCGAGCGGTCGCCCTGCTGCGCAGCGCCGGTATCGCGAAGCTGCGCGGCTTCGCGCTCGGCGCCACCCACTACGGCTCCCTGGCCAGCGAGGTCGCCTACGGTCATCAGCTCGTCGGCGCCCTCGCCCGCGCCGGCTTGGGCACCAAGCACTTCGTCGTCGACACCGCTGACAACGGCCGGCCGTTCACCTGGTTGCAGTATCACGCCGCGCATCCCCAGGGTGACTTCGACGCCGCCGAGGCCTGCCGCACCACCACCGAGACGCGCTGCGTGACGCTGGGCGTCCCGCCGACCTGGCACGTGGCGAGCCGGACCTGGGGCCTGTCACTGGCCCTGCGCCGGACGGCTGCCCACGACGCCGACGGCTACCTCTGGTTCGGCCGGCCCTGGCTCTACCATCAGGCGACGCCGTTCCTCCTGGACCGCACCCTCCAGGTCGCCCGGACGACGCCGTACGCCGCCCTGCCGTACTGATCCTGTCGCCGTGGGTCCCGGGTCGGAGCCCTGTCGTCCGTGACGACGGGGCGATCAGGAGTCGCCGAGGTCGCGGTAGTGGCGCACGATGCGCGAGAACTGCTGCGGGCGGACCTGGGTCGCCTTGATCACGAGCGGCTTGCCGTGGGGCCGGCCCACGGTCGTGGTCCACGAGCGCGACCGCGGGTCGTCGCCGACGACCACCTCCGTGCCGGGGTCCCGCAGGTCGAAGCGCTCACTGGTGGGCCCCTGGGAGACCTCGAGGATGCCCCGGGAGATCGAGACGATCGTCGGCGCCCAGCTCAGCAGCCCCCACCACAGCGCTCCGGCGAGGACGACCACGGCCGCCGCGGTGATGGCCGGCGAGGTCCCGCCCTCCTGCACGGCGTAGAAGATCGCCAGGACCGCCAGCAGCGAGGCGATGACGAAGAGCGTGCCGAGCACGTAGCGCCGCACGTCGCTCGGGCGGTACTCCACGAACGCGGGCACCTCCTCGCCCTCCGCGGTCGTCGCTGCCCGCTGGGCGGCCTCTGCCGTGGCCTCGGGCGGAGGGATCGGCGCATCGACGGCCTGCTGCATCGGCGTCGTCGGTACGACGGGCGCCACGAGGGACGCCGCGAGGGTGCCGACCGGCTCGTCGGCCACCGGTTCGCCCGTGTCCTGAGTCGCTGCGTCCTGGGTCGCTGCGTCGGGGGTCGTGCTGGGGATCTCGCTCCGTGACTCGGTGGCTGCGTCCTCGGTGACCGCGTCCTCGGCCTCCGTGTGGCCGTCGGCCCCCGTGGCGACCGGCGAAGCAGCCGCGAGCGTCTCGGCGACTGCCGAGGACCCGGTCGGCTGCCACGTCGGGCGCCACGAGGACTCCCACGCGGGTGCGGTGTCGTGCTCGTCGTCGGGCGCATCCGCGGAGGGCGTCCCGATGGCAGGAGGAGGGTCCGGGGGAGCCTCGTCGTGGGTCGCTGCCTCGTCCTGCTCCTCGAGGGCACCGTCGGTCCCGGGCAGGGCAGGCGCGGAGGGGGCATCCGGGTCCGCGAGCGGTGCGGCGGTGGGCGACGGGTCGAGGGTGCCCTCGGGCTCCTCGGCG
>JBQCCW010000208.1:0-3405 GCA_051961835.1 Marmoricola sp. | reverse complement strand
AGACGTCCTTGATCGCGCAGAGGTAAAGCTTCCCCTCATTGGTCCAGTGCTCGATGATGTCAGCCAGCCATAACTGGTTGGGGCGCTCGGCTTCAAAGACGTGCCGCGTCACGCCGTGCTCGTCGACCACCGCGCAGCGGTCGTCATGGACCGGCGGGCCTGACTTCTTGCCGTTGCGGCCGCGCTTCTTGCCGTGCGAACGGCACCACCCCACCGGCGTGCAGATCCGCCACGCAGTTCGTGGTGCCATCGCCTCACCGGCCTCGACTGCTTCGTCCACCAAGAAGCGTTAGCCGAACTCGGGATCGTCGCGGTGGGCGCCGAAGAGGGCGTTGGCCCGGGATGCCTCGATGAGCCCGGCGTCGGTGCCCGGATCGGCGAGCCAGCGGTAGTAGGGCTTGGCGAGCGATCTGCAGCACCCGGCCCGTCACCGCGACGGGAATCCCGTCGGCGGCCAGGTCGCGGACGACCGGGTACATCACTTTCCCCGGCAGATGCGCCTGCGACAGGTAAGCAGCCGCCCGTCGCAGGACCTCGACTTCTTACGCCAGCTGCTTGATTCGCTTGTTCGCCTCACGCAGCGCCTCGGACTCGTTGGCGGCCCAGCCCGCCGGGGACGGGTTCGACGACTTGCGGTCATCGACGGTCAGCCATCGCTTCGGGCACGACGGCGAGATTCCGAATCCTTCGCGACTCGGGCGACGGAAGCATCGCAGTCGCGGTAGACCCGGATCACGTCCTCGCGGAACTCCTTGGGGAGCGCCTTCGGCATGGTGCACGTCCTTCCAGCACCGATGCACACATCGACGGAGACCAGGATGTCCCTATTCGTGGAGCACACCCTCCAGATCCCCGAGCGGTTTTGGCCTGCTTGAACCCCTCGACGCTATCGGAGTCTCGGGGCTCGGTGATGTGAGAGTGGCGACCTTGTCGGCAACGCTCGAAGTCTGGTCGTTTCCGACGCTCGAAAAGTGAACGGTTGGGGCAGCCTAGTTCGGTTGGTGGTCGGCGGTCTCGCGGATGCTGGGCAGTGTGTCGATGCCGCGGTTGCGTAGCCGGTAGCTGGCGCCCTTGAGGGTGAGGACGTCGGCGTGGTGGACGACCCGGTCGATCATCGCGGCCGCGACGACTTGGTCGCCGAAAACACCGCCCCAGCCGCTGAAGGGCAGGTTCGAGGTCAAGAACAGCGAGGCGTGTTCGTAGCGGCTGGAGACGAGTTGGAAGAAGAGGTTCGCTGCATCCTGCTCGAAGGGCAGGTAGCCGACCTCGTCGACGATGATCAGCCCGTAGCGCCGCAGCCGGGAGAGCTCGTTGGGGAGGCGGCCGGCGCGGTGGGCGTCGGTGAGGCGGGTGACCCATTCGGTCGCGGTGGCAAACAGGACCCGGTGGCCGTGGTTCGCCGCGGCGATGCCGAGTCCGGTGGCTAGGTGGGTCTTGCCGGTGCCTGGCGGGCCGAGCAGGACCACGTTGCGGGCCTCGGTGAGGAACCCGCCCGATGCCAGCGAGGCGATCTGCTGGCGGACGCCCGGTTGGGCGTCCCAGTCGAACTCCTCGATCGTCTTGCGTGCAGCGAATCCGGCGGCGCGGATCCGCAGCTGGGCGCCTGAGGCGTTGCGGGCGGCGACCTCGCGGTCGAGCACCGCGGCGAGGTACTCCTCGTGCGTCCAGCCGGCGTCGCGGGCGTGGTCGGCGAGCCGGGCTGCGGATTCGATGATCCGGGGTGCCTTCATCGCAGCCGAGAGGTAGGTCA
This sequence comes from Marmoricola sp., assembly GCA_051961835.1. Taxonomy (GTDB): domain Bacteria; phylum Actinomycetota; class Actinomycetes; order Propionibacteriales; family Nocardioidaceae; genus Marmoricola. The sequence goes on along the minus strand of JBQCCW010000208.1, from coordinate 1,655 downwards.
GCTGCTTGAGCGCCTCGCTCGTCTCGCTCTTCGCCTTGTTGGCCATCAGGCCACCTCGCCGTCACTGAGGGCGACGGCATCGATGCCGGCGTCGATGAGCCCGAACGCGCGGTCGTAGTCACTGAGATCTCGCACCAGGCCCTCGCTCGGATCGGGTGCGGGTCGGGGCCGCTGATACTGCTCGCGCAACGCCTTCGCCGCCGCGACATGGGCTTGATCGGTGATGGTCATGCCGCGCGCCCAGACCCGGTCATGGGCAGCGACGAGTCGCCCCTCATGGCGGACCTCGAGGCGTGAGAGGTCAGCGGTGACGTCGACGAACCGGCCGATCACCGCAGGGTCGACTGAGTAGTCGTTGCTGTCGAGCCGGACGTAGTAGTCGCGGCCCAACCGCACTCGGTTGACCCACCCGACCTGCGGGGACACCGGCGGCAAGGGCAGCATTGCGGCGCGGTCGGCGCCGAGCAGATCGACGGGCCGGGCCTTGATGGTGCGGACCATCCGCGCGTTCGCGAGAGGCAGCCACTCGGCGAGTTGGGCGTTGAAGTCGCCCGGCGAGCTGAAGTCCCGGCCGGGCATGAACGAGGTCTCCAAGTAGCCATTGCGGCGCTCGACCAAGCCCTTCGATTCGGGGTCGTAGGGCTTGAGCCGCTGCAGGGTCGTGGCCAGTGTCCCGGTGAACGCCCCGACCCCATCGGCGTGCCGCTTCCCGCGGCCGATGCCGGCCTCGTTGTCCCAGATCAACCGGCGCGGCACCGCGCCAAGCTGCTGCAGCAGCGCCCACATGCCCAGCAGCAGATCGACCGTATGCCGGGTCGGGATCATCGTTGCGAGCGTGAAGCGTGAGTGCGCCGCGGTGATCACCAAGACCGGCAGCAGCGTGGCCGAGCCATCCTCGAGCGGGACCTTCCTCGGCGGGAACCACAGGTCGCACTGGGCGGCGTCACCTGGCAGCCACGCCAGCCGGTCCGCGGGGTCAACCGGCCGATGCTCGGGCCGGAGCCGGCGGACGTTGTCACGGAACCAGGTGATCGAACCGGTCCACCCGACACGCTCGGCGAGCACCGTCGCCGGCATGTCCGGCGTCGCTTCGAGCAACTGCCGCACGTGCGGCTCGAACGGGGTGAACGAGGTGGCCACCGGTCGCCGTTCGTACGTCGGCGGCGCATCGGACCCCACCGCCTTAACCACCGTCGTGCGCGAGATCCCCAGCCGTGCCGCGATCTGCGCCTTCGGAACGCCCTCGCCGGCAAGCCGACGGATCAACGCCCAGTCCTCCAAAGTGATCACTCTCCGATCGTCGTGAGTGTTCACTTTTCAAGCGTCGCAACTGTTCAGTTTTCGAGCGTCGCCGACAGACCTTCGCGACGTCTTCCACCTGTTCTGACCTCGACGCGATCAGTGCGAGGCGAGCGCCGGCGCGGCACGGGAACCCTTGTTTTACTGAGCGATAGCTCTGCTGTGATCCGCCGCTGGCACCCACGGCCTAACGAGCAGCGCACGACGGGAGAACCCGAGATTGAGGCCGCCCGGAGCCGCCCGACTCTTGCCAGACATTCAGGCCGGAGGGCGGCTGGTGACACCAACACTCTGCCGGAGGCAGGCGTGGCTCGTCAGCGGGCTCTTGAAGAAGCGTCGCTAGGCGAGCGACATGT
>JBQCCW010000207.1:0-5178 GCA_051961835.1 Marmoricola sp. | reverse complement strand
GCTCGTGCTCCGCGATGCCCCCGGCCGCACCGTCCCCACCACCAGCCTGGTCAGCCGGATCGCGGCCAACGGGCGGCTCCCGATCACCTGGCAGGCCTGCGTCCTCTACGCCGTCGGCTTCGGTGGCTACGTCGCCTTCAGCGTCTACCTCCCCGCCTACCTCAAGACCGCCCACCACCTCACACCCGCCGACGCAGCCAACCGGATGGCCGGCTTCGTCGTCGTGGCCGTGCTGATGCGCCCCGTGGGCGGCTGGCTCTCCGACCGGCTCGGCGCGGTCCCGGTGCTCGGCACGGCGTTCGGCGTCGTCGCAGTGTGCGCGGCGATCGTGTCCCCGACGCCACCGCTGCACATGGTCGGCACCGTCGCGTTCCTCGTGTTGGCGGCCGCCCTCGGCGCCGCCAGCGGCGCGACGTTCGGCCTGATCGCCCAGGCCACGGACCCCGCGCGAGTCGGCGGCGTCACCGGCCTCGTCGGTGCCGCCGGAGGCCTCGGGGGGTTCGTCCCGCCGCTGGTGATGGGGTGGGTCTATGGTCGAACCGCGTCCTACGCGATCGGCCTGTGGCTGCTCTGCGCCGCAGCGCTGCTGGCCCTCGCGCTGACCCTGACCCTCGTACGACGGACCGCCCATGCCCAGGAGGCAGCCTGACATGACCCCTCGTCCCGACGCAGGTCTCGACAGCGAGCTCGTCGACGCGCTGGTGCGCACCCGGCGCTACTTCACGAAGGGGACGGTCAGCGACGACCTGCGCACCCTCACCAAGCAGGGCGGGCGGGCCGCCGACAACTTCTACCGCGACCGGTGGAGCCACGACAAGGTCGTGCGCTCCACCCACGGCGTGAACTGCACTGGGTCGTGCTCCTGGAAGGTCTACGTCAAGGACGGTATCATCACCTGGGAGACCCAGCAGACCGACTACCCCACGACCGGGCCCGACCGCCCCGAGTACGAGCCGCGCGGCTGCCCGCGCGGAGCCGCGTTCTCCTGGTACACCTACTCCCCCACGCGGGTCCGCTACCCCTACGTACGCGGCCTGTTGCTGCAGATGTACCGCGAGGGAAAGCGCCAGTACGACGGCGACCCGGTGAAGGCCTGGGCGCACGTGGTGGACCACCCCGACCGGGCGCGGGCCTACAAGCGGGCCCGGGGCAAGGGCGGCATGGTCCGGGCGAGCTGGGACGAGGCGGTCGAGATGATCGCCGCCGCGTACGTGCACACGATCGACCGGTGGGGCCCCGACCGCGTCGCCGGCTTCTCGCCGATCCCGGCGATGTCGATGGTCTCGCACACGTCCGGCGCTCGCTTCACCTCGCTGGTCGGCGGCGCGATGCTCTCCTTCTACGACTGGTACGCCGACCTCCCGGTGGCATCCCCGCAGGTGTTCGGCGACCAGACCGACGTCCCCGAGTCCGGCGACTGGTGGGACGCCGGCTACCTCATCCAGTGGGGCACGAACCTGCCGGTCACCCGCACTCCGGACGCCCACTGGATGGTGGAGGCGCGCTACCGGGGCCAGAAGGTCGTCGTGGTCTCCCCCGACTACGCCGACAACGTGAAGTTCGCCGACGAGTGGCTGGCGGTCAACCCCGGCACCGACGGCGCGCTCGCGCTGGCGATGGGTCACGTCGTGCTCAAGGAGTTCTTCGTCGACCGGACCACGCCGTACTTCGACTCCTACGTCAAGACCTACACCGACCTGCCCTACCTGGTGGAGGTCGTCACCGACGAGACCACCGGAGAGACCCGGCCCGGCAAGTTCCTCACCGCGGCAGACCTCCCCGACCGTGCCCAGGACGAGCACGCGCACTTCCGCACGGTGCTGCTCGACGCCGCCACCGGAGCGCCGGTCGTCCCGAACGGCTCACTCGGTCACCGGTACGCCGAGCAGGAGGGCACCTGGAACCTCGACCTCGCCGGCGTCGACCCGCTGCTGTCGTGCGCCGGCTCGGGCGAGGCCGCCGAGATCCTGCTCCCCCGCTTCGACGGAGCCGAGGGGTCGGTGGCGCGCGGGGTGCCGGTCCGCGAGGTCGCCGGCAAGCGCGTCACGACGGTCTACGACCTGATGCTCGCCCAGTACGGCGTCCCGCGCGACGGCCTCCCCGGCAGCTGGCCGACCTCCTACGACGACGCCACCGCGCCGTACACCCCCGCCTGGCAGGAGGCGATCACCGGCGTGCCGGCCCAGGTGGCGACGCGGATCGCGCGGGAGTTCGCGCGCAACGCCGAGGAGTCCGAGGGCCGCTCGATGATCCTGATGGGCGCGGGGACCAACCACTGGTTCCACTCCGACCAGATCTACCGGGCGTTCCTCGCGCTCACCACGCTCACCGGGTGCCAGGGGCGCAACGGCGGCGGCTGGGCGCACTACGTCGGCCAGGAGAAGGTCCGCCCGATCACCGGCTACAGCCAGGTGTCGACGGCGGCCGACTGGGTGCGGCCCGCCCGCACGATGATCCAGACGGCGTACTGGTACCTCCACACCGACCAGTTCCGCTACGACCACTTCAGCGCCGACGCGCTGTCCTCGCGCGCCGGAGGCGGCCGCTTCGCCGGCATGACGAGTGCCGACGTGATCGCCCAGAGCGCCGCGATGGGGTGGATGCCGTCCTTCCCGACCTTCACCAAGAACCCGCACACGATCGCCGAGGAGGCTGCCGCAGCCGGTCGTCCCGTCGCCGAGCACGTCGTGGAGGAGCTGAAGAGCGGCGCGATGGGGTTCGCCGGCCAGGACCCGGACGCTCCGGAGAGCTTCCCGCGCATCCTGTCGGTGTGGCGCTCCAACCTGCTGGGGTCGAGCGCGAAGGGCAACGAGTACTTCCTCAAGCACCTCCTGGGCACCGAGAACTCGCTGCGTGCCGAGGAGACCCCGGAGGGGAAGCGGCCGCGCGACGTGCGGTGGCGCGAGCAGGCCCCGGAGGGCAAGCTCGACCTGCTGATGACGATCGACTTCCGGCAGACCAGCACGACGGTGTTCTCCGACATCGTGCTGCCGGCGGCCACGTGGTACGAGAAGCACGACCTCAACACCACCGACATGCACCCGTTCGTGCACTCCTTCAACCCGGCGATCGCGCCGCCGTGGCAGACGCGGACCGACTGGGACGCCTGGCTCACGATCGCCGAGAAGTTCTCCGAGCTCGCGGGCCCGCGACTGGGAACCCGCACCGACGTCGTCGCGATGCCGCTGCTGCACGACACCCCCGACGCGCTGGCGAACCCGCACGGCGTGGTGCGCGACTGGCGCGCCGGGGAGTGCGAGCCGGTCCCCGGCGTGACGATGCCGAAGATCGTCACCGTCGAGCGCGACTACGGCGCGGTCGCGGCGAAGATGGCCTCGCTCGGTCCGCTGGCCGACCGGCTCGGCGCCACCACGAAGGGCATCACCTACGACGAGACGGGCCCGGTCGCCTACCTGCGCCAGAAGAACGGCTTGGTCCGCGGCGGGGTCGCCGACGGACGCCCGAGTCTGCGGCGCGACGTGCACGTCTGCGAGGCGATCCTCGCGATGTCGGGGACGACCAACGGCCACCTCGCCGTGCAGGGCTTCAAGGACCTCGAACGCAAGACCGGCCAGCCGCTGCACGACCTGGCCGGCGAGCACGAGGGCAAGCAGATCACCTTCGCCGACACCCAGAGCCGGCCGCAGCCGGTGATCACCTCGCCGGAGTGGTCGGGGTCGGAGAGCGGGGGCCGGCGGTACTCCCCGTTCACCATCAACGTCGAGCGGCTCAAGCCGTGGCACACGCTGACCGGGCGGCAGCAGTTCTACCTCGACCACGACTGGATGGAGGAGCTCGGCGAGACGCTCCCGGTCTACCGGCCGCCGCTGAACATGCAGGCCCTGTTCGCCGAGCCCGACATCGGCTCGACCCCCGAGCTCGACGGGCACCGCGCGATCACCGTGCGCTACCTGACGCCACACAGCAAGTGGTCGATCCACTCCGAGTACCAGGACAACCTCTTCATGCTGTCGCTCTCGCGCGGCGGTCAGACCGTGTGGATGTCGGAGAAGGACGCGGCGAAGGTCGGCGTACGGGACAACGACTGGATCGAGGCGGTCAACCGCAACGGCGTCGTCGCGGCTCGGGCGATCGTGTCCCACCGGATGCCGGAGGGGACGGTGTACATGTACCACGCCCAGGACCGGCTCATCGACGTGCCGATCGCCGAGACCAGCGGCAAGCGCGGCGGCATCCACAACTCCCTGACCCGGCTGCTCGTCAAGCCCAGCCACCTCATCGGCGGCTACGCCCAGCTGGCGTACGCCTTCAACTACCTGGGGCCGACGGGCAACCAGCGCGACGAGGTGACTGTGATCCGCAAGCGTTCCCAGAAGGTGGAGTACTGACATGCAGCGAAACGGAGTGAGCCGATGAAGGTCATGGCCCAGATGGCCATGGTGATGAACCTCGACAAGTGCATCGGGTGCCACACCTGCTCGGTGACCTGCAAGCAGGCCTGGACCAACCGGTCCGGCACGGAGTACGTCTGGTTCAACAACGTCGAGACGCGCCCCGGGCAGGGCTACCCACGCCGCTACGAGGACCAGGAGGAGTGGCAGGGCGGCTGGACGCTGAACAAGCGCGGGCGGCTGCAGCTCAAGGCCGGCAACCGGTTCAAGAAGCTGCTGACGATCTTCTCCAACCCCAAGCTGCCCAACATCAGCGACTACTACGAGCCGTGGACCTACGACTACGCCACGCTCACCGACGCGCCCGCGCAGGAGCACACGCCGGTGGCGCGGCCCAAGTCGCTGCTCACCGGCAAGGACATGGCGATCCAGTGGTCGGCGAACTGGGACGACGACCTCGGCGGCTCGGAGGCGACCTACGACAAGGACGTCGTGCTGCAGAAGGTGTCGACGGAGGTGAAGCGCTCCTTCGAGGAGACCTTCATGTTCTACCTCCCGCGGATCTGCGAGCACTGCCTGAACCCCTCGTGCGCTGCGAGCTGCCCCAGCGGGGCGATCTACAAGCGCAGCGAGGACGGCATCGTGCTCGTCGACCAGGACCGCTGCCGCGGCTGGCGGATGTGCGTCTCCGGCTGCCCCTACAAGAAGGTCTACTTCAACCACCGCACCGGCAAGGCCGAGAAGTGCACGTTCTGCTTCCCGCGCATCGAGGTCGGCATCCCGACGGTGTGCTCGGAGACCTGCGTGGGCCGGCTGCGCTACATCG
>JBQCCW010000206.1:0-2156 GCA_051961835.1 Marmoricola sp. | reverse complement strand
GGAGGGATGGAAGCACTCCCACAACCAGATCCACCACACCTACACGAACATCGTCGGCAAGGACAACGACCTCGGCTACGGCATCATGCGGGTCGACGAGGACCAGCGCTGGATCCCCTTCTACCTGGCCCAGCCGCTGTGGAACTTCATCAACGCCTGCTTCTTCGAGTACGGCATCGCGGCCTACGACCTCGAGCTCGGCAAGAACCTGTCCATCCCGAAGGAGAAGCGCAGCGAGGAGTTCCGCGAGAACGCCCGGCGTACCCTGCGCAAGATCGGCCGCCAGGCCCGCAAGGACTACCTGCTCCACCCGCTGCTCTCGGGCCCGAGCGCGCCGACGACGTTCGCGGCGAACTTCGTGGCCAACCTGGTCCGCAACCTGTGGAGCCACTCGGTGATCATGTGCGGTCACTTCCCCGAGGGCGTCGAGACCTTCGAGAAGAAGTCCATCCCCGAGAACGAGACCCGCGGCGAGTGGTACCTGCGCCAGATGCTCGGCTCGGCGAACATCTCCGGCTCCAAGCTGATGCACCTGATGACGGGCAACCTCTCCCACCAGATCGAGCACCACCTCTTCCCCGACCTGCCGAGCAACCGGTACGCCGAGGTGGCGCCGAAGGTGCGTGCGCTCTTCGAGGAGTACGGCCTGACCTACGCCACCGGCTCGCTGCCCAAGCAGGTCGGCTCGGCGTGGCACAAGGTGGTCCGGCTCTCGCTGCCCAACGGCTTCTTCGCCGACGTCCCGGGCAACGTGGTCAAGCTGACCTCCAAGAAGGGTCGCCGCCAGCTCGGCCGCGCCAAGGCCGCCTGAGCGCGCAGCTCAGTCCTGCCAGCGCGGCTCGCGCTTCTCCGCGAAGGCCGTCGGGCCCTCGATCGCGTCCGGGTGGCCGAAGGCGACCATGGTCTCCTCGGCGTTGACCGCCCAGGGGTCCTCGGCGGTCCAGGCGTGCTGCCAGTCGTTGCCGGCGGTGCGGGTGCGGTGCAGCAGCCGCTTGCTGGTGCGCACCGCCGTGGGCGCGTTCGCGGCGACCGTCCCGGCCAGCGCCAGTGCCTCCTCCAGGAGCCGCTCCGGCTCGACGACGCGGTTGACCAGGCCCCACGCGTACGCCGTGGCCGCGTCCACCGGTGACCCGGTGAGAGCGAGCTCGGCCGCACGCTTGGGGGTGACCTGGTGCTGCAGCCGGATCAGGCCACCGGCCGCGGCGAGCAGCCCGCGCCGCACCTCCGGGAGACCGAAGCTCGCCGCGGTCGACGCGACCACGAGGTCGCAGGCGAGCGCGAGCTCGGTGCCACCGCCCATGGCGAAGCCGTTGACGGCGGCGATCACCGGCTTGTCGCACCAGTGCTGGACGAAGCCGGCGAACCCCCACTCGCGATGATCCTCCGCGTCGATGGACTCTCCGCGCGAGATCGCCTTCAGGTCCGCCCCCGCGCAGAAGGCCTCGCCCGTGCCGGTCAGCACGACGACCCGCACCTGGGGGTCCGTCGCGGCGCGCTCGAGGGCCCGGCCGAGCTCGGTGGAGAGCGCCGCGTTCACGGCGTTGCGCGCACGGGGCCGGTCGAGGGTCACCAGCGCCACCCGGTCGCGGAGCTCGTAGTGGACAACCTCGACGGCGTCCTCGGAGAGGGTTTCGGGAGCGGTCATACGACGTACCGTGGCAGACATGGTGACGGATCTGAACCAGCTGGCCGAGACACTGCTCACCGAGGCGCGGGACGCCACGAACGGCGTCGTCTCGCGAGCGATCGTGCACGGTGACCGCCAGCGCGCGGTGCTGATGGCGATCCGCGCCGGGAGCTCCCTGGGCGAGCACAACGCCCCGCCCGCAGCCACCCTGCAGGTGCTCAGCGGCCGGGCCAGCCTCCACGCCGGCGGGCAGGAGACCCGGCTCGAGGTGGGTCAACTCACCGAGATCCCGCCGATGCGCCACGACCTCGCCGCCACCGAGGACACCGTCGCGATCCTCACCGTCGCGATCGATCCCCCGGAGGCTCGTCCCCAGGCCTGACCGAGTCCTGAGTCAGCCCTGGCCCGCCCGGACGGACCGCGGTTGAGATCACTCTCGTGTCTTGCTTTCGCACGTGTGTTCGGTTATACTGGTACCATGACGATGCTCCTCGAACGGACGCCCCTCGGGTGCGACGTCGAGGACCTC
>JBQCCW010000205.1:0-2095 GCA_051961835.1 Marmoricola sp. | reverse complement strand
CGATCCGCCACACCGTGGAGGCGAACGCTCCCGCTCCTGCGCCGATCTCGATGTCGTAGCGGCGCAGCAGCTCCGCCCGGACGGCACCGGAGTCGACGCCGTCGGGCACCTTGACGGTGGTGAGCTCCGGCAGCCGCCAGCCCTCCTCGGCGAACAGCTCCAGGCCCATCTCCTGCAGGCCCGCCTGCAGGGCGTCACCCGCCTGCTGGTGCCGGGCCCACACCGCCTCGAGGCCCTCCTCGAGGATGCGGCCCAGCGCGGCCTGCAGCGAGGTGACCATCGCGACCGGAGCGGTGTGGTGGTAGGTGCGACCACCACCGCTGACGCCCGCCTCGCCGACGTAGCCGCCGAGGAGGCCGAGGTCGAGGTACCGCGACTGCGGTCGCTCGACCCGGCGCTCGAAGGCCCGGTCGCTGATCGTGTAGGGGGCGAGCCCCGGCGCGACGCCGAGGCACGTCTGGGTGCCGGCGTATCCGACGTCGATGCCCCAGTCGTCGGCGCGCAGCTCGATGCCGCCGATCGAGGTGACGGCGTCGACGACCAGCAGCGCGTCGCCCTTGGCGGCGCCGAGGGCGGCGATGTCGGAGCGGACCCCGGTGGAGGTCTCGGCATGCACCGCCGCGATGATCGCCGGCGCGGGGTGCGCCTCGACCACGCGCTGTACGTCGACCGGCGTACCCCATGCGTGCTCGACGGGGACCACCTCGGCGCCGCAGCGCGAGGCCACCTCGCACATCCGCTGGCCGAAGAGGCCGTTGACCGCGACCACCACGACGTCCCCCGGGTGCACGGAGTTGACGAACGCCGCCTCCATGCCGGCCGAGCCGGTCGCCGAGAGCGGCAGCGTGCGCGCGTTGGTGGTGCCCCAGACCTCGCGCAGCCCGGCGCAGGCCTCGTCCATCACCGCCAGGAAGACCGGGTCGAGGTGACCCAGCAGCGGCCGGGCCAGTCCCTCGGTCGCCTCCGGGTAGGGGTTGCAGGGTCCGGGTCCGAAGAGGTGGCGCTCAGTGATCACGAGCCGAACCTACCCAACGCCCCCGGCTCGTCGACTGGGTCGAGGCCTACAGCACGGCCCCGGGGTTGAGGATCCCGTCCGGGTCGAGCGCGTCCTTGATGCGCCGGCTCAGCGCCATCACCTCGGGCCCGAGCTGGTCGGGCAGCGCGCCCTTCTTCGCCCGGCCCACCCCGTGCTCGCCGGTGATCGTCCCGCCCAGCGCGATCGCCAGGCTCATCACCTCGGCGAACGCCGCCCGCGCGGCGGTGGTCGAGGCGGGGTCCGCGGCGTCGTAGACGATCACCGGGTGGGTGTTGCCGTCGCCCGCATGCGCGACGACCGGGATCGCGACACCGTGGCGGGCCGCGATGGCCGCGATCCCGTCGACGCGGTCCGGCAGCCGCGGCACCGGCGCGCCGACGTCCTCGAACAGCACCGCGCCCTGCTCCTCGATGGCGTGCAGCGCCACCCGGCGGGCCGCGACGAACATCTCCGCCTCGTCGGGGTCCTCGGTGCAGAACACCTCCGACGCACCGGCGCTGCGGCAGGCCTGCTCCATCAACGCCAGCTCGGCGGCGCGGGCCTCGCCGGCCACGTCGGACTGGGCCAGCAGCAACGCCCCGGCGTCACGGTCCAGGCCGTGGGGCCGGTGGTCCTCCACCGCGTTGATGGAGGCGTTGTCCATCAGCTCCATCATCGAGGGGCGGATCCGGGACCGGATGCCGACCACGGCCTCGGAGGCGGCCTTCATCGAGCCGAAGGAGGCCACCATCGTGGCGGGTGCGCCCTGCGCCGGCACCAGCCGCAGCACCGCGCGGGTGACGATGCCGAGCGTGCCCTCGCTGCCGACGAACAGCTTGAGCAGCGACAGCCCCGCAACGTCCTTGATCCGGCGTCCGCCCAGGGTGATCAGGGTGCCGTCGGCGAGGACCACGTCGAGACCGAGCACGTAGTCGGTGGTGACGCCGTACTTCACGCAGCACAGGCCGCCGGCGTTGGTGGCGACGTTGCCGCCGATCGAGCAGATCTCGTACGACGAGGGGTCCGGCGGGTACCAGAGGCCGTGCTCGGCCGCGGCGCGCTTCACCTCGACGTTCAGGG
>JBQCCW010000204.1:0-2503 GCA_051961835.1 Marmoricola sp. | reverse complement strand
GACCACCGCGCGCACGCGCAGCGAGTCGTCGACGTAGACGCCGACGCTGCACGGGTTGTGGGAGCCGGGCGCGAGCGGCGCCGTCGGGCGCAGCTCGATCGGCTTGTCGAGGAGGTCGGTGAGCAGGTCGCGGACCTCCTTGGGCCCGGGCAGGTGCATCTCGGCCACGGCGGTGCTCACCCGACGAGCACCGGGGCGAGCGCTTCGGCGAAGGTCTCCGGCGTGAACGGCTTGGCGATGAGGAACAGCGCGCCCTCCGCGGCCGCGCGCGCCCGCATGTCCTCGGACCCCTCGGAGGTCACGAAGCCGAAGGGCACCTGGGAGCCGGACGCGCGCAGCGTCGCCAGGGCGTCGATGCCGTTCATCTCGGGCATGTTCCAGTCCGAGAGCACCAGGTCGGGCGCCTCGGCGCGGACCAGCTCCACCGCCTCGGCGCCGTTGCCGGCCTCGAGGATGTCGTGCCCGGCGAAGCCGGCCTGGCGCAGCGTGCGGATGACGATCTGCCGCATCACGCGGCTGTCGTCGGCGACGACGATCTTCATGGCGGGATCCTTTTCGGTGAGCGAGGAGGGCCGTGGTCAGGCGGTGGGGGAGCCGACGATGTGGACGGCGACGGAGAGCGGGTGGCCCGCCCAGCTGAGGTCCGCGCGGCACACCTCGGTGGCGTCGGTGGAGCGCGCGACGCGACCGGTGGTGACCACCGGCAGCGACAGCACGCTGGGGCCGGGCATCAGGCTCTTGACGTTGCCGCCGACCATGTTGACCAGCTCGCCCACGGCGTCGGCGACGTCCTCCTCGCCGGCCTCGTCCAGGCCCAGCATCCGGGCGCTGACGAGCTCGGCGGTGCGGCTGGCGAACTCCAGGGTGACGATGCCGTTCCACTCACCGCTCACGGTGATGGTGGCGGCGTAGTCGACCCACTTGCTGTCGGTCGGCTCGATGCCGGGAAGCAGCGGCTCGTCGGCTCCGACGAAACCGTTCCACACCTCCTCGGTCAGGGCGAGGACATCGGCGAGCGCGGGCTCGTGCAGGGACGTGGTCATGGCGACCTCCGGATCAGGCGAGGACGTTGTCGACGACCAGACCGAGCATCTGGAGCTTGTCGACGATGGCGTCGGGGGTGAACGGCTTGATGACGTACTCGTGGGCGCCGGCGGCGAGCGCCCGCACGATCTGGCCGTGCTCGCTCTCCGTGGTCACCATCATGAGCGTGATGTCGCGCCACTCGGGCACGGCGCGGACGCGGGTGACGAACGTGTAGCCGTCCATCACGGGCATGTTCCAGTCGATGAGGCAGATGTCGGGCTTGGGGCCCAGGGTCAGCGCGTCGAGCGCCTCCTGGCCGTTGCCGGCCTCCGCGAAGGTGAAGCCGAGGTCGCTGACGACCTTCTTCAGGATCATCCGCATCGCGCGGGAGTCGTCGATGATCAGGGAGTGCATTCTCATGCTCCCGTCAGAGCGTTGGTGACCGCGGAGGCGTAGGCCGGGGTCGGGCGGCCGATCGGCCGGTGCACCTGCACCCGGTCGATCGCCTCCCGGGTCCAGTGCTCCTCCATGTCGAGGGTGGTCTCGGTCGAGCCGAGCAGCAGGTAGCCGTCGGAGGCGACCTGGTCGCGCATGCGGCGCAGGATGTCGCGCTTGACGTCGACCTCGAAGTAGATGAGGACGTTGCGCAGGAAGATCACGTCGAACATCGGCAGCGGCGGGAACGGCGCCACCAGGTTGAGGTGCTGGGTGCGCACCATGTCGCGCAGCTCCGCGGAGACCTCCCACTCGCTGCCGACCCGGGTGAACCAGCGGACCAGCTGCATCGCCGGCATGCCGCGGTTCATCTCCACCTGGCCGTAGCGACCCGCGCGCACCCGTTCGAGCATCGCGGTGGAGACGTCGGTGGCGAGGATCTCCGCGGTCCAGCCGGCGGGCAGGTGGTCCTTGAGCAGCATCGCGTGGCTGTAGGACTCCTGGCCGCTGGACGCAGCGGCCGACCAGATCTTCAGGTGCCGCACGGCGGCCCGGCGCTCCAGCAGTGCCGGCAGCATCGAGTCGGTGAAGGCCTGGTACGGCGCGTTGTCGCGGAACCAGGAGGTCTCGTTGATGGTCAGGGCGTCGATCACCTTGCGGGTCTCGGCGAGGTCGAGCCGGATGCGCGCGACGTAGCTGTCGACGTCGGGGCAGCCGGCCTCACGGGCCAGGGGCAGCAGGCGGGCCTCGACGAGGTACTCCTTGCCCTGGTCGTAGATCATCGCCGTCTCGCGGCGCACCAGGGCCGCGACGTAGTCGAAGGCGGCAGGGGACAGGCTCACGGGGAGTCGATCGGGCCGGCCATCAGGCACCTGAGCGTTTCACCGGGCGATCGGGGCAAGTACGGACCGAAGTCCCGACCGGAGCCCGAAGCACTCACCTCGCCCGGGCAGGCGCCGATCGGTGCGGCGTGATCCGTGTCCTCGTCGTCGACGACTCCTCCCTCATCCGCAAGCTGGTCACCGGCTCCCTGGCCGAGGAT
>JBQCCW010000203.1:0-4510 GCA_051961835.1 Marmoricola sp. | reverse complement strand
GACCAACGGATAGCCGAGATCGTCGACACCGGGATCGACCGCGGCGCCTACCTCCAGCGTGTCCAGGTCCCCCGCCTCGTCACCGACGCCGGACACCTGGTCTCACCTGTACGCGAGCGGTTCGTTCCCGTCGACCGGAGCGCCAACAAGGAGCTCGTCGACGCCGTCCGCGGACTCGTCCCGCGGGTCCCTACCGAACCGGTCGGCCCCGGGCTCAGCCGCTCGATCCTCCACTCCGCCTTGATTCACCGTCCGACACGAGGAGCGATTCCCGATGGCCCGCACATCTAACGCCCGTACCGCGACGCCTCCGCGCCGCGCCCTCGACCGGCTCCTGTCAGCCGACGAGGTTGCCGAGTTCCTCGGCATCCCCGTCGCGACTCTCTACCAGTGGCGCCACAAGGGCACGGGTCCGGGCGCCTACCGCGTCGGTCGGCATCTCCGGTACGACGCCGCAACTGTCCGCGCTTGGCTCGACGAACACCTCGCGGATCACCATGGCGCACATTGAGCGGCGCGAGCGCCGAGGGAAGAACGGCCAGGTCCTCCGGTCATACCGGGTGCGCTGGCGTGGCCCCGACGGCAAGGAGCGCAACAAGAGCTTCAAGCGGAAGGTTGATGCGGACCGCTTCGCCGCCACAGTGTCCGCCGACCTGGTGCGGGGGCAGTACATCGACCCCGACGCGGGCAAGATCCTGTTCGAGACATACGCCGGGAAGTGGCTCGCCGCGCAGACCTTCGAGGAAGGCACACGCGTGGCGGTCGAGCTCCGTTTCCGGCTGCACGCGTTCCCCGTCCTTGGCAAGCAGAACCTCAACGACATCCAGCCATCGACGATCCAGAGCTGGCTGCGAACGCTGACCGATCTCGCGCCGTCGTACCGCCAGATCATCTTCGCGCCCGTGTCGACGGCGTTCAGCGCCGCGGTGGACGACTCACTCATCCACGCGAATCCATGCCGCGCCCGATCGGTCCGACGGCCGAAGCGGGGCCATCGCAAGGTTGTGCCCTGGCCGCGCAAACGCGTCCTCGCCGTTCGCGACGAACTGCCGAGGAGGTACCAGCTCATGGTCTGGCTCGGTGCCGGCCTCGGGCTCAGGCAGGGCGAGATCTTCGGGCTCTCCCCCGACGACATCGATCTGGAGCGCGGCGAGATACGCGTGCGACGGCAGGTCAAGCTGCTCGGGAACAAGCAGATGTTCGGCCTCCCCAAGGGCCGCAAGGTGCGGGAAGTACCGCTTCCTGATGCGGTGCTGGAGGCGATCAACGCGCACATGACGGCGTACCCGCCGATCGAGGTGACCCTGCCGTGGGAGAAGAGCGATGGGAAGCCCACGACGTTCACGCTGATCCTCTACAGCCGTGAGAAGAAGGCCCTCGCGCGCAACTACATCAACAGCTTCATCTGGAAGCCGGCGCTCAAGCGCGCGGGCGTCCCCACAACACGCGAGAACGGTAGCCACGCGCTTCGCCACTTCTATGCGAGCACGGCACTTCACGAGGGTGAGTCGATCAAGGCGCTCAGCGAGTACCTCGGCCACGCGGACCCAGGCTTCACCCTGCGCACCTATACCCATCTCGTCGAAGGCAGCGCCGAGCGGACCAAGCGCGCGGTTGACGCCGTGTTCGGGCACGAGACACCGCCAGCCGACGCCGAGAACGCGGATCTGCCCGGCGAGGAGGCTTCGGACGAAGACGAGCGGGACGCCGAGGACGACGACGATGACGCCTGAGGGTGAGCCGTCGACACCTCGCCAATGTGTCAGTTATGGTCGACAGGTGATCGAGGTCGCCCAGACGGGCGAGTTCGAGACGTGGCTGAAGAGGCTGAGGGACGTAAGAGGAAAGGCGCGCATTCTGCGCCGGCTCGACCGCCTCGTGCAGGGGAACCCGGGCGACGTGCGACCGATTGGCAAGGGACTGTCCGAGCTGTGGCTCGAATGTGGGCCCGGGCTACCGGGTCTATTACCTGCAGGACGGGGACACACTGATCCTCCTGCTGTGCGGAGGCGACAAGTCGATGCAGCAGAAGGAACATCGAGAAGGCGCACCAGCCGGCCAAGCAGTGGCACCGGGACAAGAAGGAGGAGTTCGCGCGATGACGGCGAGCCAGAGCTACAAGCGTTTCGACGCGGCCGACTACCTTGAGACGCTCGACGATGTCGCGGCGTTCCTCGAAGTCGCCCTCGAAGACTCCGTCGACGACCCCAGCGCCGTCCCCCAGGCGCTCGGCATCATCGCTCGGTCCCAGAACATGAGCGAGCTCGCCCGCCGCGTCGGCATGAGCCGCGACGGTCTGTACAAGGCGCTCTCCGCCGGCGGCAACCCGACCTGGTCGACCATCCTCAAGGTCACCAACGCCCTGGGCCTGCGCTTCGAGCTGCACCCGGCAGCATCATGACGAATAGCATCAACTGGCGAGGCCAGCGGCCGCCAGCCGCAACGATCACGTGCGGCTCCGGGCAGCACGATTGAGCAGCGTGCGGCCACACCGCGCGGCCCACGGAGCCTGAAATCCCGCGTTTGCGCAGGTCAGCGGTGGTGCGGCGTCCCTACTACGACCTGTGATCACTTCTGCGCGTAGAGATCGAACTCGTAATGACCGACGTCGCCATTCAGTGATGCTGGGCTGTCAGAGAGCCAATTCAACGAGGGGTGAGTCGAGCCTTGTCGTCCGCGACCTTGTTCAGCGCATCGTCGCCGTCGAGGCTCACCGCGGCCTGCGGATCGAACGCCTCGATTAGGGGCGTTTCGCGACGGACAGCGCGGACCACGACGTCGCAGTGCCGCGTGGCCGCGATCGACGGATCTGCGTGGTGGGCCGGGTAGCCCGCGGCCAAGTTGATCTAGCCGGTACCTCGAAGCCGTGCTGCTCAAGTGCTGCGCGCACGCCGTCGACAGCCTCGGAGTGGGGCCGATCCACGGTCCAGTGATCGTGAAGCGCGTCACGGGTGGTAGCTACCGCTTCGTTCGGTCCCTTCGTGTGTGGGCTTCGCTGGTCTTGGACCGGTCAGCACGTCGCCGCGCCCTCAGGATCTCCGATCGGCTCGCCCGCCGCGCGGGACGCATGGTCCACCAGGCCAGAACGGCGAGTACCACCACGACGGCCGCTGCGGCGACCCATGACCTGTCACCGGCGATACCAGGTCCGAAGCCGCCCAGACCCCCGATGTTGAGTGCTGACAGGTGCGGATCAGTCATCGCAGACATATTCCCCCTCTACTCTCCCTTTCCTGATTTGAAGTTTGAGGACAGCGGTCCGCAACTCACTGGTCATGCACGATCTCCCTGCAACGCGGACTTGCGGGCTTCGTACTCGTCGCGCTCCATCTCCCCACGCGCGAAACGCTCGTCGAGGATGTCCAGCGGGCCGGGGTCGCAAGTGCGGTCCATCGCGTGTGACGGGGCCTCGGCGCGGCTGTCGCTGTCTCGGCCCCTGAGCAGGATCAGCCCAACGGCGACGACCGCGCCCCAGAACAAAGTCATCATGGCAACCATCGCGATCCAGCCGCCCGTTCCGAAGCCGCCCTGGTACCAGCTCATCATCGTGACCACGCTCCTAGGCTCGGGTCCTCCACTTGGCGTCCTGGCCTCAGCCTGACGCGCTCGGTACGACCTTCGAGTGCCAATTCTGTGAAGGTTCGCTGAAGAACCATCGGGGGGGCGACCGCGCCGGGAGCCCGCTCTGTCCATGACTGGCACGATGTGGATCATGTCCGCCGTTGACGACTCGCTTCCCGGTCACCAGGAGCCGGGTTGCGGTAGACGACAGGCACTAGGCGCCGATCCTCCGAGGCCCCGGTCGGGGATGCGAGCGTTGGTGGTGGAGGACGAGGCTGCACTTGCGCGCTTGATCGGCAGCTACTTCGAGCGTGACGGGTTCGAGGTCTCCATCGTCGGCGACGGCCTGGAGGCGGTGAAGCGGGCCCGTGACTTCGATCCCGACGTCATCGTGCTCGATCTTGGCCTGCCCGGGCTAGACGGGGTGGAGTCTTGCCGTCAGATCCGCACCTTCTCAGATGCCTACGTGGTGATGGTCACTGCGCGCAGCGACGAGGTGGACACGCTCATCGGCCTGTCGGTGGGCGCCGATGACTACCTCACCAAGCCGTTCAGTCCTCGTGAGCTGATGGCGCGGGTGCAGGCGATCCTCCGCCGGCCGCGTTCCCCTCGTCCAAACGGAGCGCTTGCGGTCGGCGGTCCGGATGCCTGGCGGACGTTCGGCGCACTGAGCATCGACGTCGACGGGCGCGAGGTCCGGCTCGGGGGCCAGCCCGTCGCATTGACCAGGACCGAGTTCGACGTCCTGTCTGCTTTGTCCGCCCGCCCTCACATGGCGTTCACCCGTCGCCAACTCATTGACCAGGTGTGGGGTCCAGCCTGGGTCGGCGATGAGCACTTGGTCGACGTCCACATCGGACACCTACGCCGGAAGCTCGACGACAGCGCCGCCGGCAGCCGCTACGTACGGACGGTCCGCGGAGTCGGTTATCGGATGGGTACCGGCTGA
>JBQCCW010000202.1:0-6924 GCA_051961835.1 Marmoricola sp. | reverse complement strand
GTCACGCTTCAGGAACATGCGGTGCACGGATCTGCAGGACCTCAGAGGTCGAGGAACTCCTCGAGCCCCACGGTGAGACCGGGCCGCTCCCCGATCGTCCGCAGCCCGAGGAGGACCCCGGGTGTGAAGGACACCCGGTCCAGGGAGTCGTGCCGGATCGTGAGCGTCTCGCCCGGTGCGCCGAGCACGACCTCCTGGTGCGCCACCAGCCCCCGGACGCGGAGGCCGTGCACCCGCACCCCCTCGACGTCGGCCCCGCGAGCACCGTCGAGGCCGGTGCTCGTCGCATCCGGCATCGGGCCCATCCCGGCCTCCCGGCGGGCCGCCGCGATCAGCTGAGCGGTGCGGCGCGCCGTACCCGAGGGCGCGTCGGCCTTGTCGGGGTGGTGCAGCTCCACGATCTCCGCCGACTCGTAGAACCGAGCCGCCTCGACCGCGAACCGCATCATCAAGACGGCGCCGATCGAGAAGTTCGGGGCGATGAGAACGCCGCACTCGGGAGCGGCCGCGAGCTGCTCGTGCAGCGTGGCGAGACGGGCATCGTCGAAGCCGGTCGTGCCGACGACGGCGTCGATGCCGTGCTCGATGCAGAAGCGCAGGTTGTCCATCACGACGTCGGGGTGAGTGAAGTCCACCACCGCATCGACTTCGGACGCCGTCAGGGTGTCCAGCGGGTCGTCGACATCGACCCGCGCGACCAGGTCCATGTCCTCGGCGGCGTCGACCGCCGCGCACACCTCGCGCCCGACCTTGCCCTGCGCGCCCAGCACGCCCACCCGCAGACTCACCCGGCCAACCTACCGTCGTCGCGCCCTACACTCGGGCCTGCCGCCGCACCCGCCGCACCGGAAGGCAGAAGCCGTGACCCACCAGGAGCTGCTGCTCCCCGAGGGCTCGGTCCTGCTTCACATCGGGCCGTACAAGACCGGGTCGACCGCACTTCAGGGCGCTCTCTTCGACGCACGCGACGGTTTCGCGCCGTACGGCGTGTCCTACCCCGGCGTCTGGCGGCGGGCGGCCCGGGAGGGTTGGAGCGTGCTGAGGTGGAGCCCGCGCGGGCGGCCGCCGCCGCCGCCTCTGTCCTTCTGGAAGGCGTTCGCCGCGGACGTCCGGGCGCAGGCCGAGGCCGGGATGCGCGTGTGCGTCAGCAGCGAGGACTTCGGGGCGACCTCGGCGGCGCGGGCAGCGGAGATCGTGGAGGACCTCGGCGGCGAGCGGGTGCACGTGGTCACCGTGGCGCGCCGTCTGGACCGGCTGCTCCCCTCGGCCTGGCAGGAGCGGGTGAAGGGATTCGATCCCCGGACCTACGACGCCTGGTTGCACGAGGTGCTGGGCGACGCGCCGTCCTCCGCCCGCAAGGCCTTCTGGCGTTCTCAGGACGTGCTCCGCACGATCGACCGCTGGACCGGGGTGGTCGATGCCGACCGCTTCTGCGTCGTGCCCGCCGACGACACCGACCGGGGGCTGCTGTTCGGGCTCTTCGAGGGCCTCCTCGGCCTGCCGGCGGGCACCCTGGCGGTCCCGGAGGCCACCAACGCCTCCCTCAGCGCGAACGCGTGCGAGCTCCTGCGCCGTGTCAACGTCGCCTTCGCCGAAGAGGGCTGGAGCGACGCGCTCTACAACGCCACCGTGTACCGGGGCGCGGTGCAGGAGATGCTCGCCGCCGGCCGCTCGCCCCTGGGCGAACCGATCCCCCCCTTGCCTGGGTGGGCACGCGAGCGGGTGAGCGAGTTGACCGAGCGACGCGTCGCGGGCCTGCTCTCCTCGGGAGTGCGGCTGCTCGGGGATCCGGCGACGCTGCGGGTGCCGCCCGGCCCGAGCGCGGAGTGCGACCCAGAGCCGCCCGAGCAGGTGTCGCTCGACCAGGCGGCCGCCGCGCTCGTCGGCGCCGTGCGCGGCGCCGCGGAACGCGAGGCCCGGGCGCAGGCCGAACGGGAGCGGCGCGGCGCACCGGCCGCCGAGCTGGCCACCCGGGAGCTGCTCGGTCTCACCGGGCGGCGCCTCGCCGGGGCCGCCCGACGACGCCTCGCCCGGCGTCGATCTACGGAAGCTTGAACATCGCCACGATCATGTCGTGGTCGGAGGGCCAGGCACCGTCGGCACCCCGGAAGCGGACGTGCTTCCAGCTGTCCGCACCCGCGATCCCCTGCGTCATGATCGTGTCGATGCGTGCGCCGATGCCGCTGATGTCGGCCTTGGCGTTCAAGCCGTAGTCGTTCTCGGTGTCGTACTGGTAGCCGCTGCGCGTGGCCGCGGCGAAGGTGTCGTAGAACCCGTTGCGGACCAGGACGTCGTGGGCGGCGTAGCCGTGGGGCGACTTGCTGTTCTGGAAGGTGTTGAGGTCGCCCGCGAGCAGCACCGGCTCGTGAGCGGTGTTGAGCCCGTCGATCCGGTCGAGCACCGCCTGCACCTGTGCGGCGCGCAGGTCGTCGCCGCCGCGCTGCACGGCTGCAGAGTCCTTGCCGCCCCCGACGTTGTCGAGGTGGACCGAGACGACCCAGAACCGCTGCCCGGTGGCCTTGCTGGCGAACTGGGCGTACCCGGCCCACCGCTTGTTGTTCGCATGCACCGGGTCGCCCGGGGTGGTCGACGGCAGCTCGATCGAGCAGGAGGTGTTGTAGTACAGGTTCCCTGTCGTGTTCGGGCAGTCGGTGAGCAGCGTGTACTTGCTGCTGTCGTAGAGGATCCTCTCGCCCTGCTGCGTCTTGGTGTTCGAGGAGTCCATGTAGTTGGCGTAGTAGGACTCGCGCACGAGCTTGTAGGTCCCTGCCGTGTCCGCGTTGAGGCGGTCGAGGAGGGTCAGCAGCTGGGTGTGCACCTTGTCGGCACCGGACTGGTACGGCGCGTACGACGTGGGGTTCGCCTCCTGGATCGTCACGATGCCCGGCGCCTGCGCGGCGATGTTCTGCGCGACGAGCGGGAGCCGCACCGTGTACCAGTCGTGGGACGTGCCTGCGTCGGCGCCGGCGATCCGCACGTTCCAGTCGGCCATTCGCACGGGCTCGCCGGTGCCGGTGCTCGCCAGCCCCCGCGGGAACACCGCGTGCAGCTTGCCGTCGCTGTAGGTGCGCACCGGGTGGCCGGGCTTCTTGTCCAGAGACCAGACGCGCACATAGAGGTGATTGCCGGAGGCGAGGGGTGCGCCGATCTTCGCCATGGTGCCCGCCGGGATGACGAGCTTGCGCGCCGCTGCTCCCACCGTGAAGACGTGCGAGTGCTTCCCGTGCACGGGCAGCGACTTCCCGTAGGGCGAGAACTGCGTGGTGGCCGTCTCGATGCGGAAGCCGGTCGTGCGCGGCTTCCACGCCGACTTCACCGGCTTCCAGGCCACCGTCACCGAGCCGACGGCCGGACCGGGAGCGGTCGAGCTCACGATCTTCATCGGCGCCGGCACGCGCGTCGCCGCGTCAGCAGGCAGCGAGGTCGCCGTGGTGAGGCCGGCCGCCCCGAGAGCGAGGGCGAGCAGGGCGGTCAGGCGTCGGTTCACCGGCCAAGGGTAGGCAGCGCGAGCCCCTGCAGTACCGGAAACAGCTGAACTGCTGCGATGTCGCTCAGGGGCCGACGACGGCGAGGATCTCCGGCTGCCCGAAGAGCTCCCGCGCCAGCGTCGCGACGTCGTCGAGCGTCACCGCATCGATGCGGTCCAGCACCTCGTCCACCGACAGCAGTGTCGGTTGGAACAGCTCGGACTCCCCCAGCCGGCTCATTCGCGACCCGGTGTCCTCGAGGCTGAGCACCAGGCCGCCCCGCAGCTGGCCCTTGCCGCGCTCCAGCTCCTCCTCGCTCAGTCCCCCCGTGGCGACCTTCGTGAGCTCGGTGCGGACGACGCCGAGAAGCTCCTCGGCCTTGCCGGGCAGCGTGCCGGCGGAGACGCCGACGACGCCGGCGTCGGAGTAGCTGGAGGCGAAGGAGTAGACCGAGTAGGCCAGGCCGCGCGCCTCGCGCACCTCCTGGAAGAGCCGGGACGAGGACCCGCCGCCCAAGGCGGCGTTCAGCACCCCGAGCGCGTGCCGCCGCGGATCGGAGCGGGTGATGCCGCTGACCCCGAGTACGGCGTTGACCTGCTCGAACGGCCTGCTGCTGCGCACCGAGCCGGGGCGCGCCCGCCGGGAGCGCTCGCGGGTGCGGGGAGGCAGCGGGCCTGCCTCGCCCTCGAGGAAGCCGCGGCCGGCGAAGGCGCGGC
The DNA here is from genome assembly GCA_051961835.1 of Marmoricola sp. Classification (GTDB taxonomy): domain Bacteria; phylum Actinomycetota; class Actinomycetes; order Propionibacteriales; family Nocardioidaceae; genus Marmoricola. The sequence continues at coordinate 2,741 of JBQCCW010000202.1, read as the reverse complement.
GTACCAGGCGGACGACCGCGGCGTGCCGGACGTTGCCCGCCACGGCGACCGTCATCGCCTCGGGACGGTAGCGGCGGCGGTAGTAGCCGTTGATCTGCGTGCGGGTCAGGGCCTTGATCGACTCCGCCGTGCCGGCGATCGGCTTGGCCAACGGCGTGCCGTCCCAGCTCGCCGCGGCGAACAGGTTGTGCACCACGTCGTCGGGATCGTCGTCGTGCATCGCGATCTCGTCGAGGATCACTTCACGCTCGGCCTCGACATCGGCCGGCGTGATCAGCGAGGAGGTGAGCATGTCGCCGAGCACCTCGACCGCCGTGGGCAGGTCGTCGTCGAGCACGCGCGCGTGGTAGCAGGTGTACTCCTTGGCCGTGTAGGCGTTGAACTCGCCGCCCACCATGTCCAGCGCCACCGAGATGTCCATCGCCGAGCGGTCCGGGGTGCCCTTGAAGAGCAGGTGCTCGAGGAAGTGCGAGGCGCCGTGCAGCGCCGGGGCCTCGTCGCGGGAGCCGACGCCGACGAAGACGCCGACGGCGGCCGAGCGGACGCCGGGGACCTCCTCGGTCACAACCCGCAGACCCGAGGGCAGCACGGTACGGCGAACGCCGGGGATCAGCGTGACCGCTGTCCCCGGCGCCTGCTCGTGTGCCCCCGCGGGGGTACGTCGCGACGTCACTCCGCGGCGTCGCCCTCGGCCGCCGGCTTCTCGGTCTCGCCGGCTGCGTCCTCGTCGACGACGGGGACCAGCGAGAGCTTGCCGCGGTCGTCGATCTCGCCGATCTCGACCTGGATCTTCTGGCCGACAGAGACGACGTCCTCCACGTTCTCGACCCGCTGGCCGCCGGCGAGCTTCCGCAGCTTGCTGATGTGGAGCAGGCCGTCCTTGCCGGGCATCAGCGAGACGAACGCACCGAAGTTGGTCGTCTTCACCACGGTGCCGAGGTAGCGCTCGCCGACCTCGGGCATCGTGGGGTTGGCGATCTGGTTGATCGCGGACCGGGCGGCCTCGGCGGCCTCGCCGTTGGTGGCACCGATGTAGATCGTGCCGTCGACCTCGATCGAGATCGAGGCGCCCGTGTCGTCCTGGATCTGGTTGATGACCTTGCCCTTCGGACCGATCACCTCGCCGATCTTGTCCACGGGGATGTGCACCGTGATGATGCGCGGCGCGTGGACCGACATCTCCTCGGGCTCGGCGATCGCCTCGGCCATCACGTCGAGGATCGTCAGCCGGGCCTCGCGAGCCTGGGTGAGCGCCTGGGCGAGTACCTCGGCCGGGATGCCGTCGAGCTTGGTGTCGAGCTGCAGCGCCGTGACGAAGTCACGCGTGCCGGCGACCTTGAAGTCCATGTCGCCGAAGGCGTCCTCCGCACCGAGGATGTCGGTCAGTGCGACGTACTGCGTCTCGCCGTCGAGGTCTCCGGACACCAGGCCCATCGCGATGCCGGCGACCGAGGCCTTCAGCGGCACACCGGCCTGCAGCAGCGACAGGGTCGAGGCGCACACCGAGCCCATCGAGGTGGACCCGTTGGAGCCCATCGCCTCGGACAGCTGGCGGATCGCGTAGGGGAACTCCTCGCGGCTGGGCAGCACCGGCAGCAGTGCCCGCCGCGCGAGCGCCCCGTGGCCGACCTCGCGGCGCTTCGGGGAGCCGACCCGGCCCGTCTCGCCGGTGGAGAACGGCGGGAAGACGTACTTGTGCATGTAGCGGCGGTGCTTCTCCGGCGACAGCGTGTCGAGCTGCTGCTCCATCTTGAGCATGTCCAGCGTGGTGACGCCGAGGATCTGGGTCTCGCCGCGCTCGAACAGCGCCGAGCCGTGCACCCGCGGGATCACGTCGACCTCGGCGTGCAGCGGCCGGATGTCGGCGAGACCGCGGCCGTCGATGCGGACCTTGTCGCGCAGGATGCTCTCGCGCACCACCTGCTTGTTGACCGAGCGGAAGGCAGCGCCGATCTCCTTCTCGCGGCCCTCGAACCGGCCGGCGAGCTGGGTGAGCACCTGCTCCTTGAGCTCGTCGGTGCGGTCGTTGCGCTCGGTCTTGTCGGCGATCTTCATCGCCGCGGCGAGGTCGTCGCGGATCGCGGACTCGACGGCGGCGTACACGTCGTCCTCGTAGTCGAGGAAGATCGGGAACTCCTGGACCGGCTTCGCGGCGACGTTCGCCAGCTCGCTCTGCGCCTCGCACAGCTGCTTGATGAACGGCTTGGCGGCGTCGAGGCCGCCCGCCACGATCTCCTCGGTCGGCGCCTGCGTGCCGGACTGGACCTTCTCCCAGGTGACCTCGGTGGCCTCGGCCTCGACCATCATGATCGCGACGTCGCCGGTCTCGGTGACGCGGCCTGCGACCACCATGTCGAAGACGGCGTCCTCGAGCTGGCTGTGCGTGGGGAACGCCACCCACTGGCCGTCGATCAGCGCCACGCGCACACCGCCGACCGGGCCGGAGAACGGCAGGCCCGAGAGCTGGGTGGACATCGACGCGGCGTTGATCGCGAGCACGTCGTACGGCGTGTCCGGGTTGAGCGCGAGCACGGTGATGACGACCTGGACCTCGTTGCGCAGGCCCTTCTTGAAGGTCGGGCGCAGCGGCCGGTCGATGAGGCGGCAGGTGAGGATCGCGTCCTCGCCGGGGCGGCCCTCGCTGCGGAAGAACGAGCCGGGGATCTTGCCCGCGGCGTACATCCGCTCCTCGACGTCGATCGTGAGGGGGAAGAAGTCGAAGTGGTCCTTGGGGTGCTTGC
>JBQCCW010000201.1:0-3435 GCA_051961835.1 Marmoricola sp. | reverse complement strand
ACCACCCGGCGGGCCCGCACCGCTCCGCGGGCGCTGTGCACGGTGACGTGGCCGGCGTGCTGCACGATGCTGTGCACCGGTGCGTCGAGGGCGACGTGCCGGCCGAGCCGGTGGGCCAGCCGCAGCGGCACCAGCTGGGATCCGCCGACGAACCTGCGCTGCTGGGCGCCGTCGGCGGTGTCGGCGTTGCGCTCGAAGGTGCCGGTGTTCTGCGCGTTCCCGGAGCACGCGACGTACCAGAGCGCGAACAGCAGGGAGAGCTGGTCGGTGTCGGCGCCGAAGCCGGGCTGGCTCCAGCACTCGATCAGCGGGACGACGTCCTTGTCGACGGCGTTCTGGTCCAGCCACTCCCGCAGCGTCATGGCGTCCCACTCCGCGGCCTGCGGGTGCTTCCACGGCGCGTTCACGTCGATGGTGCTCGCCATCTGGTCGATACGTGACTGCAGCAGCAGGGCGTCCGGGGCGATCAGACCCAGCTGGTACGTCGGCACCGTGCCGTCGAAGGTCTGCCGGCTGCCGTGGGAGACGTACACGCTCTTGCCCTGGACATTCTCGGCGAAGGTACGCACGCCCAGCTGGTCGGCCAGGTGGGCGATGCGATCCTGGGTGGGCCCGATGAACGCACCGCCCGACTCGATGACCGACCCGTTGTCGAGGTGGTGGTTGAGCACCCGTCCACCGACCCGGTGGCGCGCCTCGAGGACCAGCACGCTGCGCCCTCGGCGACGTAGCTCCCGCGCGGTCACCAGGCCGCTGAGGCCACCTCCGACGACCACGACGTCGACGTGGCGGGGCAGCGGACCGTGCAGCGCCGCGGCGTCGGCGTCCTCCCAGGTCAGGGCGGCCAGCGCCGCCGCCCCGGCCACGCCGGCGCCACCGAGCAGGGTCCGTCGGGTCAGGTGCGCGTCCATGGAGGTCCTCGCGGGTCGGGATCGGGCCGGATCGTGGCCGTGCAGAAGCAACGATCCGGACGCCCGAAGGCTAGGGCGCCACGATCCGGCGACCGGTCAGGCGCAGAGGCCGACCTGGTGCGCCGCCTCGATCTCGGCCGGCGTCGGCGAGGATCCGTCGGAGGGCTTGCCGGTCGTCGCGGCGGTGGGCGAGCTCGACGGCCTGCTCGAGGCGCCCGTGGACCGCTTCGGCGACGCCGTCCCGCCTGGGCCGTGCGCCGCGCTGACGGCGTTGGTGTCGAAGGTCGGCCCCAGCGGCTTGTCGTGGATGATCCGCTGCCACAGCTGCTTGGCCTGCGGCGCCCACTCGAGCCGGTTCGGGTCGGGCGGGTACTCCTCGAACGGCACGGTCACGAACCGCACGTGGTCCAGCCCGATGTTCTTCAGCGACTCCCCCAGGCCCACCAGCGAGCGCAGGTGGCTGAAGCCCTCGTCGGTGATCAGCGACTTCGTCGCCGCGTCGAGGAAGTTGTAGAGCTTGATCGGGTTCGCCAGCGTGCCGGCAGAGACCACCTGGTTGATCATCGAGGCGATGAACGCCTGCTGGCGCTTCATCCGGCCGATGTCGGACCCGTCGCCGATCGCGTGCCGCTCCCGGACATAGTTGAGCGCCTGCTCACCGGTCACCTTGTAGGTGCCCGCCGGCAGGTGGATGTTGCTGTTCTTGTAGTCGTCGTCGACCGCCTCGGGCAGGCACACCGTCACGCCACCGAGCGCGTCGACCATGTTGCGGAACCCGCTGAACCGGATGACCACGAAGTGGTCGATGTGCACCCCCGTGAGCTGCTCGACGGTCTTCATGGTGCACAGCGGTCCGCCGATCGCGTACGCCGCATTGAACTGCGTGAGCCCGCCGGGGTCCACGCCGTTCTTCGTCTCGCACGCGGGCCGCTGCACCATGGCGTCGCGGGGCAGGCTCACGCCGTAGGCGAACTTCCGGTTGGCCGAGAGGTGCAGCAGGATCGTGGTGTCCGAGAGCCCGGGGGTCTCCCCGCCGACGGCAGGTCCCTGGCCCTTGCGGGTGTCGTCGCCCATGACCAGCACGTTGATCGGGCCGGTCACGACCTCGGTCGGTCGGTTGCCCAGCGCGTGCTCGTCGATCTGCACGCCGGTGATGTTGCCCTCGAGGTGTTTGATCACCACGTAGAGGGCACTGGTCACCACGAACGCCAGCACGCCCAGCACGATCAACACGCGCTTGAGGACGACGCGCCCGCGCGGCGAGCGCGCGCGATGGCGGGATCTGGGCATGACACCTCGCGAAGGGGGCGGGCCGGTTGAGCCCGCACGACGGACCTCTCCATTGTGAGGGTCCGTCCAAGCCTCGCCCAAATCGAGACCGGCCGGTGGGTCGTGCGAACATGGCCCCCGCAGCGCCCCGGTAGCTCAGTGGATAGAGCAGCCGCCTCCTAAGCGAAAGGTCGCGAGTTCGACTCTCGCCCGGGGCACCCAACACCTCACCCGGCACCTCACCCAGCACCTCATCATGCGTGCCTCGCGCGCAGGGCAGGAAGGCGAAACGCCCCTCGCGCCGCCGGTACGGCGGCAGCGAGGGGCGCTCGTGGCCGAGGATCAGCAGGGGGCGATGTCCCGGATGGACTCAGGGCCGCCGTCGCCGCTCTGGCCGCCGCCGATGCCGGCAGCCAGGCCGCGACCCGCCTTCTTCTTCAGCGTCACCGTGCCGACCTTCGACAGGGTGTGCGGCTTCGTCATCACGCGCCAGAAGTGCGTCGAGGGGGTGTCGTTGACGGTGACGTACACCGTCGCGGTCAGCGGCTCGGTCGCCTTGCGGGCGTCGAGGCGGTTGTAGACGCGCCAGCCGGAGTGGTCGGGCAGGCCGACCCGGCACTGCTGGAGCTTGGCGTGCTCGAACCGCATCGTGGTCGTCCAGTGCCGACCAGCGGCGTGCGCCGGGGCGGTGACCGCGAGAGCAGGGGCGGCGACGGCTGCGAGCGCGCAGGCGCCGACCGTCATCTTGGTGAAGAAAGACAAGGCGAATCCCTCCTGAGGGGCGGGCTTAGCGCACGCCAGCCCGCCGACCGTAGGGCGGCCCGGCAGGCCCCGAGGACGAACGGCCCGTAAGGGGACGAAAGACCCGGATCCCAGCGACTCCAGGCGTCCTGAGGCGCGGCAGCCCCTCAGACCACCTCGAACCGCATCCCGGCGGCCTGGAGGCGGGCGAGGAGGTGGTCACCCATCGCCACGGCGGTGGTGACCTGTCCGGCGGTGACCGGGTTGTCGTCGAAGGCGAGGCTCAGCGCCGACTCCGCAAGCATCTTCGCGGTCTCGTCGTAGCCGGGGTCGCCGCCACGCACCCGGGTGTGCAGGGTCCGCCCCGCCGCCTCCGCCACGAAGTCGACGGTGAACCAGGACCGGCTGCGGCGCGCTCGTGAGGGCCCCTCCCCCTGCTTGATCCGGCCCAGCAGCGCCTTGCGCAACGGCGGCAGCTGGGCCGCGCCGGCCCGCGCGACCGCGCCCGCCGCAC
>JBQCCW010000200.1:0-11425 GCA_051961835.1 Marmoricola sp. | reverse complement strand
CGTTCCCGGCCGTGGTCCAGCGCGAACTCGACCGCTACCTGCCGTTCCTCACCACGACCAAGGTCCTGATGGCCGCTGTCCGCAACGGCGTCGGCCGCGAGGAGGCGCACGAGGCCATCAAGGAGCACGCGGTCCAGGTCGCGCTCGACCTGCGCCAGGGACTGGACCACAACGACCTCTACGACCGGCTTGCCGCCGACCCGCGGCTCGGCCTGAGGCGCGAGCAGATCGACGAGCTCGTGCGCGACCCGCTGGGATTCACCGGGGCGGCCGTCGACCAGGTCCGTGCCGTGGTGGGCCGGATCGAGGAGATCGTCGCGACCGAGCCGGAGGCGGCTCGCTACGCGCCCGGCGCGATCCTCTGAGTCTCACCCGCCGACGGACTCCAGTGCCCGCCGGAAGCGGGCGTAGCCGGCCAGCTCCGCATTGACCGGCCGGAGCACGTGCTCGGTCGCGGCCCGTGCGATCACGGGCCCCGTCTCCGCCGTGCTCCGGTCCACCTGGTCGCGTGCCGCACGGGCGGCGAGCGCAGGCGCCGCGAGCTGCAGCCCGGCGGCCGTCCCCAGCGCGAAGGTCAGCAGCAGGAGCGCGACAAGCGCTCCGGATCCCAGGGCTCCGGCGGACAGCAGCACCGCGAGGAGCACCGCGGCCCCTCCGGCGAGAGCCGCGAGCGCGACCCGGGCGGGTCGCAGCCAGGCGACCCACCCGGCGGGCACGGTCGGGGGAAGGGCGGCGAGCTGCGCCTCGAGCCGGTCGCACGCGGGGCCGAGCTCCGCCACCGCCGCGGCGCGGACCGGCTCGCCCCAGGCATCGCTCAGGTCGGTGGTCACCTTGTCGGCCAGGTCCAGCGCCGCGGCTTCCACGGCCCGGCGGTCGACGCGGACCCGGGACGCTTCCTCCTGCGCACGCACGGCGAGGGCCTCCGGTGGAGCGCCGACCCGCGGCGCCCACCGGGCGTCCCGGAGCACCTGCGCTCGCAGCTCGCGCGCGTCGCGCTCGGCCCGTCCGGGCGCCCCGGCCGCGACGGCCAGGCGCTGTTGCAGCTGGGTGCTCCACAGAGCAGGGACCGAGGTCGGGCCCTCGCCGGCGGCGGTCCGCAACGCCGCAGCCTGCGTGCGGAGGTCGGCGCGCACCCGGAGGGCGACGTGGCGCTTGTCCTCGACGCGGCGCTGGACGGCGGCGAGCAGGTCGGGCAGACCGGTGCCGTCGCGGGCGCTGGTGGCCAGCACGAGCGGATCGCGGATGCCGTCGGCGACCACGACCTGACGCACGTCCCGGAGCATCCCGGCACGCCGGTCCTCCGGGACGCTGTCGACATGGTTCAAGACGACCATCGTCACGTCCCGGTGCTGCGCGTGGGGCTGGATGAGCCGCTGGTGCAGGGCCGCGTCGGCGTACTTCTGGGGGTCGACCACCCACACGAAGAGGTCCGCCAGGGCGAGCACGCGTTCGGCCTCCGCGTGATGGGCCGTCTGGAGCGAGTCGTGGTCGGGCAGATCGAGCAGGACGAGCCCGTCGGGGAGGCGGCCGGTGCCCGGTGCGCGGCGGTGCCGGTGCTGTGCGGGGACCCCGAGCCAGTCGAGCAGCGCTTCGGTGTCCTCGGCGTCGCGCCGGTCCTCCTGGTCGTCGGCCTGCGGCCCGTAGGCGCGGCTGCAGACGACCGCCGACGTCTCCGCACTGGTCGGTCGCTCGGGGCCGGCGGCGCTGAGCCGGCCCCCGGCGAGGGCGTTGAAGAGCGACGACTTCCCCGAGCCCGTCGCACCGGCGAGCGCCACCACCGTGTGCCGGGTCGAGACCTGCAGCCGCTCGCGCGCCCGCCGCACGGTCGCCTCCACCGAGGCCAGCAGGGGGTCGTCGAGACGGCCGCGTGCCGCCTCCACCGCAGCTCCCAACGCGTCGACGCGGGGCAGCACCACGGCGCTTCCGTGGGCCGAGGTGCGTCGCAGCGTGAACGCCGTGCCGAGCCCGGGCATCAGGCGGCTCCCCGTCCCGCCGGCCGGGCGAGCCGTTCAGCGCTGTCCCGGACTCCGGCGGCGGCCCTCGCCACGGCATCCAGCGCCTCGGGTGTCGCGCACCAGGGGCCGATCAGCTCGCGCACCCGGGCACGCTCGGGCGCCATCAGCTCCGCCACGGTGCGCGCGAGGTCGGCCGCCGCGCCGGAGACGAGTCCCTGGAGCCCTTCGCCGACGGCCGCGCCGCCGTGTGCCCGGCCGGGCGCCGAGGTGGCGAGGGCGTGCACGGTGACGGCGAGGGCGAACGCGCGCAGGCCCTGCGGGTCCAGCCCGTCGTCGAGGTCGCTCGTGATCAGCTCTGTGCGGACGGCGTCGGCCACCCGTCGCTGCCATGCGCCCACAGCGGCCGGGGTGCCGGCCCGGACGGCGCGGCTCGGACGCCGCAGGTCCTCCCGGCTGGCCTCGAGCAGCGCGGCGCCCACGGCGGAGGCGCCCAGCGTGGTCGCGGTGCGGCGTGCGGCCCGGTCGGTGGCGCCGGCGAGGAGGGTCTCCACGGCGAGATTGACCGCGAGCTCGCACCGCGGAAGGTCGTCGGCCGCCGCCGGCTCCGTGGCGACCCGTCGGCGGACCGAGGCCACCGACTCCGCCAATGGAGCCGTCACCGGCACTCCGGCCAGCTCCTCCCATTGGGCGGCCAGCGGCCCGTCGAGGAGGCTTCGCTCAGCGAGGGCGGCCGCGATCTCCGCCTGAGCGAGGTCGTAGCCCGCGTCGGAGGCATCCGCGACCTGCTCCAGGGCGGCCTGGTGCTGCGCTGCGCGGCGCGCGACGCGGTCCCCGACCTCCGCGGCATGGGCGAGGGCGCCGGCCAGCGTCCGCCTCACCATGGGCCCGGCAGCTCCCTGGTCGTCGGCCGACTCCCGGCCCAGCGACTCCCGGCCCAGGGACTCCCGGCCCAGCGACTCCCGGCCCAACGACTCCAGGGCCAGCGACTCCAGGGCGGCACGGATGGGCGCGACCATGTGTCGGGGAAGCGCTCCGGCGTCGTCCACGTCGGTGTGCTCGACCACGAAGACGCGACTCTCGGGGAACCCTCGACGCGCGAGGAGCGCGCGGAAGTCGGTGACCACCCGGCTCCGGTCGGCCGGGGACACCCGGTTCAGCACCACCAGCACGCTCGCGCCGCGCGCCAGAGCGTGATCCAGATGCTGCCAGGGGAGCTGGTCGGCGTAGCGCGCCGCGGAGGTCACGAAGAGCCAGACGTCCGCCGCCCGGAGCAGGCGCTCGGCGAGGGTGCGGTTGTCGTCGTCGACGGAGTCGAAGTCGGGCGTGTCGAGGAGGGCCACGCCGGCCGGCACGCCGGGGCTGGCGACGACGTCGAGAGCCGGTGCGCCGGCGGCCGTCGCGTCGTCGGGGCCGCCCTGCGCTCCGTGGGCCCTTCCTTGGGACCTTCCTTCAGCCCTTCCCTGGACCGCCCTCGGGAATGCCGACAGCACCTGTCCGTCGGCGAACCAGGAGGCGTCGTCGGGGTGGTGGACCAGGACGGGCGTGCGGGTGGTGGGCCGCCGCAGTCCGGGCTCGGTGACCCGGCTTCCGGCCAGGGAGTTGACCAGCGTCGACTTGCCGACCCCCGTGGGTCCCCCGACCACGACCAGCGGCGGGCGCCCGATCGCCGCGAGCCGGGGCAGGACGTAGTCGTCGAGCTGGGCGAGCACCGCAGCGCGTTCGCCCGCAAGAGAGGGATCCTGGTCGCCCGCGGGGAGCCCGACCGCTCCCAGCGCGTCCCGCAGCTCGGCAGCCGCGGCGTAGGCGTCACCGACGTGCCCCTCGGCCCGAGGTGGCGTGCCGGACCTGTTGGCGCCGGGCGCGACGCGGGTCGCGACAGTGCTCTGGCTGTCCACGTCCCACCGGTGCGGCCGGGGGGTCTCCTTCGTCCACCGGTTCCGGGCTTTCTGCCGGCCCGTTGCCAAGAAAACGGGCATTACGGGCAAAGTGGCGTCCATTTCGCGTAACTCGTCGGCTTCCTTGAACGATCATCTGCTCGACGGCCTTGTGGTGAGGCCGTCGGGGAGGAAGGACAACTCGATGATCGTCAAGAGCATCGCTGTGGCCGGCGTCGCCGGTCTCGCGCTCGGTTTCACCGGCCTGGCGGGGAGCGCCATCGCCGCGGGGCATCCGCAGAACGGCACCCACGGGTGCGCCAACGTCAAGGCCGCTGCGGCGCACGCGCGCAACGAGGCTCGCAAGGCCGACCATGCCGCAGTCGTGGCCGCCCACAAGCTGGCGAAGGCGCAGCACGCCCACCAGGGTCACGGCCCCGCGGTGAAGGCGGCCAAGGCCGCGCTCCGTGCTGCGAAGGCCGACGCCGCGGACGCCCAGGACGCCCTGGACGCAGCCCTGCAGAAGCGTCACAACTGCGCGAACCCGCAGCCCACCGCGCAGCCGACGGACACGCCGACCGACACGCCGACCGACACGCCGACCGACACCGCGACGGCGCAGCCGACGGACACGCCCACCGCGCAGTGACGCTCTGAGGTCGAGCGTTCTCGCACCAGCGCCCCGCCCCGCACGCGTGGCGGGGCGCTGTGGTCCAGCCGGCGCTCAGTCGCTCCCGGAGGCTGCGAGCAGCCGGTCGAGCTTCGCCTCGAGTCGAGCCAGGTCCTCGAGCGTGGCCGGCTGGCGCTGCGGCGCCAGCGAGGCGACCACGGTGCCGCCGGGCTCCAGGGTGACGCGGTCGGTGTCGGTCACCGACGCAGCACCCTGACGCCGTACGGCGGCCTCCACGTCGGCGCGGCGCAGGCCCTCCTCGCGCAACGCGCCGGTGTCCCAGTGGCCGTCGCTGGCCAACACGGTAGGGCGCCCCTCGAGAAGGGTGGCGAGCGTGTCGCTGCGACGCACCAGCCGCACGATGCCGCCGTTGAAGGCCACCAGCACCACCGCTCCGAGCAGGCCGCCGACGAGGGAGTTGTCCGGACCGATCACGGCGTTCTGCACGACGTTCGACAGCAGCATGATCACCACCAGGTCGAAGGCGTTGAGCTGCGCGAGGTCGCGCTTGCCGGCGAGCCGGAGCAGCACCGCGAGGGCTGCGTAGACGAGCACGGTGCGCAGGATCTTGTCGGGGGCCGACACGCCCATCGAGACCAGGTCGTTCCACATGCCATCCATCGTGCTGGCTGGACGTCGGTGAGCACCGCTGCTCAGTAGGGTGTCGGGTGATGAACGCGCTCAACATCCCGCCCGCGCCGCGCCTGCCGGGCGCCGAGCACCTCCACTCGGGGAAGGTCCGCGACCTCTACCGGCTCACCGAGGGTCCGCACGCCGGCGACCTGCTCATGGTGGCCAGCGACCGCATCTCGGCCTTCGACTTCGTGCTGGACAGCACCATCCCGGACAAGGGAGAGATCCTCACCCGGATGTCGCTGTGGTGGTTCGACCAGCTCTCCGCGCTCGTGGCCCACCACATCGTCTCCCTCGACGTGCCCGACGCGGTGCGTGGGCGGGCGGTGGTCTGCACCCCGCTGGAGATGTTCCCGGTGGAGTGCGTCGCACGCGGCTACCTGACCGGCTCGGGCCTCCTCGACTACCGGGCGACCGGCGAGGTGTGCGGCATCGCCCTCCCGGTCGGCCTGGAGGACGGAAGCCGGCTTCCCGAGCCGCTCTTCACCCCCGCGACCAAGGCCGCCGTCGGCGACCACGACGAGAACGTCTCCTACGCCGCCGTCGCCGGGGCGATCGGCGCCGAGGACGCCGCGAGGCTGCGTGAGCTCACCCTTGCGGTGTACCGGACGGCCGAGCGCATCGCCCGCGAGCGAGGCATCATCCTCGCCGACACGAAGCTCGAGTTCGGTCGCCGCGCCACCGGTCCCGACGCCTCCATCGTCCTGGCCGACGAGGTGCTCACTCCCGACTCCAGCCGGTTCTGGCCGGCTGAGGAGTGGCGGCCCGGACGCGCCCAGCCGTCGTACGACAAGCAGATCGTCCGCAACTGGCTGCTCTCGCCGGCCAGCGGCTGGGACCGGTCGGCCGGCGGCCCGCCGCCGGCCCTGCCGCCCGCGGTCGTGGAGCGGACCCGCAGTCGGTACGTCGAGGCGTACGAGCTGCTCACCGGAGAGCGCTTCTGATGGCTCGCCAGGTGCAGGTCGCGTTCGACGCCCCCACCGAGGCGGTCTTCGCCTACCTCACCGATCCCGTCAACCGGCCCGCCTGGCAGTCCTCGTTGCGGCGCGTCGAGATCCTGGACCCGGGACCGCCGCACGAGGGACAGCGCTGGATCGACGTGACGGTGCCCGGGCTGCGGCCGCAGATGTCCACCGCCGTGCTCGAACCGCCGCGTCGATGGGTGGAGCACGGCGAGTGGCGGGGCGTCCGCCTCGACGGCGAGCTGGTGTTCACCCCCTCCGACGCCGGTTGCACGGTGACCGCCACCGCGACCTTCGACGGCGCGGGTCGGTGGCGTCCGCTGCTCCCGGTGCTCGCCGCGGCGGCGGTGGGCGCCGTCGGCGGCGACCTGCGACGGGCGGCCCGGCTCACCGCGGCGAGGACCGGCCAGTAGGTTGGGCCGCACCTGCCCCAGCGCCCTGCGAGGTGAGCCGTGTACAACCTCTCGATCCTGCTCGAGGACTCCGCGCGGTCCCATGGTGACCGTGACGCCCTCGTCCTCGCCCAGCCCGACGGGCAGAGCCTCCGTCTGACCTACGCTCAGGTCGACGCGTTCGCCAACCAGGTGGCGAACCTGCTGGTAGCGCGGGGGATCGAGCCCGGTGACCGGGTCGCGTTGAGCTGCCCGAACCTGCCGTACTTCCCGGTCGTCTACTACGGCATCCTCAAGGCCGGCGGCGTCGTCGTCCCGATGAACGTGCTGAACAAGGCGCGTGAGGTGACCTACTACCTCGACGACGCCGACGTGAAGGCCTACTTCTGCTTCGAGGGCACGCCCGAGCTGCCTCTGGGGGAGGAGGGATGGCAGGGCGCGCAGGCCGCCCGGCGCACGCCTGAGTTCTTCCTCATCACCGCGGCGCTCGGTGCGCCGAGCCCCATCGAGGGCGCGCAGACGCTGGCGGACGCGCTGGCCGACCAGCCGCCGACCTTCGAGAGCGTCGTCCGCGACGAGACCGAGACGGCCGTCATCCTCTACACCAGCGGAACGACCGGGCAGCCCAAGGGCGCGGAGCTGTCGCACTCCAACCTGATGATGAACGCGCTGACCTCCAACCGCCTGTTCGCCTCGCACCCAGGCACCGACGCCCACGTGGTCGCGCTGCCGTTGTTCCACTCCTTCGGCTCCACTGTGCAGATGAACGCCGGCTTCGCCGTCGCCGCCACCTTGTTCCTCGTTCCTCGTTTCGACGCCGAGCAGGTGGTCGCTCTGATGGACAAGGAGACGATCACCTTCTTCGCCGGCGTACCGACGATGTGGTGGGGCATCCTCGGCGCACTCGACTCCGCGAGGGGAGGCGGCGCGGTCGACGTCAAGGGCATCGCCGAGCGGCTGCGCGTCGGCGTCTCCGGCGGCGCCAGCCTGCCGGTGGAGATCATCAACAAGGTCCGCGACCGGCTCGGGGTGACGATCCTCGAGGGCTACGGCCTCTCGGAGACCTCGCCCGTCGCGACGTTCTCCGATCCCGATCGCGATCCGCGACCGGGCTCGATCGGCGTCCCCATCTGGGGTATCGAGGCCAAGCTCATCGACCCCGAGAGCGGCGTCGACGGCGGTCCGTGGACCGACGTGAGCGAGGTCGACCAGGTCGGAGAGATCGCGGTGCGCGGGCACAACATCATGAAGGGCTATCTCAACCGCCCCGACGCCACGGCCGAGGTGATGCGCGACGGGTGGTTCCGCACCGGTGACCTGGCGCGTCGCGACGCCGACGGCTTCTACTACATCGTCGACCGGTCCAAGGACATGATCATCCGAGGCGGGTTCAACGTGTATCCCCGCGAGATCGAGGAAGTGCTGATGACGCACCCCGCCGTCTCGCTCGCGGCGGTCGTCGGGGTGCCCCACGAGAGCCACGGCGAGGAGATCAAGGCGTTCGTCATCCTCGAGGACGGCGCGAGCGCCACCCCGGAGGAGATCGTCGCCTGGTCCAAGGAGCAGATGGCGGCCTACAAGTACCCGCGCCTGGTCGCGATCGTGGACAGCCTGCCGATGACCGCCACCGGGAAGATCCTCAAGCGGGAGCTCACCGCCTGACGCGGTACGCCGTACCTCCGCAGCGGCGCCTAGACTGAGGCCGCCGTTCCCCCGAGCCAGGAGTGCGCCCCGTGCCCCGTGTCGTCGTCGACGTCATGCCGAAGCCCGAGATCCTCGACCCCCAGGGCAAGGCCGTGCAGGGCGCCCTGCCCCGGCTCGGCTTCGCGGGCGTGACGGAGGTCCGCCAGGGCAAGCGGTTCGAGATCGAGCTGGAGGGTGAGCTCAGCGACGAGCTGCTCGCCGAGGTGCATCGGATGGCCGAGGTGCTGCTCTCCAACCCGGTCATCGAGGACTTCTCGGTCTCGGTGGTGGGCTGAGCCGTGCGCGTCGGTGTGGTCACCTTCCCGGGCTCGCTGGACGACGTCGACGCCGCGCGGGCGATCCGCCTCGCCGGCGCCGAGCCCGTGCGCCTGTGGCACGGCGAGCACGATCTGCAGGGCGTGGACGCGGTCGTGCTGCCGGGCGGCTTCTCCTATGGCGACTACCTCCGGTGCGGAGCGATCGCCCGGTTCGCGCCGGTGATGAGCGAGATCGTCGAGGCGGCCGGACGCGGCATGCCGGTCCTCGGCATCTGCAACGGCTTCCAGATCCTGTGCGAGTCCCACCTGCTGCCCGGTGCGCTGATCCGCAACGACCACCGCAAGTTCGGCTGCCTGGACCAGCGGCTCACGATCGAGAGCACTCGCACCGCCTGGACCTCGGCCTACGAGGACGGCGCGGAGGTCACGATCGTGCTGAAGAACGGCGAGGGCTCCTACGTCGCCGACATCGCCACCCTGGACATGCTCGAGGGCGAGGGTCGGGTGGTGGCCCGCTACGTCGGCAACCCCAACGGATCCCAGCGGGCGATCGCGGGCGTGGCGAACGAGCGGGGCAACGTCGTCGGCCTGATGCCCCATCCCGAGCATGCCGTGGAGGACCTCTGCGGTCCGGGCACCGACGGGCTCGGGTTCTTCACCAGCGTGCTGACCGCATTGGTCTGACGCACCCAGCAGGGTGCCGGTCAGCCGCGCGGTGGCCAGAGCAGCGCCGACAGCGGGCGGACCTCGTCGCCGACCGCGGTGAAGGCCGTGGCGAGGTGGGCCACGGCGAGCGCCATCAGCATCGGGGGCGCCATCCCAGGCGTGCCCGACGCGACCGGCAGCGAGGAGGACGGCACGGCGGCGCCCGCCTCGGCGGATCGGTCGGCGGAGGGCCGCGGAGGATCTCCGGCGGCGGGAACCAGCACGGGGGTGCGCAGGCGCTCCGCCGGTGGCCGCTCCGGAGCCGGGGCGGTGACCGGCGGCTGGATGCCGGAGGCGGAGTCGTTGCCCGGGCCGGTGGCTCCGTCCACGGTTGCGGCCGAGTGCAGGGGAGTGGTGGCGCTCTCCTGTGCCTGCTCGGGCGACGGTGTCGGGGTGGCCGACGAGGGCGCCGACGAGGGCGCGGAAGAGGGCGCGGCCGACGGCGGTGTCGGGGCGACCACCCGCGCCGAGACGGGCTTCGGCATCGGCCGCCGCGCCGTCCCGGGTACGCGGCCGCGATGCAGCGCCGACCAGGTGGCCGGGCCCACGACGCCGGTGGCGCGGCCGAGCACCCCACGCTGGTAGTGCCGCACCGCCCGCTGGGTCATCGGTCCGAAGTAGCCGGTCACCGGCAGACGGGCACCGGTCGCCGCGTTGAGGGCACGGGCGAGCGCCAGCACGTCGTGATGCGGCCGGGTGGCGCCGAAGCGCAGGGTCGCGTTGCGGGTGCGTGCGCTGAGCAGGGCCGTCCACACCGGGCGTGACACGGTGGCACTCGGCGGCAGGCCCACGCGGGCTTCGAAGGTCCGCAGCGCGGCGGTGGTGGCGCTGTCCCACCGCCCACTGGGCTGGCGCGCGTCATAGCCCTGCTGGTGCAGCAGGCACTGGACGACGGCCACCAGCTCGGGATGGCGGGTGGCGCTGGTGGTGGGGTACGCCGCCCGGCTCAGCAAGGAGCGGCCGCAGGAGACCGGCTGGGCCTCCGGCTTCGGTGCCGGGACCGCGCTCGGTGTGGGCGTCGAAGCGGGCGTGGGCCCGGGGGCCGGTGTGGGCGTCGGTGTGGGCGCCGGTGTGGGCGTCGGGGTGGGGCTGAGGGTCGGCGTCGGCGTGACCGTCGGCGAGACGGGCGTGGGCGCCGGGGTCGGCGGACCGACCGGAGCCGGGATGGCCGCCATGCGTACGTCGAGCCAGTTGCTGTCGATGTTGAGGCTGACGCCGCCGTTCGTCGCCTTGTGGCCGCCCAGGAACTGATGCACCCGCTGGTGCGAGGCCCAGTGGGTCGGGGCGATGTAGCTCGTGGTGACGTTCTCCTGGTTGTTCCACTGGGCGAACCACAGGTGGTCGGGCAGCACGAAGCCCGCCGGTGGTGCCGAGGCGATCCGGTCGAGCAGCGTCACGCCCGTGGAGGCGCTGGAGTAGACGCCGCCGGCGTACCCGAGCGCGTGCAGCCGGTTGGTCCAGGCCGAGAGGAACCACAAGGTCGAGGCATCGCAGTCCTGGTAGCCGGTGTGCCAGGACTCCATGTCGTCGAAGAGCGTGCTGCCGGCCGGGACGCCCAGCGCCCGAGCAGCGGCCACCGCACCGTCGGCCTCGGCGCTGCCCTGGGTGCGAGCGGCGGCGTAGACGTTGGTCGGATCGGGGTCGATCCGGGTGCCGAAGCCGCTGCAGGACGCCTGCGGGCCGACATCGATCGGCAGGACGTGCCAGCCGGTGCTCGTCACGTGGCTCACCCACGAGGAGGTGAGGTTCGGTTGCGAGCAGGCCCGCAGGGCGCCGGAGATGTAGACGCCGACGGCACGGTAGGGGTTCTCCGAGGCGGCCATCCAGGCGTCCATCGTCTTCTGGCTGGGGGCAGCGCACGCGTCGAAGCCCATGCCGGTGAAGTTCCCCGGCGAGGACGCGGCGCCCGCTGCGCCGGCGGGCGCACCGCTCAGCGAGCCGACGAGCCCGACCGCGGTGGCGGCGAGCGTCGCGATCAGGACGGCGGCCGGGCGGCGGGTTCGCACTGTTCTCATCGGCGGCCTTGGTGCAGGGCGTGCCAGGTCTGTGTCGCCACCACGCCGGTGGCGCGGCCCAGGACGGCGGCCTGATAGCGGCGTACGGCGGTGCGGGTTGCCTTGTCGAACCGGCCCGTCACGCGCAGACCGCCCGGACCCGCAGCGTTCAGCGCCCGCTGGAGGCGGATGACGTCCGCACCTCGCGCACCGATACGCAGCGTCCGATCGCTCGCGCCCACGCTCAGCAGCGCGACCCAGTCCGGCCGGCTGGCGAAG
>JBQCCW010000199.1:0-2277 GCA_051961835.1 Marmoricola sp. | reverse complement strand
ATCCGGGCCGCGCGCAGGAGCGCTGCGGCGGGGCCGAGGTCGCCGGTGTTCAGCGGCGCGCCGGTCCCGCGGCGGGCCAGCGCGGCGCGCGCGGCGGCGGCGGCGCGGGCCTGCACCTGGGCCTGGGTCGACTCGGTCCAGCCGTCGCCGAGGCAGTACCGCTGACCGTCGAGGTCCGCGCACCGCACCAGCGACGACGCGAGCTGCTCGGGGGTGGCCTTGCCGGCGCTGCGGCCGCTGATCGTGCGCGAGGCGCGCTGGCCGGCCGCGACGACGCGGTCGATCTCGGCCTGCATCGCCGGGGTGATCCGCGACGGGCCGGCGGTCAGGGCCGCATTGCTGCCGAGGGCGCCGACCTTCCCGTCCCCGGACGGGCGGATCGCGCCTCGGTCGTCACTCCCGCGGGGGACGAACGGCGCGGCGGCCAGCAGCACGGCGAGGGCGCCGATGGCGAGCGTGCGAGGACGGGGGCGGCGGGGCATGGGGAAGACCTCGGTCCGGTGACGACGACGGGAGCCCATCCACTGTCAGCGATCGCCACTGATTTCGCAAGTGCACCACCAGTCACACCAGTCACAGAATTCGCCGAGTCGGCGCATCTTGTACGTCGCCGGGCCGGGTCGCCCGCGGAGCGCCGCCGGCCCGGGAGACACGAACGCCCCGCCTGCGGTCGGCAGGCGGTGCACGGTTGCGTGACTCCGAGGATTCGGAGCGGATGACGAGACTCGAACTCGCGACATCGACCTTGGGAAGGTCGCGCTCTACCAACTGAGCTACATCCGCACGACCGCCCGTGATGAGCGGTCGGCGCACATGCTAACCCGATCGGGTCCGGTCAGTCGCCGCCGGGGGACACGACGCGCGGGACGGCGGGTGCGACGAGGCGGGCGAGGGCGGGGTACTTCGGCTCGACCGAGTCCCCGGAGGAACGCCCGGTCACCCGGCGGTGCACCCAGGGGAGGGCCGACTCCCGCACCCACGCCAGGTTCTCCCGGACCTGCTCGCGGCGCGGTGCCGGCGCCCGGTCGGTGAGCGGCAGGGGCTCGAGCCCGTGGTCGACGCCGAGCACGTCGAGGACCTCGATCGCCATCCGCTGGTGCCCGGCCGGGCCCATGTGCATCCGGTCGGGGTCCCAGTAGCGCCAGTCGCGGTACTCGTGCAGCCGCCAGAAGTCGACGACGTCGGCCCCGTGCGCCGCGGCGGACGCCCGCACGAGCTCGTTGTAGAGCGCGAACCGGCCGCGCAGCGCCCGGTAGATCGCCGACCCGCCCGGGTCGAAGGCCGTGAAGACGAGCAGCCGCGCACCGGTGGCGGCCAGGCGGCCGAGCGCGTCGTCGTAGCGACCGACGATCCCGTCGATGTCGACCTTGGGCCGCAGGATGTCGTTCGCGCCGGCGTACACGGTCACCAGGTCCGGCCGCAGCGCGATCGCGGGCTCGAGCTGCTCGGCGACTATCGCGTCGAGCTTCCGGCCGCGGATGGCGAGGTTGGCGTAGCCGAAGTCCTCGCGGTCGCGCCCGAGCACCTCGGCCACGCGGTCGGCCCAGCCGCGCACGCCGTTGGGGCGCGTGGGGTCGGGGTCGCCGACGCCCTCGGTGAAGGAGTCGCCGACGGCGACGTATCGACGGATGCTCACGCGTCCATTCTCCGCACGGCTTCCGGACCGTCGAGCGGCAGGCCACCGGTAGGGTGCGAGCGTGCTGCTCTCAGACCGGGACATCCTCTCGGAGATCAAGGCCGGGCGGATCTCGATGGACCCCTACGACGAGGACATGCTCCAGCCGTCGTCGATCGACGTCCGGCTGGACCGGTACTTCCGCGTCTTCGAGAACCACAAGTACCCCCACATCGACCCCGCGGCCGACCAGTCGGACCTGACCCGCGTCGTGGAGCCGGAGGGCGACGAGCCGTTCATCCTCCACCCGGGCGAGTTCGTGCTCGGCTCGACGTACGAGGTCGTCACGCTGCCGGACGACGTGGCCGCGCGGGTCGAGGGCAAGTCGTCGCTCGGCCGGCTGGGGCTCCTGACCCACGCCACCGCGGGGTTCGTCGACCCGGGTTTCTCCGGGCACGTGACGCTCGAGCTGGCCAACGTCGCGACGCTGCCGATCAAGCTCTATCCCGGCATGAAGATCGGGCAGTTCTGCTTCTTCCGGCTCTCGTCGCCGTCGGAGCACCCGTACGGCTCGGAGAAGTACGGCTCCCGCTACCAGGGCCAGCGCGGCCCGACGCCGTCTCGGTCCTTCCAGAACTTCCACCGCACCCGGATCTGACGCC
>JBQCCW010000198.1:0-5260 GCA_051961835.1 Marmoricola sp. | reverse complement strand
GTGGGTCGCCGTCGCGCTCGGCTGCGACGCCGAGCGACTGCCGTCGCCCCAGTCGAACGCGTAGCTGAGGGCCTGCCCTTGCGGATCGGTCGACGCGGAGGCGTCGGCCGTGACCTGTGCAGGCGCCGTCGCCGTGCCGGGTTGCACGGTGAGGGAGGCCTTCGGGGCCTGGGGCGCGGCGGCGACCGTCACCGACCCTGTCGCGGTGTCGCTCAGGCCGGCGGTGTCCGTCACCGTCACGGTGGGGATGTAGGTGCCCGCGTCGGCGTAGGTGTGGTTCGCCGAGGCGGACGCCTGCGCCGTGGTCGTGCTGCCATCCCCCCAGTCGAAGGCGTACGTCAG
This sequence comes from Marmoricola sp., assembly GCA_051961835.1. GTDB lineage: Bacteria > Actinomycetota > Actinomycetes > Propionibacteriales > Nocardioidaceae > Marmoricola. The sequence continues at coordinate 4,918 of JBQCCW010000198.1, read as the reverse complement.
CGCCTGCCCTTGGGGATCGGTCGAGCCAGAGGCGTCCGCCGTCACCGTGACGGGAGTGGTGCCGCTCGCAGGGGTGACCTGGAGGGCGGCCGTGGGTGCCGTGGGGGCAGGAGCCGCGGGCGGCTGGTACTCGTAGGCCCCCAGGTCGTCGTAGAGGCGCGGGCCCTCGGCGGCGGTGTTCGGCGTGGCCGGGTCGTCCACGCGCAGGTTGCCGAGGATGTCGCGGTCCTGGGCGCCGCTGACGCCCGAGTCGCCGTGGTCGATCGCAGGCGACCCGGCGGTGAGCCGGAAGTCCGCCCCCGCCCCGTCGGTGAATCCCGGGGCGCCCTGGACGCCGTGCTTCTCCTGGCCGGTCGCCGCCTGCATCGCGGCCAGGGAGGTGTAGGTCGAGCCGTAGGCGTACATCACGCCCGCTTTCGACAGGTACACCAGGTTGTGGTCGACCGTGGTCGTGGACGGCGCGGAGTCCCACACCCCGATGTTGCCGGCCCGGCGGGCGCAGGAGATGCCGTTGTAGGCCGGGTAGACGGCGTTGTCCACCGCGATGTTGTTCTCCACGATGTAGCTGCTCGAGGTCCCCTCGACGTTGATGCCGCTCGTGCAGTTGTGGAACACCGTGTTGGAGATCAGGCGGCCACCGGTCACGTTGAGGTCGTCGATCCCGTGGTCGCCGTTGTTGTAACTGACGTTCAGCGCCGCGAGACCGTTGTCGCCCCCGGTGAAGAACTGCAGCCCGCTGTCCTCGTTGTCGTGGATGACGTTGCGCAGCATCGTGTTCCCGGGCGCGGTGACGTCGATGCCGTTGGCGTTGCGCTCCCAGCCGTAGGCGTTGAAGCTGGCCTCGTTGTCGCTGAGCACGTTGCGGGTGCTCGTGCTGGTCACGTAGAAGCCATGGCCGGCGTTGTGGTCGGCGGTGTTGCCCGAGACCGTCGAGTCGTTCGTGGTGCGCAGCGAGATGCCGTTGGCGTTCGCGCCCTGTGCGGGCTGCCCGGCTCCGGTCACGGTGTTGCCCGACACGGTGATGTGGTCGCTCTTGGTGACGTAGATGCCGTCGCTCGTGGTGCCCTTGACGCTCAGCCCGCTCACGGTGATGTAGCTGCGCGTGGAGAGATACGCACCGTACGTCGCGCCCGTGCCCACGACCGGGTGTCGGCCCGGCCACGCGGTGATGGTGATGGGGCTGCCCGCCGTCCCGGAGGTCGCCGGCTTGATGGCCTCCGCGTAGGTCCCGTCACCGATGTAGAGCGTGTTGCCGGGCTGCAGCCGGCTCACGCCCTTCGTGATCGTGCAGAACGGCGTCGTCGAGGTTCCCGGCCCGGCGTCGGAGCAGCTCGCCATCGTCTTGTCGACGTAGTACTCCGAGACCGGCTGGACCGGCGTCGGCACACCGATCGTGTACTCGTCGATCACCGAGCCCTGGCTGCACGTCGTGGTCTCCTTCGACGAGCTCTCGTCGCAGATCGCCTGCAGCCGCATGCCGGTGTCCGACACGTCCACGCGGAGGTGGGACAGGTGGAAGGCGCGGTACGCCGTCCGGGGGTCCGTGCTCGACCAGGGCTCCTCCAGCGAGCTCGACGCACCGACCGTCACGTGGGTGACGCCCTGGATCGGCTGGAACCGCTCGTAGTCGTGGGAGTGCCCGTTGATGTTGAGGACGTACTTGTTGAAGCTGGCTCCGAGGCTGTCGAGGATCGAGGCCAGTTGGGCGTCGCCCGGGTGGTAGCCGGTGGAGTAGGCCGGCCGGTGGCCGTAGGTGACGATGTACTTGATCGAGGGGTTGCTCTGGGCCTGGCTCATCAAGGTGTTGGCCTTGGCCTGCCAGTCGGTCCAGGCGCCGCTCCAGGGCTCGGGGTAGTCGATGAACCGGACGGGCCCCGCGTCGAACCAGCCCCAGTCGTCTCCGCAGCAGGAGATCGCCGGTGAGTTGGGCGACGTCTGCTGGTGCGGCATCAGCAGCCGGCCCTTGTAGTTGCGCAGGTCGTCGGCGGACGAGTCCCACTCGTGATTCCCCCACGCGGGGATGTAGGCGGCCCGCGTGCTCCAGGCGTTCATCACATCGTTGAAGTGCTGGTCGACCACGCTCTGCGAGGCGCCCGAGGAGTTGGCGTACGTCAGATCGCCGACCATCAGCACGAACGACGGGTCGTCGCTCGCGATCGCGCTCAGCGTCCCCGCGAGGTGCCCGTACGTCGTGGTGTCGCCGATGTCGCCGATCGCGTCGAACCGGTAGCTGCCGGTCGGCGGGGCGTGGAAGGTGTAGTCGGGTCCGCCGCCGATCGAGTAGTGGTACGTCGTTCCCGGCGCGAGTCCGGTGATCTCGGTCTGCCAGAACGGTCCCGCCGACGACCAGGGCGTCCACTGGGGGGCGGTGCCGGTCGCGACGCTGCCGTAGCTGCTCGTCGTACCCCAGCGCACATCGGTCGGCGTGCCCCGCCAGTCGATCGCCACCGAGGTCTCGCTCGTGAACGTGTAGTGCACCTCGTCGACGATCCCGTCGGCGTGGGCCACGGGCGTCACGCCCACCACGGCGGCGACGAGCGCGAGCACGAGGGGGGCGAGCAGGAAGGTGCGGCGAGGGGACCGCCGGTGGGCCGCAGCGAGGCGCTGTGTGTGCATGGGACCCACTCCTTGGCGTCATCCGAGACCGCCTCGACCGTAAGCGGCGGCGGCGGTGGAGTTGATCCGCCAGACGGCGCAATGGGCATACGCCAGGTGGATGAAGTCAGCTCCTCCTCAGGAGTGGCGTCGAGCGACGCCCGCGGGGCACCGTGAGGTGAGGCCGCTCGGAGACGGTCTCGCCCTTCCAATCGCGGTGTCAGCTCACTCCGTGGCAGCGCGCCGGAGCGACTCCGAGAGCCGTTCGGCGGCGGCGAGCACCGCGGGGGCATGCATGCGGCCGGGTTGGCGCGTGAGCCGCTCGAGCGGGCCGGAGACCGAGACCGCCGCGATCACCTTTCCGCTGGGGGAGCGGACCGGAGCAGACACCGAGGCGACGCCCTGCTCGCGCTCGCCCACCGACTGCGCCCACCCCCGCCGGCGGATGCCGGACAGCGCCGTGGCGGAGAACGCCGCGTTCTGCAGGCCCTTGTGCATCCGCTCCGGGTCCTCCCAGGCGAGGAGGATCTGCGCGGCGGAGCCGGCACGCATGGTGAGCTGGGAGCCGACCGGGATCGTGTCGCGCAGGCCGGACGGCCGCTCCGCCGCGGCGACGCACACGCGATGGTCGCCTTGACGACGCCACAGCTGAGCCGACTCGCCGGTGATGTCACGCAGGCGGGCGAGCACCGGGCCCGCCGAGGCCAGCAGCCGGTCCTCGCCCGCGGCTGCGGACAGCTCGGCCAGCCGAGGGCCGAGGACGAACCGCCCCTGCATGTCGCGGGCCACCAGCCGGTGGTGCTCCAGCGCGACGGCGAGCCGATGGGCGGTGGGGCGGGCGAGTCCGGTCCCCGCGACGAGCCCGGCCAGCGTGGCGGGCCCCGACTCAAGAGCTGCCAGCACGAGGGCGGCCTTGTCGAGGACGCCGACTCCGCTCGAAGTGTCCATATGCCAATATTGCCGTCTCAGAAGATGGGATGCAAGCGCTACAGTATTCGGGTTCGAGCGACACGAGCATGACAGCGAGAGGGAGGGCCGATGGGCAAGACCCTGGCCGAGAAGGTGTGGGACGAGCACGTCGTCCGCAGCGCAGCAGGAGAGCCCGATCTCCTCTACATCGACCTGCACCTCATCCACGAGGTGACCTCCCCGCAGGCCTTCGACGGGCTTCGCCTCGCGGGACGCACGGTCCGTCGCCCCGATCTGACCCTGGCCACCGAGGACCACAACGTGCCCACGGTCGACTGGGACAAGCCGATCGCGGACCCGGTGAGCCGCACCCAGGTCGAGACGCTGCGCAAGAACGCCGCCGAGTTCGGAGTGCGCCTGCACCCGCTCGGCGACGTCGAGCAGGGCATCGTCCACGTCGTCGGCCCGCAGCTCGGGCTCACCCAGCCGGGCATGACGATCGTGTGCGGAGACAGCCACACCAGCACCCACGGCGCGTTCGGCGCGATCGCCTTCGGCATCGGTACGTCGGAGGTCGAGCACGTGCTCGCCACCCAGACCCTGCCGCAGGCGAAGCCCAAGACCATGGCGGTCACGGTCAACGGCTCGCTGCCCGAGGGGGTCACGGCCAAGGACCTCGTCCTCACGCTGATCGCCCACGCCGGCACCGGCGGCGGTCAGGGCTACATCGTCGAGTACCGGGGCCAGGCCATCGAGGAGCTCTCGATGGAGGCGCGGATGACGATCTGCAACATGAGCATCGAGTGGGGCGCGAAGGCCGGCATGATCGCGCCGGACCAGACGACCTTCGACTACATCGAGGGCCGCCCGGAGGCGCCGCGCGGCGCGGACTGGGACGCCGCCGTGGCGCACTGGCGGACCCTGCGCACCGACGACGACGCGGTCTTCGACAAGGAGATCGTGCTCGATGCCGGCGAGATGACGCCGTTCGTCACCTGGGGCACGAACCCGGGGCAGGGCGTCCCGTTGGGCGCCACGGTGCCCGTGCCCAGCGACTTCGACGACGAGCAGGACCGCGTCGCGGCGCAGAAGGCGTGCGAGTACATGGGCCTCGAGCCCGGCACGCCGATGCGCGACGTCCACGTGGACACGGTCTTCGTGGGCTCATGCACCAACGGCCGCATCGAGGACCTCCGCGCGGCCGCCGAGGTGATCAAGGGCCGGACCGTCGCCGAGGGCACCCGCCTGCTCGTGGTCCCCGGGTCGGTGCGGGTGCGCCTGCAGGCTGAGCAGGAGGGCCTCGACGTCGTCTTCAAGGAGGCCGGCGCCGAGTGGCGCGGTGCGGGCTGCTCGATGTGCCTGGGGATGAACCCCGACCAGCTGGCCCCACAGGAGCGCAGCGCGTCGACGTCCA
>JBQCCW010000197.1:0-2088 GCA_051961835.1 Marmoricola sp. | reverse complement strand
TCCTCACCGCCTGCCGGTCCCGCGACGCCCCCACCCGCGTGCGTCCGGTCGGGCGCGGGGAGACCGTCTCGTTGGGCTCGTCGGGGTAGTCCCTGACGTTTGAGCGCTCGGGAGCGCTCCCAGACCCCGAGAACGTCAGGGACTACCCCAGCGAGAGCTCACGCATGACCGGCCACCGCGTGCGGCTCGTAGCCGGCGCCCAGCTCCTCGAGCTCGGAGTCCGAGAGCGAGAGGTCGACGGCGGCGACCGCGTCGGAGAGGTGGTGCGGCTTGGTGACGCCGACGATCGGCGAGGTCACCGCCGGCTGGTGGAGCAGCCAGGCCAGCGCGACCTGCGCCCGCGAGACCCCGCGGCGCTCGGCGACCCGGGCGACCGCCTCGACGATCGCGCGGTCCTCGTCGCGGTAGAGCGTCGAGCCGAACCGGTCGGTCTCCGAGCGCGCTGTCGACTCGTCCCAGTCGCGCGTGAGCCGGCCACGGGCCAGCGGGCTCCACGGGATCACGCCGATGCCCTGGTCGGCGCACAGCGGGAGCATCTCCCGCTCCTCCTCGCGGTAGATCAGGTTGTAGTGGTCCTGCATCGAGACGAACGGCGTCCAGCCGTTCGCGTCGGCGACGTGCTGCGCCTTGGCGAGCTGCCACGCCCACATCGAGGACGCGCCGAGGTACCGCGCCTTCCCGGCACGTACGACGTCGTGCAGGGCCTCCATCGTCTCCTCGATCGGCACCGTCGGGTCCCAGCGGTGGATCTGGTACAGGTCCACGTAGTCGGTCCCGAGGCGGCGCAGCGACTCGTCGATCTCGTGCAGGATCGCCTTGCGCGACAGGCCCGCGCCGTACGGTCCCGGCCGCATCCGCCCGTGCACCTTCGTCGCGATGACGACGTCCTCGCGCCGCGCGAAGTCCCGCAGCGCACGACCGGTGAACTCCTCGCTGCTGCCCGCGGAGTAGACGTTCGCGGTGTCGAACACCGTCACGCCGGCCTCGAGCGCGTCCTTGATGATGCCGCGGGCGGCCTCCTCGTCGAGCACCCACGGGTGCCCGCCCCGCGAGGAGTCGCCCCAGCTCATGCAACCCAGGGTGATGACGGAGACGTCGAGGCCGGTACGGCCGAGCTTGGTGTAGCGCATGGCCCCAGCCTTGCACCGGGCCGGTCAGGCACCGCGCGTAGCGTCGGAGCATGGACCGCCGCACCCGTCATCGCCGCTACTTCTGGCTGATGGGCACCTGCGTGGTGCTGATCCTGCTGGCGTGGAACGTCGTCCGGTTCTGGTCGACGACGGCAGCCGTGGTGATGAGCGTCGTGGCGGCGCTCATCCCGCCGGTCGCCGCGTTCGTCGGCAACCAGGGCGCGCTGGACGAGTCCGCCCCGCCGACGATCGACGAGGACCGCTGATCGTGCCGGGTCAGCTCGACGGCTGCGGCACGTTCACGTGGCAGTCGACCTTCGGGTTCACGCCGACGTAGTTCAGCGGCCCCGCGACGATCGTGAGCGCGGTGTCGCCGGTGGTCTTGCAGTTCACGTCCTGGTCGTTGCCGAAGTAGCCGCGCTGCCACGCGGCGGCGACACCGATGAGCAGCCAGATCAGGACGATGAGGCCGATGATGGTCTTCATACGGCTAGCCATACCCCGTCAGGTGCGTGAGTACGCCGCCTGGTAGGCCAGCAGCGCCGTCCGGCCCTGCTCGAGCGCGTCCTCGAGACGGGGGAGCAGGCTCGCCGCGGCCTCGGTCGAGCCGGTGTCGGCGACGAGCTCGATCTCCTGGGCGGCGCGCCCGGCCGCGGTCACGCCGAGGTTCAGGGCGCCGCCGGCCAGCTTGTGCGCGACCTGCTTCAGCGTCGGCGCGTCACCGGCCTCGACCGCGTCGCGGATGGTCGCGAACGTGTCCGGCGTGTTCGCGACGAAGTTGCCGATCGCGCGGTCCAGGTAGGCCGTGTTGCCGGGGTCCAGGTCGCGCAGCTCGTCCAGCCGGTCGAGCTCCAACCCGTTCGTGGCGTCGTCCCGATGCTCCGTCACGGGCCGCACGCTACTCCGCTCGGTCGGTACGCCGTCGCCGATCCAGAGATCGAGCACCCCCGCCAGCGCC
>JBQCCW010000196.1:0-12330 GCA_051961835.1 Marmoricola sp. | reverse complement strand
GGCCCCTGCTCGGAGATCCTCTACGACCGCGGCTCGGCGGACGGGCCCGACGCCGACTTCCCCGCCAGGGGCGTGGACATGCCCACCCAGCTCGAGGACCGCGACATCGAGATTTGGAACCTCGTCTTCATGCAGGACGAGCTGTCGGCCGTGCGCAGCAAGGCCGACTTCGACATCGCCGGCTCGCTGCCGCAGCGCAACATCGACACCGGGATGGGCCTCGAGCGGGTCGCGTTCTTGCTGCAGGGCAAGGACAACATGTACGAGATCGACGTGATGTACCCCGTGATCGAGCGGGCCGAGCAGCTGACCGGGCGCCGCTACGGCGCCGACCGGGTGGACGACGTCCGCTTCCGCGTGGTCGCCGACCACGTCCGCTCCTCGATGATGCTGATCAGCGACGGCGTCACGCCGGGCAACGAGGCACGCGGCTACGTCCTGCGCCGGCTGCTGCGCCGGGCCGTGCGGTCGATGCGGCTTCTCGGCTTCGAGGACCCGGCGTTGCCCGAGCTGCTCCCGGTGAGCCGCGACCGGATGGGACAGACCTACACCGACCTGCACACCCAGTGGGACCGGATCGCCGCCGTCGCCTATGCCGAGGAGGAGGCGTTCCGCCAGACGCTGCGCGCCGGCACGCAGATCTTCGACCTCGCCGCCGGCGAGGTGCAGCGTGGCGGTGGCAGCACGCTGTCGGGGTCGACGGCCTTCGCGCTGCACGACACCCACGGCTTCCCCATCGACCTCACCCTGGAGATGGCGGCCGAGAAGGGTCTCGCCGTCGACGAGGAGGGCTTCCGGCGCCTGATGGCCGAGCAGCGCGACCGCGCCAAGGCCGACGCCCGCGCCAAGAAGGGCGCGCACACCTCGCTGGGCGCCTACCGCGAGATCGCCGACGAGATGGGCGGGCCGGTCGCGTTCACCGGCTACCAGGAGGTCGTCTCCGAGGCGTCGGTGCGCGGGCTCGTGGGCGACGACGGGCAGCGGCGCAGCGCCGCGTCGGCCGGCGAGAGCGTCGAGCTCGTCTTGGACCGCACCCCGTTCTACGCCGAGGGCGGCGGCCAGCTCGCCGACCAGGGCGTGCTGCAGCTCGCCGGCGGCGCCCGCGTCGAGGTCCTCGACGTGCAGTCCCCGGCCCGCGGGCTGATCGTGCACAAGGTCCGCGTGCTCGACGGCGAGGTGACCGTCGGCGACCAGGCCCAGGCCCTCGTCGACGTGGAGCGCCGGCGCGCGATCAGCCGCTCGCACACCGCGACCCACATGGTGCACAAGGCGTTCCGGGAGGCACTGGGCGAGACCGCGACGCAGGCGGGCTCGGAGAACTCCCCGGGCCGGTTCCGCTTCGACTTCTCCGCCACCGGAGCCGTCCCGGAGTCCGCGATGGCCGACGTGGAGGCCCGGGTCAACGACCTGGTGCTCGCCGACCTCGCCGTGCACGCCGAGATCATGAGCCAGGCCGACGCCGTGAAGTCCGGCGCGATGGCGCTGTTCGGGGAGAAGTACGGCGACGAGGTGCGGGTCATCTCCGTCGGCGACTGGGCCCGGGAGCTCTGCGGCGGCACGCACGCGCTCAGCTCCGGCCAGCTCGGCGTGGTCAAGCTGCTCGGCGAGTCCTCGATCGGGTCCGGCGTACGCCGGGTCGAGGCGCTGGTGGGCGGCGACGCCTACCGCTTCCTGGCTCGTGAGCACGTCCTGGTCGCGCAGCTCAGCGACGTGTTGAAGGTGCGACCCGAGCAGCTGCCGGAGAGGGTGGAGGACATCCTCGACCGGCTGCGCACCGCGGAGAAGGAGATCGAGCGGGTGCGCCTGCAGCAGCTCCTCGCCGCCGGCGGCGATCTCGCGGCGGCCGCCGAGGGTGTCCGCGGTGTTGCATTCGTCGGCCACGTCGCTCCCGGCGCCACCGCGGGCGACGTCCGGACCCTGGCGCTCGACGTGCGCGGCCGCTTCGCCGGCGACCGGCCCGGGGTGGCGGCGATCGTCGGCGACGGCGGGGGCAAGCCCGCCGTCGTCGTCGCGGTCAACGACGCCGGCCGCGACGCCGGCATCTCCGCGAACGCCCTCGTCCGGGTCGCGGCGGAGGTCCTGGGCGGCAAGGGCGGCGGCAAGGACGACGTCGCCCAGGGGGGTGGCGCGGACACGGCGCGGACCGCCGAGGCCGTCGCGGCGGTCCGTCGGGCGCTGGAGTCGCGCTGACCCCGCCGGTCACGGGGGAGAGAGCAGCGTCTGCCCCGCGCGGGGTGCGGCTCGGTGTCGACCCGGGCGACGCTCGGATCGGCGTGGCGGCCAGCGACCCGTCGGCGTTCCTCGCCACGCCCGTGGAGACGGTGGCCCGCGGGGAGGGCGACCTCGAGCGGCTGGCGACGCTGGCTGCCGAGCACGGTGCGGTGCTGCTCTACGTCGGTCTGCCGCGCTCGCTGTCCGGGGGAGAGGGACCGGCGGCGGGTAGGGTGCGCACGTTCGCCGCGCAGCTGGCCGCCCGGGTGGCGCCGGTCCCGGTCCGGCTGGTCGACGAACGGCTGAGCACTGTGTCCGCGGAGGCGGTGCTCCGGGAGCGGGGACGCAAGGGCAAGAAGAGGCGCGCGGTGGTCGACCAGGCCGCCGCCGTGGTCATCTTGCAGAGCGCCCTGGACACCGAGCGCAGTGCGGGACGGCTCGCGGGGGAGCCGGTCGCGCCGGCGTCGACCGAGCAGCCCGAGCACACCGAGCAGCGAAGGAGCCCGTCGTGAGTGAGCACGACCCGGCCCGCGAGGCCGAGCCCGCCCGCGACCTCGAGCCCGGCCCTGAAGAGGGCCCTGAACAGGGCGCCGAAGAGGGCGCCGAAGAGGGCGCCGAAGAGGGCGCCGAGGACGGCGTCAGCCTGCTCGGCGACGAGCCGGCGCCGGCCGTCGGGCACCGGGGCTCTCGCCGCCGCGCCGATCGCCCGCGCCGTGGCTGCCTGCCCCTGCTCGTGGCGGCCGTCGCCGTCGTGGCGGTCCTCGCCGTGGTCGCGGTCGTCGGGTTCCAGCGGCTCAGCGGGCTCTTCGAGGGCCCGCCCGACTACACCGGTGCGGGCTCCGGCACGGTGGTCGTCAAGGTCGCCGAAGGAGACACCGCCGCCGCCATCGGCCGCACCCTGAAGGCGCAGGGCGTCGTCAAGAGCGTCCAGGCGTTCACCGATGCCGCGGTCGCCGACAGCAAGTCCTCGAGCATCCAGGTGGGCAGCTACCAGCTCGAGCACCACATGAGCGCGGTCGCCGCGTTGAAGGCCCTGGAGGACCGCAGCAACCTGGTCCAGAGCGCCGTCGTGGTGCCCGAGGGCGCTCGCGTCCGCGACATCGTCAAGACCGTCGTCGCCAAGACGAAGATCACCCGCACGGCGATGGTGGCGGCGCTGTCGCACCCGTCGCAGATCGGGCTGCCGGCCGAGGCGAAGGGCAACCCGGAGGGCTACCTCTTCCCGGCGACGTACGCCGTCCAGCCCGGCGAGACCGCCGTGCAGCTGTTGCGCCAGATGGTGGCCAAGACGGTCGCGGAGCACCGCAGCCTCGGTGTGGACGCCGGGGCCCGCAAGCTCGGACTGACGCCCGAGCAGCTGGTGACCGTGGCGAGCATCCTGGAGTACGAGGCGAGCCGGAAGCAGGACTACCCCAAGGTCGCCCGCGCCATCTACAACCGGCTCAAGGCAGGCATGCCGCTGCAGTCGGACGCCACCGTCTCCTACGCCGCCGGGGTGTCCGGACAGATCTGGACGACCGATGCCCAGCGAGCGAACTCCTCGCCCTACAACACCTACCAGCACACCGGCCTGCCGCCCGGTCCGATCGGGAGTCCCGGCGCGACGACGCTGGAGGCCGCGATGCACCCGACGCCCGGGCCGTGGCTCTACTGGGTGGTGGTCAACCTGCGCACCGGCGAGACGGTGTTCTCCACGACCTACGCCGACCACCAGAAGGCGGTCGCCCGGTTCCGGCAGTACTGCCAGACCTCGACCGCCTGCTGAGGGGCAGCGATGTCTCGACGGTGCGCGGTCCTCGGGAGACCGATCGCGCACTCCCTCTCGCCCGCGCTGCACCGGGCGGCGTACGCCGAACTCGGCCTGGACTGGGCCTACGACGCGGTGGACGTCGGCGAGGACGGGCTGCCGGGGTTCCTCGCCGGGCTGGGACCGGACTGGCGAGGACTGTCCCTGACCATGCCGCTCAAGCGTGCGGTGGTGCCCTTGCTCGACGAGGTCGACGAGATCGTCGCGCTGTCGGGGGTGGCCAACACCGTGCTCCTCGACGACGACGACGGCCGTCGCCGCGGCGCGAACACCGACGTGCCCGGCGCGGTCGCAGCGCTCCAGGAGCGCTGGGAGGGCCCGTTCGACACCGCGGTCGTGCTCGGCGGCGGCGCCACGGCCACGTCGGTGCTGCTCGCCCTGGCGCGGCTCGGGTGCGCGCAGGCGACCCTGCTGGTCCGGGACCCGGCGCGGGCCGCGCCGACCGTCGAGGTCGTACGCCGGGCAACGAACGCGCCCGCCCTCGAGGTGGCCACTCTCGGGACGCCGGCTCGCGCCGACGTGCTCGTCTCGACCGTCCCCGCCAGCGCACAGCAGCCGGCGCTCGTCGACGCCCTGGACGCGCCGGTGGTCTTCGACGTCGTGTACGACCCGTGGCCCACACCGCTCGCGGGTCGCGCTCGCCAGCGTGGCAGCGTGGTGGTCTCGGGCCTCGACCTGCTCGTCCACCAGGCGGTGCGGCAGGTCGCGTTGATGACCGGCGTGCCCGTCGCCGACGTACCCCTGGCGCGGATGCGCGCGGCGGGGGAGGAGACCCTGCGGAGGAGGACCGCCGATGCCTGACCCCCTGCTCGCGGCGCTGGTGATGGCCGTCGTGTGCGGCCTGGCCGGCGGCGCTGCCCCGCGCCTGCTGGAGCGGATCCCCGAGCCGGAGCCGACGGAGTCCGCGGCGCCGCCCAAGGAGCGCTACGCCGACATCGCGGCGCTGCCCGGACTCGCGTGGCGTCTCGGCGCCGCCTCCGCGGTCGCCGGAGCCGCCGTCGGTGCGGCCGTGGGCTGGCACGGCATGCTCGTCATCTGGGCCTACCTGGTGCCGCTCGGCGTCGCCCTCGGCCTCGTCGACTGGCGCACCCGGCTGCTGCCGACCTGGGTGATCGCGCCGTCCTACGCGGTCGTCGTGCTGCTCACCTTCGCCGCCTCGGCCCTTGCCGACGACGTCGACGTGGTGTTCCGCGCCGCGATCGGCTGGGCGCTGATGGGCGGCCTGTACTTCCTGCTCTGGCTGATCTACCCACGCGGGATGGGCTACGGCGACGTGCGGCTCTCCGGGCTCCTCGGGATCGCCCTCGGTGCCCTGGGCGTCCCCGTGGCGCTGATCGGCGCCTGGCTGGGCTTCCTGCTCGGCGGCGTCGGAGGCCTGCTGCTCGCCCGGGTGGGGATCACCGACCGGCGCGCGACCCCGCACGGTCCGTTCATGGTCGCCGGAGCGATCCTCGGCGTGCTGGTCGCGCCCGCGGTGGTGGCCGGTCTCGGGTACTGACGGGGGCGCCGGGCCGGCCCCGCCCTGCATGAAAGACTCTGCGCATGCTGCGCTGGCTCACGGCCGGGGAGTCCCACGGTCCCTCCCTGGTCGCCATCCTCGAGGGCCTGCCCGCCCATGTCCGGGTGACCTCGGCCGACGTGGCCGGCGCGCTCGCCCGTCGGCGGCTCGGCTACGGCCGCGGCGCGCGGATGAAGTTCGAGCAGGACGAGGTCCGCTTCACCGGCGGCCTCCGGCACGGTGAGACGCTGGGCGGACCGGTCGCGATCGAGGTCGGCAACACCGAGTGGCCCAAGTGGGACAAGGTGATGGCGGCCGACCCCGTCGACCCGGCCGAGCTCGAGGCGGTGGCCCGCAACGCGCCGCTCACCCGACCGCGGCCGGGACACGCCGACCTCGTCGGCATGCAGAAGTACGACTTCGACGAGGCCCGCCCGATCCTCGAGCGGGCCTCCGCGCGCGAGACCGCCGCCCGGGTGGCGCTCGGCCGGGTCGCCTCGGCGTTCCTCGAGCAGGCGACCGGCGCGCGGATCGTCTCCCACGTCGTCGAGCTCGGCGGCGTTCCCGCCCCCGCCGGTGTCGTCCCGGTGCCCGAGGACGTGGACCGACTCGACGCCGACCCGGTGCGCTGCCTGGATCCCGACGCATCCGCGGCGATGGTCGCCCGGATCGACGAGGCGCACAAGGACGGCGACACGCTCGGCGGAGTGGTCGAGGTCGTCGTCCACGGGCTCCCGCCCGGCTTGGGCTCGCACGTGCACTGGGACCGCCGCCTCGACGCGCGCCTGGCCGGCGCGCTGATGGGGATCCAGGCGATCAAGGGCGTCGAGGTCGGCGACGGGTTCGCCCTCGCCGCGACGCCGGGGTCCCAGGCGCACGACGAGATCGTCGCGGGGGAGGACGGCCTCTCGCGCACCTCCGGTCGCGCCGGCGGCACCGAGGGCGGCATGAGCACCGGCGAGGTGCTGCGGGTGCGCGCGGCGATGAAGCCGATCGCCACCGTGCCGCGGGCGCTGCGCACCGTCGACGTGGCCACCGGCGAGGCGGCCGTCGCCCACCACCAGCGCTCCGACGTGTGCGCGGTGCCCGCTGCCGGGATCGTTGCCGAGGCGATGGTCGCGCTCGTGCTCGCCGACGCGGTGCTGGAGAAGTTCGGCGGCGACTCGGTGCAGGAGACCCGTCGCAACGTCGAGGCGTATCTCGGCGCTCTTCGAATCCGATGACCGCTCCTGCGGCGACAGGCCGACCCCGGCTCGTGCTCGTCGGTCCCATGGGCGCCGGCAAGACCACCGTCGGTCGGCTGCTGGCCCGGCGGTGGGGCGTCGGCTTCCGCGACACCGACCACGACGTGGAGGAGCGCACCGGCCGCTCGGTCTCCGACATCTTCGTGGAGGACGGGGAGCCGGCCTTCCGCGAGATGGAGCGGCGGGCGGTGGCCGAGGCGCTGAGGAGTCATGACGGGGTGCTCGCGCTCGGCGGCGGCGCGGTGATGGACGCCGAGACGCGCGACGCGCTCGCCGGTCACGACGTGGTGTTCCTCAAGGTCGGACTCAGCGACGCCGCGGACCGGGTGGGCCTCGGCGTCTCCCGGCCGCTGCTGCTGGGCAACGTCCGCGGCCGGATGAAGCAGCTCCTCGACGAGCGCTCCCCGGTCTACCAGGCCGTCGCACGCTGGACCGTCGACACCGACGGGCGCGGCCCCGCCGAGGTCGCCGACGACATCGCGAGACTGCAGGAGGACCGGTGACCGACGAGACCGTGCTGCACGTGGGCGGCGCCGCGCCGTACGACGTCGTCGTGGGACGTCACCTGCTCGACCGGCTGCCGGCCGTGCTCGGCGACGGTCCGGAGAAGGTCGCGCTGATCTTCGACTCCGGCCTGGGCGAGCTGGCCCAGACGGTCCTGCGGCTGCTGCAGCCGCACTACGGCGTGCTCGCCCTCGGCGTCCCCTCCGGCGAGGCCGCCAAGACCGCCGCCGTCGCCGAGCAGTGCTGGGAGGCACTCGGCGAGGAGGGCTTCACCCGGTCCGACGCGGTGGTGACGTTCGGAGGCGGAGCGACCACGGACCTCGGCGGCTTCGTGGCCGCCACCTGGCTGCGCGGCGTCGCGGTCGTGCACGTGCCCACCACCGTCCTCGGCATGGTGGACGCGGCCGTCGGCGGCAAGACCGGCATCGACACCGGTGCCGGGAAGAACCTCGTCGGCGCCTTCCACGAACCGGCCGGGGTGCTCTGCGACCTCGAGATCCTGGACAGCCTGCCGGCGGCCGAGCTCGCGTCGGGCCTGGGCGAGGTCGTCAAGTGCGGGTTCATCGCCGACCCCGAGATCCTGGCACTCGTCGAGGGCACCGACCCGGCCGCGCTGCCGGGCTCGCAGGTGTTGCGCGAGCTGGTCGAGCGCGCGATCCGGGTCAAGGTCGACGTGGTCGTCGACGACCTGCGCGAGACCGGCGGCAGCGGCGGACACCCCGGTCGAGAGGTGCTCAACTACGGCCACACCCTCGCGCACGCGCTGGAGCGGCTCACCGGCTACCGGGTGCGCCACGGGGAGGCGGTCGCCCTCGGAGCGATCTTCGTGGCCGAGCTGGCCGCGCGCGCGGGCCGGCTCTCCCCGGACGTCGTACGTCGGCATCGCGAGGTCTTCGCCCGGGTGGGACTGCCGACCTCGGTGGCCGAGCTGGCTGCTCCGCCGGACGCCCCGCTGTCGTTCGGGGACGTGCGGACCGTGATGGCCGTGGACAAGAAGTCCCGCGGTTCGCAGCTGCGGTTCGTGGTGCTCGACGACGTCGCCGCCCCGCGGATGCTCGCCGGTCCGGGCGAGGACGCGCTCCGGGCGGCCTACGAGGCGATCGGCGGCCGGTCGTGACGGGCCCGCGGAGCGGGCGGAGCGTGCTGGTCCTCAACGGTCCCAACCTGGGCCGTCTGGGCCGCCGTCAGCCCGAGATCTACGGCACCACGACCTACGACGAGCTGGTCGAGCGCTGCGTCGCCTGGGGCGCCGAGCTCGGCCTCGCGGTCGAGGTGCGGCAGACCAACCACGAGGGCGACCTGCTCGACTGGCTGAACCGAGCCGCCGACGAGGCGACGCCGGTCGTGCTCAACGCGGCCGCCTGGACCCACTCCTCCCTCGCCCTCTACGACGCCTGCGCGCAGCTGACCGCGCCGCTGGTCGAGGTCCACCTCTCCGATCCCAAGCAGCGGCCCGAAGAGTTCCGGCACACCTCCCACGTCGAGCCGCACGCGTTCGCCACCATCGCGGGCCACGGTGTCGAGGGCTACCGCGAGGCGCTCGTGCTGCTCGCCGAGGCACTGCCGGCGGACCGGTAGACTCGTCTGCTGGCCCGCTCGGGCCGACCCACCCTCGTCTCGATCCCGGAGGACGCACGCGCCCATGGCAACGACCAACGACCTGAAGAACGGCATGGTGCTGAACATCGACGGCCAGCTCTGGGCTGTGGTGGAGTTCCAGCACGTCAAGCCGGGCAAGGGCCCCGCCTTCGTGCGCACCAAGCTCAAGAACGTCGAGTCGGGCAAGGTCGTCGACAAGACCTTCAACGCCGGCACCAAGGTCGAGACGGCCACCGTGGACCGTCGCACGATGCAGTACCTCTACAACGACGGCACCAACTACGTCTTCATGGACACCGGCACCTACGACCAGCTCGAGATCGACCCGGAGATCGTCGGCGCCGGCGCCAACTTCCTGTTGGAGAACCAGGAGGCGATCGTCGCCACCAACGAGGGCCGCGTGCTGTTCGTGGAGCTCCCCGCCTCGGTCGAGCTCGAGGTGACCTACACCGAGCCGGGCGTGGTCGGCGACTCCGCCACCGGTCGGACCAAGCCGGCGACCCTGGAGACCGGCCACGAGATCCAGGTGCCGCTGTTCGTCAACCAGGGCGAGAAGATCAAGGTCGACACCCGCGACTCCTCCTACCTCGGCCGCGTCAAGGGCTGACAACCCCGCCATGGCAGCCAGGACCAAGGCCCGCAAGCGCGCGCTCGACGTGCTCTACGCCGCCGAGCTCCGGGGCCGCTCGGTCGCCGAGGAGCTCGACGAGCACCGCACGTCGGTCGAGCGCGTCAACCCCTACACGATCGAGCTGGTGACCGGCGTCGACGCGCACCGGACCCGCCTCGACGAAGTGATCGCCTCCTACGCGGAGGGATGGTCGCTGCAGCGGATGCCGGCTCTGGACCGCAACCTGCTGCGGCTGGGCACCTTCGAGATCCTCGAGGTCTCCGACGTGCCCGACGCCGTTGCGATCAGCGAGGCGGTGAAACTGGCCCGCGAGCTGTCGACCGACGACTCTCCGGCCTTCGTCAACGGTGTGCTCGGTCACGTGCAGCGCGACAAGGCGGGCCTGGCCGCCTCCTGAGGCGTTTCGAGCCGTGCCCGCGGGGCACGATCTCGGTGTCCGGCCGACGGCGGTCGGCGTACCGGAACCGAGAGAAGGAGACGTCCATGGGTGACGGCGACAAGCTCCAGAACATGGCCGACGAGAAGATCGGCGAGGCCAAGGAGGCCCTCGGCAAGGCCACCGACGACGACTCCCTGAAGCACGAGGGTCAGAAGGACCAGAGCAAGTCCGACCTCAAGCAGGCAGGCGAGAAGGTCAAGGACGCCTTCAGCTGAGTTGAGCCTCTCCGATGGCGCAGGACTCCCGTCCTGCGCCATCGGCGTCTCTCGGGGCTCACAGAGGAGGGCGTGGATGGAGGCCGAGGATGTCGCGCAGGCCGGGCGTCAGGCGGAGCGCAGCACCGCACTCGACCGGGCCATCCGAGCAGGACTGGTCGCCTACGCGCTCCTGCACCTGCTGCTGGCCTGGATCTGTCTGCGCCTCGCGACCGGCGGTGGCGGGCATGCGAACTCCTCCGGGGCGCTGCAGACCCTGGCGCGACAGCCGTTCGGACGGGCGATGCTGCTCGGGGTCGCGGTCGGGTTCGCGCTGCTCGTGGTGTGGCGGATCCTCGACGGGCTCTTCGGCCACCGGGAGTACGACGGGGTCTCGCGCTGGGGCCGTAGCGTCGTGGACTTCGCCTCCGGCATCACCTACGCCGTCCTCGGCTACAGCGCGGTGCGGGTCGCTCTGGGCTCGGCAAGCCGTCCCCACACGCGAGCGTGGACAGCGCGCCTGATGGACGCGCCGGCCGGCCAGGTCCTGGTGGGAGTCGTCGGCCTCGTGATCGCCGTCATCGGGGGCATCCTGATCTGGACGGGCCTGAGCGGCAAGACGGCCGAGCAGCTCGACCGCTCGGGCCGCACCGGTCGGTCCGGCCGGATCAATCTGGTCGTCGGCGGGGTCGGCCACGCCGCCAAGGGGGGCGCCTTCCTGATCGTGGCGGGGCTCGTCTGCTACGCCGCGGTCACCCACGACCCTCGGAAGTCGGGAGGCCTGGACGTGGCGTTGCACGACCTGCTGGGGCAGCCGTTCGGGCCCTGGCTGCTGACGGCCGTCGGAGCCGGCATCGCGTGCTTCGGACTGTTCTGTCTCATCCGCGCCCGGCACCTGTCCCACTGATCACCATGGCGCGCGACCTGCCTCCTGCGTCATCGTGGTCCCAGCCATGACCGAGGAGGGCGGCTGATGGGTGTGCAGGATGTCGCGCGCGCGGGCCAGCGGGCCTCACGCAGCGTCTGGATCGACCGCGCCGCCCGTGCCGGTCTCGTCGCCTACGGCGTGATGCATCTGCTGATCGCGTTCCTCGCGCTCCGGATCGCCTTCGGCGGAGGCGGCGGCAATGCCTCCTCCCAGGGCGCCCTGCACGAGCTGGCGCGCCAACCGTTCGGTCACGGCCTGCTGCTGGCGGTGGCCATCGGGCTCTTCCTGCTGGCGCTCTGGCGGCTGGTCGACGGTCTCACCGGACACCGCGACCACGACGACGCCGCGCGATGGGGCCTGCGGGCGGCCGACGTGGGCAAGGCGCTCATCTACGCCGGGATCGGAGTCAGCGGACTCCGGGTGGCGGCCGGCGGCTCCAGTCACTCCCACACCCGCAGCTGGACGGCCCGGTTGATGGACCTCCCCGCCGGTCAGGTGCTCGTGGGGCTCGTCGGGCTCGGCATCGCGGTCTACGGCGGCGTCATGGTGTGGCGCGGCGTGACCGGCCGGATGGCCAAGAAGCTGGACGCCGAGGGCCGGTCGGGTGAGAGCGGTCGCGCGTACCTGTTCCTCGGCGCTGCGGGGTCGGTGGCGAAGGGGGTCGCCTTCCTCGTGGTCGCGGCACTGTTCTGCTACGCCGCGGTGACGCACGACCCGCACAAGTCCGGTGGGCTCGACGTCGCGCTGCACAAGGTGGTCCAGCAGCCCTTCGGGCCCTGGCTGCTGGCGCTCGTCGCGCTCGGCATCGGCTGCTACGGCCTGTTCGCGCTGGTGCGCGCCCGGCACCTCTCGCGCTGACCGCTCGTCGTGCTGACCGCCGGTTGCCCTGACCGCCGGTTGTCTGGGGCCCGGCGGCGGGCTTGACTCGTCGCCATGGCCGAGGAGCGCACGACCCAGACAGTGGACTGCGACGTCGTCGTGCTGGGCCTGGGGCCCGGCGGCGAGCACATCGCCACCGAGCTGGCCACGGCCGGTCTGTCGGTGGTGGGCATCGACCGGCGACTCGTCGGGGGAGAGTGCCCCTACTACGGTTGCGTGCCGAGCAAGATGATGATCCACGCGGCGAACCTGCTCGCCGAAGGCCGCCGCGTCTCCGACAGCGCCGGGGGTGCGCAGGTGCGTCCGGACTGGACGCCGGTCGCCGCCCGGATCCGTGAGCAGGCCACCGACGACTGGGACGACACAGTCGCGGTGGACCGGTTGCAGGAAGCCGGC
>JBQCCW010000195.1:0-7450 GCA_051961835.1 Marmoricola sp. | reverse complement strand
ACCGCCCGAGGCTTGTGTTCCTCGACGAGCTCACCCAGGGGCTCGACCCGATCGCCCGGCGCGAGACGTGGCAGCTCATCGAGCAGGCCCGCGACCAGGGCACGACCGTCGTGCTCGTCACCCACGACCCCGCGGTCGCCGCGCGCCTCCCCCGCACCGTCACCATCCGCGACGGCCGGATCGGGGGCGAGGGCCGCAGCGGCGAGGAGTACGCCGTCGTCACGGCCGACGGCTTCCTGCCGCTGCCGGCGCATGCGCTCGCCGACCTGCCTCCCGGCACCCTGCTGCGTTTCCACCCCGACGCAGAGGGCCGCTACACCCTCGTACCGGAGCCAGGCGACGCGGCGCCCGGGGAGGTCGAGCGATGACCGGCGCGCCGCTGCTGCGGGGCGAGGGCCTGCGGGTGACCTACGGTTCCGTCGTGGCGCTGGACGGCGTGACGCTCCGGGCGTCGGCCGGGGAGTTCCTCGCCGTGACCGGGCCGTCGGGCGCCGGGAAGACCACGCTGCTGTGGACCCTCGCCGGCGCGCTGCGCCCGGCCGGTGGGCGCGTGCTCCTGGACGGGCGCGAGGTGGGCGGTCGCGGCGCCGCGGCGGCCACGGGCGTCGCGCTGGTGCCGCAGGGCAACGGTCTGGCCACCGGGCTCACGGCGAGTGAGAACGTGCTCACGCCACAGCTCGCCCTCGGGGTGCCTCCTGCTGAGGCGGTACGACGTACCGGGGCGGCGCTCGACCTCGTCGGCCTGGAGGAGTCCGGCTCGCACCTCGTCGAGGAGCTCTCCGGCGGTCAGCAGCAGCGCGTGGCCCTCGCGCGCGCGTTCGCCCTCCAACCCGCGGTCCTGCTTGCCGACGAGCCGACCAGCGACCTCGATGCCGTGAACCGGGCCCGGATGGTGGCCCTGCTGCGGACCGAGGCGGCCCGAGGTGCGGTGGTGGTGATGACCACCCACGACCCGGAGGCGGCTGCGGAGGCGGACCGCGAGATCCGGCTCGACGCCGGGCGGATCCGCGACGCCGACTGAGGTCGGCACGCGTGGTGCCCGTCATACCGGCGGTCGGTGAGCCGCTGCTAGCGTCCGGCCCATGCGTACCGCCAAGGACTTCTTCGCCCCCCTCGCCGTCGGCGCACCGCAACCGCTCCGCGAGATCCCGGCCCGGCCGAGCCGCGCGATCCACTTCTTCGACCCGGGCAACCCGAAGATGGCGGCCAAGGTGCCCGACATGGTCGGCCACGTCGATGTGCTCCTGGGCAACCTGGAGGACGCCGTCAAGGCGGAGAACAAGGAGGCCGCCCGCGAGGGCCTGGCGACGATCGGTCAGGAGGTCGACGGCCTCGGCGGCCCCGACAGCCCCACCCAGCTGTGGACCCGGATCAACAGCCTGGACAGCCCGTGGGTCCTCGACGACCTCACGACGCTCGTGCCGGCGATCGGCCACAAGCTCGACGTGATCATGGTGCCCAAGGTGCAGGGCCCCGCCGACATCCACTACGTCGACCAGATCCTCGCCCAGCTCGAGGCCAAGGCCGGGCTCGACCGGCCGATCCTCGTGCACGCGATCCTGGAGACCGCGCGCGGCGTGGCGAACATCGAGGAGATCTGCGGCGCCTCGCCACGGATGCAGGGCCTCTCGTTGGGCCCGGCCGACCTCGCCGCGGACCGGCGGATGAAGACGACCCGGGTCGGCGGGCCGCACCCGGGGTATCTGGTGCGCGAGGACGCGCCCCGAACGGCCGAGGGCGGGTTCGAGTACGACGCCCCACGCTCGACCTATCAGCAGGACCTCTACCACTACACGATCGCGCGGATGGTCGACGCGTGTGCGATGCACGGGATCTTCCCCTACTGGGGCCCGTTCGGGGACATCAAGGACACAGTGGCCTGCGAGGACCAGTTCCGCAACGCCTACGTGCTCGGCTGCGTCGGCGCCTGGTCGCTGCATCCCGCGCAGATCGCGATCGCGAACAAGGTGTTCTCCCCCAGCGTCGAGGACGTCGCCCACGCCAAGCGGGTCATCGCGGCGATGGGCGACGGCACCGGCGCGGTGATGATCGACGGCAAGATGGAGGACGACGCGTCGGTCAAGCAGTGCCGCGTGATGGTGGACCTGGCCGAGCAGCTTGCGGCCTCCGACCCCGAGCTGAAGAAGCAGTACGACGCGATCGAGGTCGACGCATGAGCGACTTCACTCCACTGCGCTCGGTTCTCTACATGCCGAGCTCGAACGCCAAGGCGGTGGAGAAGGCGAAGACACTGCCGATCGACGGTGTCATCTTCGACCTCGAGGACGCGGTCGCGCCGGACGCCAAGCCCGCCGCCCGCGTGGCCGCGTGCGCCGCCGTGTCGAGCGGCGCCTACGGCCAGCGCACGCTCACGATCCGCGTCAACGGCATCGGCACCCAGTGGCACGACGACGACCTGGCGGCGGCCGCGCAGTCCGGCCCCGACGGCATCGTGGTGCCGAAGGTGAACAGTGCCGAGGAGGTGCGCTCACTGGTCGAGGCGATGGAGCGCGCGGGAGCGCCGGCGCACACGCGTCTGTGGGCGATGGTGGAGACACCCGAGGCGATCTTCAACGTGCGCGAGCTCGCCACGGCCTCCGACCGGCTCGCGGTCCTGGTGATGGGCACCAACGACCTGGTCAAGGAGCTGTACGCCGAGCACGTCCCCGGCCGTGCTCCCCTGCTGACCGCGCTGTCGCTGTCGGTCCTGGCCGCCCGTGCCGCAGGGATCGCCGTCCTCGACGGCGTCTACAACGACGTCAAGGACACCGACGGGTTCCGCTCCGAGTGCCGCCAGGGCCGGGAGATGGGCTTCGACGGCAAGACGCTGATCCACCCCGGCCAGGTGGAGGGCGCCAACGCGGCCTTCGCGCCCTCCGAGCAGGCGGTCGAGGACGCGCGCGGCATCCTGCAGGCGTGGGAGGACGGCCAGGGCTCGGGCGTCGTCACCTACAACGGCCGGATGATCGAGAACCTGCACGTCGAGTCGGCCCAGCGCACGCTGAGCATCCACGAGGCGATCGAGGCCCTGGCCGACTGACCGACCCCGCCGAGCGCCCTCAGCCCTGGGCGTGCGTGGGGCAGTCGGGATTGGGGCAGAAGTCGACACGCACCATCTCGCCGGCCTGGAACTCCGGGTCGTCGCGGTTGGTCTCGTCGAGGTCGACGGTCGCCTGCTGCAACGTCGTTCCGCACTCCGGGCAGTGCGTGGGCCAGGCGTCCTCGGCACGGGGTTCGTCGCTCATGGCGATGACGTACCCCGCGGGGTGCGTGCTCAGGCCTCGTGTTGCTCGGGACGGGAGTAGCGACCCTGGAAGAACAGCAGTGGCTCGGGTGCGTCCATCGTGTCGAGGTCCTCCACGCGACCCACGACGATGTAGTGGTCGCCGGCCTCGTGAACGGCCTCGATGCTGCAGTCGACGTAGCCCAGGATGCCGGCGAGGAGCGGCGAGCCGGTCGCCTGCGACCGCTGCCACTCCACCGAGGCGAACTTGTCGATGCCCTTGGTGGCCATCAGGTTGGAGATCTCGGCCTGGTCGTGGGCGAGCAGGTTGACGCAGAAGTGTCCCGACCGCTGGATCAGCGGCCAGGCGCGCGACGTCCGAGCCGGGCAGAACAGCACGAGCGGGGGCTCGAGCGACACGCTGGAGAACGACTGGCACGTCATGCCGACCGGCTCACCGTCGCTGGTCGACGTCACCACGGTGACGCCGCTGGCGAACCGGCCGAGCACGTCGCGGAAGTGCCGGGCCGCCTCGGCGCGCTGCGGGTCGTCGACGGGGACCGCCGAGTCCTCCCCGGGACGCAGCTGGACGTCGTAGACCGTGTCGCCCAACCACGACTCGATCAGCTCGCTGCTCGGCCAGGTCCGGGCGGCGTCGGGGTTCATCCCCTCCGGGACCGGTGATGAGCTCGACACGAGGGACGAGTCTGTCACGGCTCGGTCCGACTACGCCGACTGCCCGAAGGCGTGGCCCCAGTAGGACACGGCGGTCGACTCGCGCGCCACCCACCGGGCGTCGTCGACGGTCAGTCCCTCGCAGCCGAACTCCACGTCGAAGCCGCCGGGCGACTTCACGTAGAACGAGACCATCTCGTCGTTCATGTGCCGGCCCAGGGTCGCCGACAGCGGCGCCTGATGCTTGCGCACCCGCTCCAGCGCCCGGCCGACGTCGTCGAGCTTGTCGACCTCGAGCATGACGTGGACGCACTTGCTCGGGTTCGGCATCGGGAGGAACGCCAGGCTGTGGTGGCGAGGGTTCACGCCGAGGAACCGCAGCCAGACCTTCGAGCCGGGCTCCTTGCCCACGAACTCGCCGGGCATGCTCATCGAGTCGCGCAGGCGGAAGCCGAGGACCTCGGTGTAGAAGCGCAGCGCCTCGACGTCGTCGAGGACGGGCAGGACCACGTGGCCCATCCCCTGATCGGCGGTCACGAAGTGCGCGGCGTACGGCGTCACGACCGGCCGGGACTCGTAGGTGATGCCGTGGAACAGCTCGAAGACGTTGCCCCAGGGGTCGGTGAACCGCACCAGCTCCTGCACGCGGCGCTCCGCAAGCTCCTCGGGAGTCCCGTCCTCGAAGTCGACGCCCGCCTTCTGCAGGTGCTCCCGGGCGTCCTGGAGTGCCTGGTGGTCCGCGAGCTCCCACCCGACGCACGCGAGCTCGTCGCGCTCGGCGGGGAACACGACCAGCCGCGCGGAGACCTCGTCGATCCGGTAGTAGAGGTTGTGCTCGCTGGGGCCGCGACCGACCGCGAGCCCGAGCACCTTCTCGGCGAAGGTGCGCCAGGCGTCGAGGTCGGTGCTCGCGACCCTGATGTAGCCCATGGAGCGGATGTCGATGGTCACAGTGCCCTCTCCCTCGGACGCTCGGTGTGGCGGCGGAGGAAGGCCGTGGTGATCTCGCGGAACTCCTCGGCCGCCTCGATCTGTGCCCAGTGCCCGCAGTTGCCGAACACGTGCAGCTGCGCCTTCGGGATCAGCTTGAGCGCTGCCACGGCACCGTCGAGCGGGTTCACGCGGTCCTCGCGGCCCCACGTGAGCAGCGTGTGCTTGCGCAGCCGGTGGGCCTCGCGCCACAACATGCCGTCCTCGGCGGTCTCCGGGTTCCAGAACGACCGGCCCATGGATGCCATCGCCTCGCGTGCGCCCGGCGCCGTGGCGTCGGCGAACCGCTCCTCGACGAGCTCGTCGGTCACCAGGGCCTGGTTGACGACCATCGTGGAGATGAACGCGCGCAGAGCCTCCCGGCTCGGCGCCGCACCGAACTCCATGAGGCGCTTGACGCCCTCGGTCGGGTCGGCGTGGAACAGGTTGAGCGAGAGCCCGCCGGGGCCCATCAGCACCAGCCGGCCGACGCGCTCGGGCGCCATCAGTGCCAGCCGCATCGCCGTACCGCCACCGAGGCTGTTGCCGAGCAGGTGCACCTTCTCGATGCCGAGCTCGTCGAGGAGGGCCAGCACGTAGGCGGCGGAGAAGCGGTAGTAGTTGCCCACCACCTCCGGCTTGTCCGAGGCGCCGAAGCCGGGCTGGTCGATGAGGATCGTGCGGAAGTCCTCGGCGAAGCCGGGCAGCGCCGGCCCGAAGTTCGACCACGAGGAGGCCCCCGGCCCGCCCCCGTGCAGCATCACCAGCGGCAAGGCCCCCTCGGCGCCGCTGCCGGCCTCGTAGTACGCGATCGTCGCCGCACCGTGCTCGGTCTCGACCTCAGCGCTGCGGACGACGTCCCGCCTGTGGAGGGCCATGTAACTCCTAGGGTCGCGCGAAGGACTCGGGGTCCCCGCGGAAGGGCAAGCGAAGCGATCTTCGTGAGGTGTCAGTACATTCCTGGGTCGACCTTGTGGCCGAACTCGTGAGCGCCGAACATCTGCAGTGCGCGCTCGGGGTCGTTGGCGGCGTGGACGCGGCCCGCGTGGGCGTCGCGCCAGGCCCGCTGCAGGTAGGTGCCGGTCGCCAGAGCGCGCCCGCCGGAGGCCTCGAACAGCGCGTCGATCGCGTCGATCGCGCGCTGGCTGCCCAGCACCTGATCGCGGCGCACCTTCAGCCGCAGGCCGAGCGGGATCTGCTCCCCGCGCTCGACGTGAGCCATCTCCTCGCGGATGTTGTTGACGAGCAGCGCCCAGGCCGCGTCGATCTCGCTGGAGGCACGCGCGATCCGCACGGCGGCGAAGGGGTCGAGCGACGCCTTCTCCCCCAGGTACGCCGCACGCACGCGCTTCTGCTGCATCTCCACGTGCTCGGCGTAGGCGCCCCGCGCCATGCCGATGATCGGGGTGGTGATCGTGCCGGTGAAGATCGAGTGGAAGGGCAGCTTGTAGAGGTCGGCGGTGTTCTGCTCCTGGCCGGGGCCCTTGCACTGGCCGGTCTGGCTCATCGAGAGCGTGAACGCCTCGGGCACGAAGACGTCGTCGACGACGATGTCGTTGGAGCCGGTGCCGGCCAGGCCGACCATGTGCCACACGTCGACGATCGTGTAGTGGTCGCGGGGCAGCAGGAACGTCTTGAAGTCGACGACCTGGCCCTCGGCGTTGAACACCAGGCCGCCGAGCAACACCCACTGGCAGTGGTCGCAGCCGGAGGAGAAGCTCCACCGGCCGGAGAGCCGATAGCCGCCGTCCGTCGCCGTCGCCTTGCCGGTGGGTGCGTAGGACGAGCTGAGCCGCGTCGTGGTGTCGTCACCCCAGACCGCCTGCTGCGCCTCGTCGGCGAAGAGCGCCACCTGCCACGGGTGCACGCCGACCACGCTGGAGACCCACCCCGTCGAGCCACAGGCCGAGGCGATGTCACGCACCGCGGTGTAGAAGGTCACCGGGTCGGCCTCGAAGCCGTCGAAGCGCCGGGGCTGCAGGAGACGGAAGAACCCGGTCTCCTCGAGCTCCTTGACCGACGCCTCGGGGACGACCCGCAGCCGCTCGGTCTCGTCGGCGCGGTCGCGGAAGGTCGGGAGGAGGTCACGGACGCCGTCGAGGACGGCTTGGGGTGCGGAGCTGCTCATCGGTCTCTCCTGACGTGGGGATGGCGCGGCGGCGCGTGCGAGCAATACTAGAACACGTTCTCGTTTTCACAACACCTCGCCGTCCGGCCACCGGGTGGCCGCGCCGGGTGCGCCCGCGGTGCCTACCGTGGCGCCATGGATCCGCTCGTCGGCCGCCTTCGGGCGGCGGGCTGCGTCTTCGCCGAGGACGAGGCCCGGCTGCTCCGCGCGCACGCGACGGGCGACCGCCTCGAGGTGCTCGTGCGGCGGCGCGTCGCCGGCGAGCCGTTGGAGCACCTGCTCGGGTTCGTCGACTTCCATGGCGCGCGGTACCGGGTCGCCCCCGGCGTGTTCGTCCCGCGCCAACGCAGCGCGGCGCTCGTCGAGGAGGCTGCGCGATGGGCGAGGGTCCGCGCGCAGCCGCCACTGATCGTTGACCTCTGCTGCGGCGCGGGGGTGCTCGGCCTCGCCGTGCG
>JBQCCW010000194.1:0-7045 GCA_051961835.1 Marmoricola sp. | reverse complement strand
GACGCAGCCGTCGCTGCGCTGCGAGACGACGGACGGCTGCCTGCCGGCGCCGAGGTCCTCGGGCCGGTGCCCGACGACAGCCGCACCGGACCCGGTCTCGAGGATCGCGATCGGGTCCGCTACCTGGTCCGGGTGCCGCGCGGCCAGGGAGCGGCGCTGTCGACGTCGCTGCGAGAGATGCAATCGCTGCGCGCGGCCCGCAAGGCACCCCACCTTCGCGTCGAGGTGGAGCCGGCCGCGCTCGGGTGAGCGGACCGCGCCCTCGTCGGCCGGTAGGCTCCCGGGGTCGTCTCGTCGTCTCCCCGAACGGAGGACCCGTGCCCGTCCGTCCCATCCGGCTCCTCGGCGACCCGGTCCTGCGGACCCCGGCGATGCCGGTCGTCGACTTCGACAAGGAGCTGCGCACGCTGGTCGCGGACCTGACCGACACGATGATGGACGCTCCGGGCGCAGGCCTCGCCGCGCCGCAGCTCGGCGTCGGGCTCCGGGTGTTCACCTGGCACGTCGACGGCGAGCCCGGCTCCCTCGTCAACCCGACGCTGCGGCTCTCCGAGGACATCCCGGACGGACCCGAGGGCTGCCTGTCGATCCCGGGCAACACAATCGCCTGCCGGCGCGCCGCGCACGTCGTCGCGCACGGCGTCGACATGTACGGCGAGCCGAAGCTCGTCGAGGGCTCCCAGCTCCTCGCCCGGGCGCTGCAGCACGAGACCGACCACCTCGACGGGATCCTCTTCATCGACCGGCTCGACCGCGACGCCCGCCGGGAGGCGATGCGCCTGATCCGGGAGTCGGAGTGGTTCGGCGAGCCGGCGCCGATCGTGAAGGTCTCCCCGCACGCCACGAACGGATTCGGCATCTGATGGCTGAGACTCCGGGCCTGCGGGTCGTGTTCGCCGGCACCCCCGAGGTCGCCCTGCCGGCGCTGGAGGCGCTGCGCGGCAGCCGTCACGAGATCGTCGGCATCGTGACCCGCCCCGACGCCCCCGCCGGCCGGGGGCGGCGGCTGACCCCCTCACCGGTCGCGGCCTGGGCGGTCGAGCACCTGCCCGACGTACCGGTGCTGAAGCCCGAGCACCCGCGCGATCCGGCCTTCCAGGACGAGCTGCGGGGATTGCGCCCGGACTGCTGCCCGGTGTTGGCGTACGGCGCCCTGCTGCCGCAGTCGGCCCTCGACATTCCCGAGCACGGCTGGATCAACCTGCACTTCTCCGTGCTGCCGTCGTGGCGGGGCGCGGCGCCCGTGCAGTGGTCGCTGTGGGCAGGTGACGAGGTGACCGGCGCGACGACCTTCCGCATCGTCAAGGAGCTCGACGCCGGTCCGACGTACGGCGTGATGACCCAGCGGGTGCGGCCGGACGACACCGCCGGATCGCTGCTCGCGACGCTCGCCGAGGGCGGCTCCGGGCTGCTGGTGCAGACGCTCGACGGGATCGCCGACGGCACCCTGGAGGCGCGACCGCAGCCGGCCGAGGGGGTCAGCTTCGCGCCCAAGATCGAGGTCGACGACGCCCGCATCGACTGGACCCAGCCCGCCGTGGCGATCGACCGCCAGGTGCGGGCCTGCACGCCCTTCCCCGGCGCCTGGACCACCTTGGACGGTGAGCGGATGAAGGTCGAGCCGGTCACTCCCGACGCCGCCGTCGACGGGCTCGCCCCGGGGGAGCTGGCCCTCGGCAAGAACGCCGTCCACGTCGGCACCGGCACCACGGCCGTGCGCCTGGGCCTGGTCAAGGCGTTCGGCAAGAAGCTGATGCCGGCCGCCGACTGGGCCCGCGGGTCGCGACCGGAGCCGGGCACGCGGCTGGGCGGATGAGCCGCGCGGCGCCCCCCGGGGACCGCCCGGCCCGCCCCGAGGACGTCGACCCGATCTGTGCCGCCCTGCCGGAGACCTGGTTCGGCACGACCTGGGGAGACGTGCCCACCTGGCTGGTGCTCCACGCCATGCGAGGCGGCGAACGGCGCGGTCGCGGCTTCGTGCTGTACCGCCACCCCCGCTCCACCGCGATCGACCCCGCGACCGGTGAGCCCTACACCGACCTCCTGGTCGTCCAGACCCCGTCGGCCGGGGCCAAGGAGGAGTTGGTGGAGGCGGAGGGCCCGTTCTTCACCGTGCCGCACTTCGACCGGAGCCACGCCGTCCTGGTGTCCCTGTCACGGCTGGGCGAGATCACCCGTGCCGAGCTCACGGAGGTCATCGCCGACGCCTGGCGGTCCTGCGCCGCGCCGGCGCTGTTGCGTGAGCACGACCGTGCCTGAGGCACGCGGCGACATCGCCCGCCGAGCCGCGTTCGACGTCATCCGAGCCGTGGACTCCTCCCAGGCCTACGCCAACCTCGAACTGGCCCGGGTGCTTCGCGAGCGCCGGCTGTCACCGCGTGACGCGGCGTTCGCGACGGAGCTCGCCTCCGGCACCCTGCGCATGCAGGGCGCCTACGACGCGGTCCTGGCGGCCCTCGTCGACAAGCCGTTGGACGCCCCGGTCCGCGACGCGTTGCGGATGGGCGCGCACCAGCTGCTCTCCATGCGGGTGCCGTCCCACGCGGCCGTGGCGACCACGGTCTCGCTCGTGCGGGACACGGTCGGCCACCGGCCCACGCGGCTGGTCAACGCGGTGCTCCGCCGGGTGTCCACTCGCCCCTTCGAGGAGTGGATGGACCACCTCGGCGCGCCCCTGGCCGTACGCACCTCCCACCCCGCCTGGGTGGTGGACGCCCTCGCCGAGGCGCTCGACCACCCCGAGGAGCTGCGCGCGCTGCTCGAGGCGGACAACGCCCGGCCGCGCGTCACGCTCGTCGCCCGCCCCGGGCTGGCGACCGTCGAGGAGCTCGGCGGCGACCCGGCTCCGCTCTCGCCGTACGCGGCCACGTTGGGCGGCGGCGACCCCGGGGCGGTCCCGGCGGTGCGCGAGGGCCGGGCCGGAGTGCAGGACGCCGGCTCCCAGGCCGTCGCCCTGCTGCTCGCCCGGGCCCCGGTCGAGGGCCGGGACGAACGGTGGCTGGACCTGTGTGCCGGGCCGGGCGGCAAGGCGGCGCTGCTCGCGGCCCTCGCCGCCCAGCGAGGCGCACTGCTGCTGGCCAACGAGCGCCAGCCGCACCGTGCGCTGCTCGTCGCCCAGGGTCTCCGTGCCACACGGGCCGGCCTGCTCGGCGTCATCGCCGGCGACGGCACCCGACCCGCCTGGCGGGCCGGGAGCTTCGACCGGACCCTGGTCGACGCCCCGTGCTCGGGTC
Source organism: Marmoricola sp. (assembly GCA_051961835.1). Taxonomy (GTDB): domain Bacteria; phylum Actinomycetota; class Actinomycetes; order Propionibacteriales; family Nocardioidaceae; genus Marmoricola. The sequence goes on along the minus strand of JBQCCW010000194.1, from coordinate 3,812 downwards.
TGGGCGCACTGCGGCGCCGCCCTGAGCGTCGGTGGCGCCGCACGCCGCGCGACCTCGAGGAGCTGGTGCCGCTCCAGCGCGCCCTGCTCGCGAACGCCCTGGACGCCACCCGGGCGGGCGGAGTCGTCGTGTACGCCACCTGCTCCCCGGTCCTCGCCGAGACGGCCGAGGTCGTCCGGGCGGTGCTCGACGCGCGGGACGACGCCATCCTCGAGCCGGCCGGCCGCCTGCTGCCCGAAGCCGGCGACGCCGCCTCGCCGCACCTGCCCGGCGCCGTGCAGCTGTGGCCGCACCGCCACGGCAGCGACGCGATGTTCATGGCGCTGCTGCGGCGCCGCTGAGCGGGATCGGCGGGTAGGGTCGGGCGATGGGGGAGTACCCGCAGCTGCTGCACACCGTGCTCGACACCACCGACCCACGCGGGCTCGCAGAGTTCTACCGCGCCTTCCTCGGGCTGGAGTACCGTCCGGGTGACGAGCCGCCGCCGGAGGGACCCGACCAGGCCGACTGGCTGGTGCTCGTCGACCCCCGCGGAGGCGACCAGCGCCGGCTGGCCGTCCAGCTGGTCGACCGGCTCACCCCGACCACCTGGCCCTCCCCGGACGTGCCGATGCAGTTGCACATCGACTACACCGTGCCGACGGCCGCAGAGCTGGTTCGTCACCGCGACCGCGCCCTCGAGCTGGGCGCCCGGCTGGTCCTGGATCGCAGCGGCGACACCGACGAGCCGCTCTACGTGCTCGCCGACCCCGCGGGCCACCCGTTCTGCATCTTCGTCGCGTGACCCTTCTCAGCGGCACGCCGTACCCGCCCCGCATGGAGCGAGCGCATGGGCGAGCCGGCGGACCGACGCGGCTGGGGAACCGTGGCGGGCCGAGCGGGCACTAGGATCGCGCCCGCCATGGGTATCCAGATCACGCCGTCCGTGCTGAACGCCGACCTGTCCCGCCTCGCCGACGAGGTCGCCCGCATCCCGAACTCGGACTGGGTGCACGTGGACGTGATGGACGGCCACTTCGTGCCGAACCTGACCCTGGGAGTCCCCGTGGTCGAGTCCCTGGCGAAGGCGACCGACCTGCCGCTCGACGCGCACCTGATGATCGAGGACCCCGACCGTTGGGCCCCCGCCTACGCCGAAGCCGGTGCCGGCTCCGTCACCTTCCACGCGGAGGCCGCCAAGGCCCCGGTGCGGCTCGCCCGTGAGCTGCGGGCCAAGGGCGCCCGGGCGTCGATGGCGCTCAAGCCGGCCACCGGCATCGACGGGTACGCCGACCTGCTGGGCGAGCTCGACATGCTGCTGGTGATGACCGTCGAGCCGGGCTTCGGCGGCCAGAAGGTCCTCGACCTGTGCCTGCCCAAGATCCGCCGTGTCCGCGAGCTGATCTCCGCAGCCGGGCTCGAGGTGTGGCTCCAGGTCGACGGCGGCGTCTCCCTGGACACCATCGAGCGCTGCGCGGAGGCGGGAGCAGACGTCTTCGTGGCCGGCTCTGCGGTGTTCTCCGCGGAGGACCCCGACGCGATGGTGCAAGCCCTGCGCGCTCGCGCCGAGGCCGTCGGCGACTGAGGGGCGCCGCCGGGGCGCGCGAAGGTGACGGTCCTCACAGCGCAACAGGCGTCCTGTCGCCGGGCCCGGTGTGGCACCCTTGACCCGACGAGCAGTTGCTCGCGTGCTCTGGGGGCGGTGGAACTCCGCACCGGCGGTCACAGTCCGCGACCCGGGAGCCGGCAGATCCGCCGGTGACCGGTTGACCAGGTGGAACTCCTGGACCGACGGTCAAAGTCCGGATGGAAAGACGCACGCTGGGCGGCCGGCCACGCGCCGTGCCGTCCCGTCCCCCGGGGTCCGCGCGCCCGACCCGGAGGACCACAGGCATGGAGACCGGCTTCAGCCCCGGCGAGGAGCAGGCGATGCGCCGCGCCCTCGAGCTGGCGGCGACGCCCGGCGTCCCGCTGGGCCCCAACCCGCGCGTCGGCTGCGTGCTGCTCGATCCCGACGGCTCGGTCGTCGCCGAGGGCTACCACCACGGCGCCGGTACGCCGCACGCCGAGGCCGCGGCCCTCGCCGTGGCCGGTGCCCGCGCCGCCGGCACCACCGCCGTGGTCACCCTCGAGCCGTGCAACCACACCGGCCGTACCGGGCCCTGCGCGGTCGCGCTGGTCGAGGCGGGAGTGGCCCGCGTCGTCTACGGCCAGCCAGATCCGAACCCGATCGCCCACGGGGGCACGGCAACCCTGCGAGCCGCCGGTGTGAGCGTCGCGTTCGGCCTCCTGGAGAACGAGGCGCGCCGGCTCAACCGCGCCTGGACGTTCGCGCTGGAGCATGGCCGGCCTTTCGTCACCTGGAAGCTCGCGACCACGCTGGACGGCCGCAGCGCCGCGGCGGACGGCACCAGCCGCTGGGTGAGCTCGCGAGCGGCCCGGCTGGACACCCACCGGCTGCGCGCGGAGTGCGACGTGATGCTGGTCGGCACGGGCACCGTCGAGATCGACGACCCCGCCCTCACCGTGCGCGATGCTGACGACGTGGCGCTGCCGCACCAGCCGTTGCGGGCAGTCATGGGCCAGCGCGACCTCGACGCCGACCGGCGCATCCTGGACGCCGCAGCGGACACCGTGCACCTGCGCACCCGCGACCCTCGACAGGCGCTCGCCGAGCTCTTCGAGCGGGGCCGGCGGCACGTCTTCCTCGAGGGCGGCCCGACGCTCGCGGCGGCGTTCCTGCGGGCCGACCTCGTGGACGAGGTGGTCTGCTACGTCGCCCCGACACTGCTCGGAGCGGGGCAGCCCGCCGTCGGCGACCTCGGCATCGCCACGATCGGCGACGCCCTCGCACTGCGGCTCACCGACGTGACGGTGGTCGGCACCGGAGCCGACGCCAACGCACGCCTCACCCTCGAGCCCCTGAGGAGGGCCTGACATGTTCACCGGCATCGTGGAGGAGCTCGGCACCGTGGACGGCGTCGAAGAGCAGGCCGACGCCGTCCGGCTGACGGTCCGCGGTTCGCTCGTCACCACCGACGCCCGCCTGGGCGACTCGATCGCGGTCAACGGCTGCTGTCTCACGGTGGCCGAGCGCGACGGGGAGACGTTCACCGCCGACGTGATGCGCGAGACCCTCGACAAGACGTCCCTCGGTGCACTGGTGCCCGGCGACCGCGTCAATCTCGAGCGCGCCGTCACGCCGGCCACCCGGCTCGGCGGCCACATCGTGCAGGGCCACGTGGACGCGACCGGCACCGTGAGCCGTCGTACGCCGAGCGACAACTGGACGGTCGTCGAGGTCGCACTGCCCACGGCGCTGACCCGCTACCTGGTGCCGAAGGGCTCGATCACGGTCGACGGCATCAGCCTCACCGTGGTCGAGGTCGGCTCGGACTCGTTCACCGTGAGCCTCATCCCCGAGACCCTGGCCCGCACCACCTTGGGCCACAAGCAACCCGGCGCGGTCGTCAACCTCGAGGTCGACGTCATCGCCAAGTACGTCGAGAAGATGGTGGAGCACCATGACTGACCTGCACGAGGACCACGCCGGTCTGCGCCTCGACGACGTCGAGGACGCGATCGCCGACATCGCCGCCGGCAGGGCGGTGATCGTCGTGGACGACGAGGACCGCGAGAACGAGGGCGACATCATCTTCGCCGCCAGCAAGGCGACGCCGGAGCTGATGGCCTTCACGATCCGCCACTCCAGCGGCGTCATCTGCGTCCCCATGCCGGGCGCGATGCTCGACCGGCTGGAGATCCCGCTGATGACCCCGCACAACCGCGACAAGCTCCGCACGGCGTACACGATCTCCGTCGACGCACGCGAT
>JBQCCW010000193.1:0-2728 GCA_051961835.1 Marmoricola sp. | reverse complement strand
GAGTCGTGACCGGCTGGCGAGGGGAGCGGCGGCCCAGTCCGAGCGCAGCCGCACCCTCGAGCCGAGGACGGTGACCGCCGACAAGGTCGTGGACTCCGTGTGCCCCTTCTGCGCCGTCGGCTGCGCGCAGAAGGTCTTCGTGAAGGACGAGAAGGTCGTCCAGATCGAGGGCAACCCGGCCAGCCCCATCTCCCGCGGTCGGCTGTGCCCCAAGGGCAGCGCCAGCCTGCAGCTGGTCACCTCCCCGACCCGGGTCACCACCGTGCGCTACCGGCGCCCGCACGGCACGGACTGGGAGGACCTCGACCTCGACACGGCGATGGACATGATCACCGACCGCATCATCGAGACGCGCCGGAAGACCTGGGAGTGGGAGAGCGACGGGAAGCGCACGCGTCGCACGCTCGGCATCGCGAGCCTCGGAGGAGCGACCCTCGACAACGAGGAGAACTACCTCATGAAGAAGCTCTACACCGCGATGGGGGCCATCTCGATCGAGAACCAGGCGCGGATATGACACTCCTCCACGGTGCCCGGTCTGGGTGCCTCGTTCGGCCGGGGTGGGGCGACCACCTACCTGCAGGACCTCAGCAACGCTGACTGCATCCTGATCGAGGGCTCCAACATGGCGGAGGCCCATCCGGTCGGCTTCCAGTGGGTGGTCGAGGCCAAGCGCAAGGGCGCGACGGTCATCCACGTCGACCCTCGGTTCACCAGGACCTCGGCGCTGGCCGACATCCATCTGCCGATCCGGGCCGGCACCGACATCGCGTTCCTCGGCGGCCTCATCAACTACGTGCTCAGCAACGAGCTGGACTTCCGGGAGTACGTCGCGGCGTACACCAACGCGGCGAACATCATCGACAGCGAGTTCCAGGACACCGAGGACCTCGACGGCCTGTTCTCCGGGTTCGACGCCGAGACCGGCGACTACGACCCGATCTCCTGGCACTACGTGCCGCCCGAGGACATGGACGCCGACGAGCGGAAGCGCGCCGAGCAGATGGCCGAGGACGAGAGCAGCGGCGCGAGCCACAAGGAGTCCCACCAGGCGGCGTCCTCCGAGAGCCACGGGTCCGGCGGGGCGCCGGTGGCCTGGAAGGGACGCCGGGACGAGACCCTGCAGCACCCGAACTGCGTGTTCCAGATCCTGAAGCGGCACTACGCCCGGTACACCCCCGAGATGGTGCAGGAGGTCTGCGGCGTCACTCCGGAGCAGTTCCGCAAGGTGGCGGAGGCCTTCACCAGCAACAGCAACCGCGAGCGCACCAGCGCGATCTGCTACGCGGTCGGGTGGACCCACCACAGCGTCGGCGCGCAGATGATCCGCGCGGCCGCGATCCTGCAGGCGCTGCTGGGCAACATCGGACGACCCGGTGGCGGGATCATGGCGTTGCGGGGGCACGCGTCGATCCAGGGCTCCACCGACATCCCGACGCTGTTCAACATCCTCCCGGGCTATCTCCCGATGCCCCACGCGGACCAGCACCAGACCCTCGACGAGTGGGTGGGTGACGACGAGGGCAAGGCCGGCTTCTGGGGCAACATCCGGCCGTACGCCGTGAGCCTGCTGAAGTCCTACTGGGGCGACGCGGCGACGGCGGACAACGACTTCTGCTTCGACTACCTCCCGCGGGTGACCGGGGACCACTCCACCTACACCACGGTCAAGGCGATGATCGAGGGCCGCTGCCACGGCTACTTCATCGTGGGGGAGAACCCCGCGGTGGGCTCGGCCAACGGCAAGATGCAGCGCCTCGGGCTGGCCAACCTCGACTGGCTGGTGGTACGTGACATGCAGATGATCGAGTCCGCCACGTTCTGGAAGGACGGGCCTGAGATCGAGACCGGCGAGCTGGTCACCGAGGACATCGGCACCGAGATCTTCTTCCTCCCCGCGGCCAGCCACATCGAGAAGGCGGGGTCGTTCACCCAGACCCAGCGGATGCTGCAGTGGCGCGACAAGGCGGTCGACCCTCCGGGCGACTGCCGCAGCGAGCTGGACTTCTACCACGAGCTCGGGCAGCGACTCCGGGCCAAGCTGGCCGGGTCGACCGACGAGATGGACCGGCCGCTGCTCGACCTCGCCTGGGACTACCCGACGGACGAGAAGGGCGATGTCGACGGCACCGCCGTGCTGCGCGAGATCAACGGCACCGGGCCCGACGGCAAGGCCCTCTCGGCGTACACCGAGCTGAAGGCCGACGGCTCGACGGCGTGCGGCTGCTGGATCTACTGCGGGGTGTACGCCGACGAGGTCAACCAGGCGCGGCGGCGCAAGCCCCACTGGGAGCAGGACCTGGTCGCGGCCGAGTGGGGCTGGGTGTGGCCGGCCAACCGCCGGATCCTCTACAACCGTGCGTCGGCCGACCCCGAGGGCAAGCCGTGGAGCGAGCGCAAGCGCCACGTCTGGTGGGACCCCGAGGAGCGGAAGTGGACCGGGCTCGACGTCCCCGACTTCGTGCCCGACCGCGAGCCCGGGCTCGTGCCCGAGAAGGGCGCGAAGGGCCCGGACGCCATCGGGGGCACCGATCCCTTCGTCATGCAGACCGACGGGAAGGCGTGGCTGTTCGCGCCGCTCGGCGTCGCCGACGGGCCGATGCCCGCGCACTACGAGCCACCGGAGTCCCCGGTGCGCAACGCGCTGTACGGGCAGCAGAACAACCCGGGCCGGCGGGCTCTGGAGCAGGCGGCCAACCCGATCAACCCCAGCTGCAGCGACGTGTTC
>JBQCCW010000192.1:0-18126 GCA_051961835.1 Marmoricola sp. | reverse complement strand
TGGAGGCGTTCCCCAGGTTGCGGGCGGCGACGCCGGCCGCGCGCCGCAGTGCGGTGGCGTCGCAGCGGTCGAGCGCACCGACCCCCACGAATAGCACGCTGCCGGGGCGCACCGTCTCCCCGGCAGGCACGCGCAACGCCTCCCCGGCCTTTCCCTGGAATCCCAGGGAGGCGAGCAGCGGGCCGAGCCGGCGTCCGTACGCCTCGGCGATCGGCTCGCCCCCGGAGGCGACCTCGGGGCCTCCGCCGTCAGCCGTTCCGACCGCCACCACGACGACGTCGGTGCGAGTGGTCGCGGGATTCCCCTTGCGCCGCGTGTACGTCGTCATGAGACGCGATGCTAGCCACGAGCTCCGCGCCCGCTCCCGCTATGTTCGGCCTCATGGCCCTCCAGTCCCCGCTGCACGACCGCCACGTCGCCCTCGGTGCGAAGTTCTCGGAGTTCGGTGGCTGGGAGATGCCCCTGGAGTACCCCACCGGCGTCTTGAAGGAGCATGCGGCCGTGCGCCAGGACGTCGGAATCTTCGACGTGAGCCACCTCGGCAAGCTCGTCGTCCGCGGCCCGGGCGCCAAGGACTTCCTCAACGCCTGTCTCACCAACGATCTGGACCGCATCGGGCCCGGGAAGGCGCAGTACACCTTGTGCTGCGACGCCGGAACCGGCGGAGTCGTCGACGACCTCATCGCGTACTACAAGGACGACGACCACCTGCTGCTGGTGCCCAACGCCGCCAACAGCGCCGAGGTGCAACGCCGGCTGGAGGCCGCTGCGCCGGACGGCGTCACCTTGACCGACCACCACGAAGACGAGGTCATCCTCGCCGTGCAGGGTCCCCACGCCGACGCGGTGCTGGAGGCGGTCGGCCTGCCGGTCGGTCATCCCTACATGTCCTTCGTGGAGGCGCCGTTCGCCGGTGCCGACGTCGTGGTGTGCCGCACCGGTTACACCGGCGAGCGCGGCTACGAGCTGATCGCGCCGGCAGCGGTGGCCCACGAGCTCTGGGACCGGCTGGTCGAGGCGGGCGAGCCACAGGGGATGCTGCCGTGCGGCCTCGGCGCCCGCGACACGCTTCGCACCGAGATGGGCTACCCGCTCCACGGCCAGGATCTGGGCCCGCAGATCACCCCGAACATGGCCGGCCTCGGCTGGGCGGTCGGCTGGAAGAAGCCCGGGTTCTGGGGCCGCGACACGCTCCTCGCGGAGCGGGAGGCCGGCACCAGGGTGGCGCTGCGCGGCCTGGTCGCTCAGGGGCGTGGCATCCCGCGCCCGCACATGAGCGTGCGCCTCACCCGCGACCTGCCGATCGGGGAGGTCACCTCCGGCACGTTCTCACCGACGCTCCGCAAGGGCATCGCCCTGGCCCTGATCAACAAGCAGGCAGCCGAAGGCGCCGAGGTGCTCGTCGACGTGCGGGGCAAGCCCGAGGTCTTCGTGGTCACCAAGCCGCCGTTCGTCCAGACCCAAGTCAAGGAAGCGTGAGATGACCCAGCCGACGCAGCCGAACCAGCTGACCCAGTCCGGCAACCCGACGGCGTGGTGGTGGCAGCGGCGCGACACCGCCGGTGCGGTGATCACCACCGAGAAGCCGGAGGTCTTCCCGAGCCGGGGGGACGCCGAGTCCTGGCTGGGGGAGGCGTGGGCGGACCTGGCCGAGGAGGGCGTGGCCGCGGTGGTGCTCCACGAGGGGGACCGGGAGGTCTACGGCCCGATGTCGCTCGAAGCGGGCTGAGCAGAGCGGCTCAGCGGACGATCGGCTTGCCGCCCAGCCCGACCTGCGGCTTGGGCTGGCGCATGAACCGCAGCTGCATCGCCCGCAGCACGGCGTAGAACGTCGTGCCCCGCAGGTCCTCGTCGGGGAACCGCTCCCGGAGCGCGCGACGCATCCGGAAGATCAGCCACGAGGTGTCGACGATCAGCAGCACCACCACGGCGCTCCAGATCCAGCTGCCGATGTTGCGCAGGCTGTCGTTCCCCGAGTAGCTCAGCGCCATGATGAGGACGAGCAGCGGCAGCAGACCCTCGGCCACGCAGAGCCGGCTGTCGATGTAGTCGCGCACGAACCGCTTGACCGGCCCCTGGTCGCGGGCCGGGAGGTAGCGCTCCTCGCCGGTGCGCATCGCCTCGCGCATCTTCGCGGCCTGTGCGGTGCGGCCCTCGCGGACCAGCTTCTGCGCGGTCTTCTTGTCCATCCCGAGCTTCGCGCGCTCCCGGGCGGCGGCCTGCGCCTCCTTGCGGGTCGGTGTGGGCCGGCCCTTGGTGCCCTCACGCGCCGGCGTCGCGGCCGGCTCGACGGTGTCTTGCTGCTTGCGTCCGAACAACGGGTCCTCATCTGCGTCGGGGAACGGCCCCAGCCTAGTCGCGCTGCCGTGCGCAGCTCGCGCCCCGCGGCATCTCCGGTCGGCTACGTTGGTCCTGCGGCCACGCACCGGTCGCCGGACGGGGAAAGAGGGCCACGCACCGATGAGCATGATGAAGCGCCTGAGCACGATCTTCCGTGCCAAGGCCAACAAGGCGCTCGACCGCGCCGAGGACCCGCGCGAGACGCTCGACTACAGCTATCAGCGCCAGGTCGAGATGCTGACCAAGGTACGCCGCGGCGTCGCCGACGTCGCGACCAGCCGCAAGCGGGTCGAGCTGCAGATCAGTCAGCTGCAGGCACAGTCCGACAAGCTCACCGACCAGGCGCAGAAGGCCCTCGGGATGAACCGCGAGGACCTGGCCCGGGAGGCTCTCACCCGGAAGTCGGGTCTCACGGGGCAGATCGCGGACCTGCAGGCCCAGCACGCCCAGCTGCAGGGCGAGGAGGAGAAGCTCACGCTCGCCTCCCAGCGCCTCCAGGCGAAGGTCGAGGCCTTCCGCACGCGCAAGGAGACGATCAAGGCGACCTACACCGCCGCGGAGGCGCAGACCCGGATCAACGAGGCGTTCTCCGGCATCTCCGAGGAGATGGGCGACGTCGGCATGGCGATCCAGCGCGCGGAGGACAAGACCCAGCAGATGCAGGCCCGCGCCGGAGCGATCGACGAGCTGATCTCCTCCGGCGCCCTGGACGACGCCAGCCAGCTCGGCGGCGGCGACGACATCAGTCGCGAGCTGGAGGCGATGAGCTCGCAGAACGACGTCGAGACCGAGCTCGCCGCGCTCAAGGCCAAGACCACTCCCGAGCTCGAGCAGGGCTCCGGTACGTCAGGCAGCGCCACTCAGGCTGCTCCGCAGACGCAGCCCGAGGAGCAGGCATGATCGTGCGGATCCTCGGCGAGGGCCAGCTCGACGTATCCGAGGGAGAGCTGGACCGGCTCAACGAGCTCGACGCCGGCGTGCAGCGCGCGGTCGACGCCGGCGACGAGGGCGCGTTCGCTCCCGCCCTGGCGGCCCTGCTCGACGCGGTCCGCTCGGCGGGGACGCCGCTGCCCGACGACGCACTGGTCGACTCCGACTTCATCCTGCCGCCCGCGGACGGAACGCTCGAGGAGGTCCGTGCGTTGCTCTCTGATGACGGCCTCATCCCCGGCTGAACGGCTCAGGAGCAGCACCCATGGCGCGCACTCGCTTCATCAAGGACACCGGTCTCACCGTGCGGATGACCACGGTGATGTTCCTGCTCGGGGCGCTCTTCGTCGCGCTCGTCGTGGCGCTGATGTACATCTTCGGTCGCGACAACGGCCAGATCGCGCTGTTCATCGCGGTGATCGGGTTGGGCATCGCATGGGGGCAGTGGTACTTCTCCGACACCGTCGCGATGCGCGCGATGCGGGCGCGGGAGGTGAGCGCGGAGCAGGCACCGGAGCTCCACGGGATGATCGACCGGCTCTGCGTCCTCGCCGACATGCCGAAGCCGCGGGTCGCCGTCGCTGACACGCCACTGCCCAACGCCTTCGCGACCGGGCGTTCCCCCGAGCGCTCCGTCGTCTGCGTGACCACCGGCATCCTGCACACGATCACCGCCGAGGAGCTCGAGGGGGTGCTCGCCCACGAGCTCTCCCACGTCGCCCACCGCGACGTGCTGGTGATGACGGTCGCGTCCTCGGCCGGCATCATCGCCGGGCTGCTCACCCGCGGCGCCCAGTACGGCGCCTGGTTCGGCGGCAACCGGCGCAACAGCAACAACGGAGCGCTGCCGGTCTGGCTGGTGATGCTGGTGGTCAGCCTCGTCGTCTACGCGATCAGCTTCTTCCTGACCCGGATGCTGTCGCGCTACCGGGAGCTGTGTGCCGACCGCTCGGGCGCGTACCTGACCGGCAAGCCTGGCGCCCTCGCCTCCGCGCTGCAGAAGATCTCCGGACAGATGTCGGCCACGCCCGAGCGCGACCTGCGGCAGGCGCAGACCCTGAACGCGTTCTTCATCGCTCCCGCGGTCCGCGGTCTCTCCTTGCGCACGCTGACGTCGACCCACCCCTCCCTCGAGCAGCGGCTGGACCAGCTCGCACGGATCGCGACCGAGCTCGGCCGGCCGCTGGACGGCGGCCCGCTCGGCGGCGCCCCGAGGACGCGTTAGGCGCCGTGGGCTTCTTCGACGTCCTGCGGGGGCGCAGCCGGGAGACCCGGCCGAACCTCGACAACCTCTTCGCGCTGCCGGGCGCGGCCATCACGCTGCAGACCTCGCTGGGTCTGGCTCCCTCCGGAGCCGGCTCCGTGTGCTTCCGGGCCGCGGAGGGCTCCGCCATGGCCGGCGCCCAGGCCGAGGTCGTCGCCCTCATCGAGGCCGATGGCGGGCCGGCCGTCGAGCAGACCACCGACGGCTTCGGGTTCACCTGGCTGGTCGTGCGCGGCGATCCGGACGACACCTCCGCGATCGTCACCGACCTGCACGCGGTGAACACCACCCTGGAGAGCCAGGGGTTCGGCTCGGGGCTGCTGTGCTCCCTGCTGGCCTTCACCGACGGCGCCCGCCCGGTCGCCCTGGTGTACCTCTACAAGCACGGCACGTTCTACCCGTTCGCCCCCCAGGGGGGCCGTCGTCGGGATGCGTTGCTCGAGCGGCAGGTGCGCGACGCTGTGCAGCACGACCTGCGCCTCGAGCCCGACCCGTCGCGCTGGTTGCCGCTGTGGGGCGCTCCCGGCCTGTCGGATTGACGCATATCGGTCAACGGTGGGCGGTATCGTCCGCAGGACGGGGCTCGAACAGGGAGGCCGACATGGGCAGCACCGACGTCGCGGACGTCACGCGCACGACGTCGCCGTCGGATCCCGACCGGTCCGGAGTCGCACCCGTCGAGGCGGACCGGGCGCGGGTCGCCGAGATCGGGCGGTACCGGGTCCTCACCGATCCGCCCCGGGCCGACCTCGCGGCGCTGGTCGAGGTGGCCGCGATGGTCGCCCACGTCCCCATGGCGACGATCAACCTCATCACCGACGTGGCCCAGCACCAGATCGCGACATTCGGGTTCGACGCCTCCATCTGCTCGCGCGAGGACTCCATGTGCAACCTGGTCCTCCACGAGAGAGCGCCCGTCGTCGTCCCCGACGCGAGCAAGGACCCGCGTTTCGCCGACAACCCGTTCGTCACGGGGGTTCTCGGCGACGTGCGGTTCTACGCCTCCTACCAGCTGTGCTCGCCCGACGGGGTGGTGATCGGCACGCTCTGCGTCTTCGACACAGCCCCACGCACCCTCACCGGCGAGCAGGAGCACGCGCTGGCAGGCCTGGCCGCGCGCGTGGTCGACATCCTCGAGCTGGAGCTGCGCACCCGGGAGCTCTCCACCTCCCTGGAGGCACTCCAGCAGGCCAAGGAGGAGCTCGAGCGGTCCAACGAGCAGCTCGCCGCCTTCGCGGGTCAGGTGAGCCACGACCTCCGCAACCCCTTGACGGCGGTCACGATGTCACTGCAGCTGATCGCCGAGGAGATGGCGGAGCCGCACGAGGGTGACGACGTGCCCCAGCTCCTCGATCGCGCCACCAGCGCCGCGGGTCGGATGCAGGCGCTGATCGACGATCTCCTGGCGTTCGCCCGGGTCGGTGGGGAGCTGCACCGGCGCCCGGTCGACCTCGGCGGCGTGATGGAGGACGTCCGGGCGGATCTCGCCACGATGCTCGAGGGGGCGACCGTGCAGGTCGACAGCGCGCCGACCGTGATGGGCGATCCCGTCCAGCTCCGGGCCGTGCTGCAGAACCTCGTGGCCAACGCCGCGAAGTTCGCCGTACCCGGTGAGGCTGCGCGGATCGAGGTCGGCGGCCGTCGCGAGGGCGAGGTGTGGCGCATCGAGGTGCGCGACCACGGCATCGGTGTCCCGGTCGAGCAGCGGGAGCGCGTCTTCCAGCCACTGGCCCGGGTCGACGAGGACGTCGAGGGCTCCGGCATCGGCCTGTCGACGTGCCGGCGGATCGTCGCGGCCCACGGCGGCCGGATCGGGATCGCCGACGCTCCGGGCGGCGGGACCTGCGTCTGGTTCGAGCTGCCCGCCACCTGAGCGGCCCGGCTCAACCCCGGGGCTGCGGAGCGGGCAGGTCGAGCATCCGTTGCAAAGCGATCCTCGCCTCGGCCTGGGTCTGCTCGTCGACCTCGATCACGTTGACCAGATGACCGTCGGCCAGCGACTCCAGCGCCCACACCAGGTGCGGCAGGTCGATCCGGTTCATCGTCGAGCAGTAGCAGACCGTCCGGTCCAAGAACGCGATGTGCTTGTCCGGGTGGGCGTCGGCGAGCCGCTTCACGAGGTTCAGCTCGGTCCCGATCGCCCAGGACGAGCCGGCCGGGGCCGCCTCGATGGTCTTGATGATGAACTCGGTGGACCCCACGAGGTCTGCCTTGCGCACCACGTCGTGGTTGCACTCGGGGTGCACCAGGATCGTGATGTCGGGATGCTGGGAGCGGAGCTCGTCGATCACGTCGGCGGAGAAGCGTCCGTGGACCGAGCAGTGGCCCTTCCACAGGATCATCCGCGCGTCCTGCAGCTGCGCAGAGCTCAGCCCGCCGTGCGGCCGCAGCGGATCCCACACGACGCAGTCGTCGAGGGAGAGGCCGAGCTGCAGCACCGCCGTGTTGCGTCCGAGGTGCTGGTCGGGGAGGAAGAGCACCTTCGTCTCCGGGCCGTGCTGAGAGAAGGCCCAGTCCAGGGCCACCTGGGCGTTGGACGACGTGCAGACGGCCCCACCGTGGCGGCCGCAGAACGCCTTGATGTCGGCCGAGGAGTTCATGTAGGTGATCGGCACGACCCCCTCGGCGATCCCGGCCTCCTCGAGGGCCGCCCAGGCGTCCTCCACCTGCCGCAGCCGGGCCATGTCCGCCATCGAGCAGCCGGCGGCGAGGTCGGGCAGGACGACCTTCTGCGAGGGGGAGGTGAGGATGTCGGCCGATTCGGCCATGAAGTGCACGCCGCAGAAGACGATGAACTCCGCCGACGGCCGGGCCGCCGCGTCACGGGCGAGCTTGAAGGAGTCGCCGGTGACGTCGGCGAACTGGATGACCTCGTCGCGCTGGTAGTGGTGCCCGAGCACGAACACCCGGTCGCCGAGCCTGGCTCGCGCGGCACGCGCCCGCGCGACCAGCGCGGGGTCGGAGGCGGCGGGCAGGTCGCCCGGACACTCGACGCCCCGCTCGGCGTCGGGGTCGGTGCCCTTGCCGAGAGGGAGCAGCGGGAGGTCGACGGTCGTCATGGGCCCATCCTTCCACCGGCCGGGGCGTCTCAGAGGAACGTCCCATGGTGAACGTAGGGGACCGGCGGCTTCATCCCACGCAGGGCGAGGTGGCCCGCCGTGGTGACCGAGAGCCGGACCGCGAGGCCGACGTCGATGGCCCAGTCGTTGTGAGCGGTCACGTGCGACAGCTCGATGGGCTCGTCCGCGGGTGTCGCGGCCATCGCCTCCCAGAGCAGCCGCGCCGCCGTACGCCGGTTCGTCGCGGCCAGCAGCGCGATCTGGCCGCGGTCGTCGACGTAGGCGTATCCGGAGCCGGTGCTCCGGTCGGTCACCAGCAGTCGATAGAGGCCGGCGAGCACGGGATGGTCGATGCCGTGCGCTGCGTCGCGCACCTGCCGGTCGATCGAGTCCATCAGCTCGAAGTCCCCGGGCGTCCCATCGCGGACGTGCTCGATGACGGGGAGCGCGGCCCGGTCGACGATGCCGCGCAGGAGGAGCTGCGGATGCATGGTGAACCCGGCGAGGCGGTAGCGACGGTAGGCGGCGGGATCGTCGCTCGCGGCGAACATCCCGCGCAGGCATCCGTGTGAGTGCGTAAGCGCGGCCCCGAGGAGCTGCGTGCCGATGCCGCGTCCCTGCCGCCCGGGGAGGACGGCGAAGGTGGCCAGGATCCAGGTGAGGTCGCGCCGGTACGACGTGGCGAAGCCGACCATCCGGCCCTCGTCCTCCGCGACCCAGCACCCGTGGGGATCGGTGTGCAGAACGTGCCGCGTCCGGAGCTGCCATGCCGCGGCTCCCGCCGCGCTGCGGGCCTCCGGCTCCGGATCCTCACGCGTCCGGGTCGCCGCAGCGAGCTCCAGGAAAGCGGCACCCGACACCCGCTCGGCGTCCGGGACGTCGTCTGCAGTCATCGGTCGCACGAGCACGGCACCGATCGTCCCAACCCAAGCGGCCGCATGTCGCGTCGATTTCGATGTGGTGCGGTTGCGACTATCGTCCGCGCCGTGCGCGTCGTGGTGGCCCCGGACAAGTTCGCCGGCACGCTGAGCGCGGTCGAGGCGGCCGATGCCATCGCGACCGGCTGGCGGCGTCACGCCCCGCACGACGACGTCGTGACCGTCCCGATGGCCGACGGCGGGCCCGGCTTCGTCGAGGTCCTGCACGCCGTGCGAGGTGGGCGCCTCGTCGGCGTCACGGTCCGCGACCCCTACGGCCGCACCGTCCCGGCGACCGTGCTCCACGACGGCGAGACCGCCTGGATCGAGTCGGCGCAGGCGGTCGGGCTGCACCTCACCCCTCCGGCCTCCCGAGACCCGTGGCGCGCGACGTCGTACGGCGTCGGGGAGCTGGTCGCCGCGGCGGTGGATCTCGGGGTGCGCCGCGTGGTCGTCGGCCTCGGCGGCTCGGGGACCAACGACGGGGGAGCGGGTCTGCTGGCGGCGCTCGGCGCCACCGTCGACTCCGGCCGGTTGGACGGCGGTCCCGCGGGGCTGCAGGACATCGAGGACGGCGCGGCTGTCGACCTCGAGGCGGCTCGGCGCCGCGTGGGGTCGGTCGAGCTCGTCGTCGCGACCGACGTCGAGAACCCGTTGCTCGGCCTCGTCGGCGCCACCAAGACGTTCGGGCCGCAGAAGGGCCTGGCGGAGGAGGACCTGCTCGGCGTCGACGCCGCGCTGCACCGCCTCGCCCAGGGCACCGACCGCAAGCGGGCGGACGCGAAGGGAGCCGGCGCGGCGGGGGGGCTCGGCTTCGCGCTGCTGCTCCTCGGTGCCACCCGGGTGGCCGGGCTCGACCTGGTGGCCGACGCCGTCGGCCTGGCCGCGCACCTGCGCGGGGCCGACCTCGCCCTGACCGGCGAGGGGTCCTTCGACTACTCCTCGCGCGCCGGGAAGGTCCCGCGAGGGATCGCCGCGCTGGCTCAGGAGGCGCTGGTGCCGTGCGTCGTTCTCGCGGGGCGGGTCGATGTGGGAGCACGCGAGATGCGCACGCTCGGCATCGAGTCGGCGTACTCGCTGGTGGAGCGGTACGGCGAGGAGCGGTCGACCACGCGCCCCGCGGCGGCACTGGCGGACCTCGCCGAACGGGTGGCGCGTACGTGGTCGCCCCGCTAGGCCTGCCTGGCCCCGAGCGGACGAGGAATATCGACCCGTGTGCGACCATTGAAGAGAGCGAACACATCCGCGCATTTGGGAGAGAGCTGATGACCGAGCAGGTCGAGACGACCACCACCCGTACCGACGGCGTCAACCTGACCGCCAACGCGGCCGCGAAGGTGAAGAGCCTCCTGGAGCAGGAAGGACGCGACGACCTGCAGCTGCGGATCGCGGTGCAGCCGGGCGGCTGCTCCGGCCTGCGCTACCAGCTGTTCTTCGACGAGCGGAACCTCGACGGCGACATCGTCACCGACTTCGACGGCGTCTCGCTCGTCGTGGACCGGATGAGCGTCCCCTACCTCAACGGCGCCACCGTGGACTTCGTGGACACGATCGAGAAGCAGGGGTTCACCATCGACAACCCCAACGCGGGCGGTTCGTGCGCCTGCGGCGACTCCTTCCACTAAGACCCTCGACATACGACGACCCCCGCGGAGCGTGTCCGTGGGGGTCGTCGCGTCTCTGCCGAGATCTCCGGGGCGAGGCCGGGTGCTGCGGGTCAGTCGAGGAACCGTCCGGCGAAGAGGGCGGCCTGGTCGCTGACCGTGAGCGCCCCGAGGACGGCGGTCCTCGACACGGCTCCGGGAGCGCGCAGGAGGGCCGCGGCAAGGTGCGCCTCGGCGCGGCAGGCATCGGCGTCGTGCGCCATCTGGAAGGCCGTGTCGGCGTCGTCGTAGGGAAGCCGAGGAGCAGGCGGAACGGCTGCGGGCGCGAGCGGTGCGGCGGTCATGACACGACGCTAGGGGCTACCGGAGGGTAGGCCGAGGCTTACCGATCAGTAGTGTCGATAGGGTCGTCGACCGTGTCTCTCCTGATCGCCGGATCCATCGCGACCGACCACCTGATGACCTACCACGGCCGCTTCGCCGACTCGCTCGTCGCCGAGCAGCTCGACAAGCTCTCGGTGTCCTTCCTCGTCCAGGACCTCGAGGTCCGTCGGGGCGGCGTCGCGCCCAACATCTGCTTCGGCCTGGGTGCCCTCGGACTGCGCCCGGTGCTGGTCGGCGCCGCCGGCCAGGACTTCGCCGACTACCGCTCCTGGCTCGAGCGGCACGGCGTGGACTGCGAGTCGGTGCGGGTCGTGGAGGACCTGCACACCGCCCGCTTCGTGTGCACCACCGACGCCACCATGGCGCAGTGGGCCTCGTTCTACCCCGGTGCGATGGCGCAGGCCAGGGAGATCGAGCTGGCGCCGGTCGTGGCGAGGGTCGGCGCCCCCGACTACGTCCTGATCGGCGCCGACGACCCCGAGGCGATGCGACGCCACACCGAGGAGTGTCTTGAGCGCGGCTACCGCTTCATCGCCGACCCCAGCCAGCAGCTGTCCTCCGCCGACGGCGACCTGATCGCCGCGCTGGTCGACGGCGCCGCGATGCTGTTCTCCAATGAGTACGAGTCGCACCTGATCGCCGAGCGCACCGGCTGGAGTGCCGCGGACGTGCTGGCGCGCGTAGAGGTCCAGGTCACCACGCTGGGAGCGGCCGGCGTGCGCGTGCAGCGGCGCGGCGAGGAGCCGATCACCGTCGGCGCCGCGCGCGACGTCACCGCCGTGGAGCCGACCGGTGTAGGGGATGCGTTCCGCGCCGGCTTCCTGGCCGCGCTGGCGTGGGGGCTCGGGCTCGAGCGTGCCGCCCAGGTGGGCTGCGTGCTCGCGGCGTATGTCGTGGAGACGGTCGGGACCCAGGAGTACTCGTTCGCGCCGGGCGCGCTCGTGGAGCGGCTCCGGGCCTCCTACGGCGATGTCGCCGCGGACGAGGTGGCGCCGCACCTGCGCTGAGGCATCACCCGGTGCGCCGCACCCGGTATCGAGCGGTGCCGTCCGCCGCGGTGTCGGCGCCGAGGTACTCCTGTCCGCGCATCCGGCACCACGCCGGGACGTCGACGGCTGCCGCGGCGTCGTCGGCCACCACGGCGAGGGTCCCCTCCACCGGTACGTCGGCCAGGTGCCGCGCCAGCTCGATGATCGGCCGCGGACACGGCATCCCCCGGCAGTCCAGCTCGAGGTCGACGTGTGCGGGCGACTCACCGCTCATCGGGGGTCTCTCATAGGTCGACCTCGGCGCGCAGCTCGGCCACCACCCTGGGCAGGACGCCGAGGAAGCGGTCCACCTCCGCCTCGGTGGTGTCGCGGGTGAGCGAGACCCGCACGTTGCCGTGCGTGAGCACGCCCATGGCGGCCAGCACGTGGCTCGGCTCGAGCGTGCTGGCCGTGCAGGCGGAGCCCGAAGCGACCGCGAAGCCCTCGCGGTCCAGTGCGGTCACCAGTGCCTCCCCGTCGAGATAGAGGCAGGAGAACGTCACGAGGTGGGGGAGCCGGTCCTCGGCGTCGCCGACCACCTCGACGTCGGGGATCCGCGAGGCCTCCTCGCGGATCCGCGCGACCAGGCGTCGCTGGCGATCGCGGCCCGCGTCGTCGGGGACGACCTCGCGCAGGGCCGCCGCGGCGGCGAGAGCCAGCGCCGCGTCCTCGAACCCGGTGGCCCGCGGGTCGGCGCGCTCGTCGAGGGGGAACGGGGGATGCCACCGCGCCGCGCGGCGTACGAGGAGGACGCCGAGACCCGGCGGACCACCCCACTTGGGCGCCGAGAGGGCGAGCGCGTCCCACCGCTCGGGCAGGGGGCCCCGACCGCCGGAAGCACAGGCGTCGACGAAGACGGCCCCGCCGAAGTCGGCCGTGACCTCGTCGACATGCTGCCGGGTGCCGACCTCGTGGTTGGCTGCCTGCAGCGCCAGCACGTCGGCCGGCCCGGCTGCCGCGACGGTCGCGGCTGCCAGCCGCCCGAGCCTGTCGACCGGCAGGGTGTCGAACGTGCCGCCCCGCTCGGCGTGCCAGCGGCCGGCGTGCAGGACGGCGCTGTGCTCCACGGCCGAGGCCAGGAGACGGGCCTCGGGCGAGGCAGTCAGCAGGCCCAGCAGCCCCTGGTGCACGGCATGCGTGCCCGAGGCGGTGAAGGTGACCTCCTCGGCCCGGACGCCGAGGGTCTCGGCGAGGGAGGCGCGGGCGTTGTCGAGGAGCAGCCGCGCACGCCTGCCCGGCTGGTGGAGGCGCCGCGGATCGGCGTCCGCGAGGGGGGGTGCGCGCTCCAGCATGGCCGCCGCGGCCGGGTGCAGCGGCTCGCCGGACGCCGCATCGAGATAGGCGCTCGTCGGCGGCTCTGGGGCATCCGTCACATCGGGGAACTCTAGGGCGACCTGGACGTCTCGGGCGGCGCGGCCGGTAGTAGTGTTCCGTGTGTCTGCTGTGAGAAGAAGACTGAAGAGAAAGGGCTCGTTTGTGAGTCTGGAACTCCCCAAGCGGGTGCGGAGGGTCGGCGCCGCGTCGCTCGGTGTCTCGGCGCTGTTGCTGCTCAGTGGCTGCTCCACGGTCAATCAGGACACGTGGAGTCGCTTTGCGATGCCGCTGCCGAGTAGCCAGGAAGCGACCCACATCCTCAGCCTGTGGCAGTCGGCCTGGGTGACCGCGATGATCACCGGTGCCATCGTCTGGGGTCTGATCTTCTACTCGGTCTTCCGGTTCCGTCGCCGTCGCGCCGACGAGATCCCCGTGCAGACGCGGTACAACCTGCCGATCGAGATCTTCTACACGATGGCCCCGGTCATCATGGTCATCGTCTTCTTCTTCTTCACGGTGAAGACCCAGAACGAGTCTCTCCACCAGTTCGAGCACCCCGACCGCACCATCACCGTGGTGGGGCAGCAGTGGTCGTGGGCGTTCAACTACAACCTCACCTACGACGACGCCCACCGGAAGTTCGTGCCGACCGGGCAGGGGCCGGTCGTCCACGAGGTCGGCACCACCGCCGTGCGGCCGACGCTGTGGCTGGTCAAGGGGGAGCGGACCGAGTTCCACCTCTACTCGCCCGACGTCATCCACTCCTTCTGGGTGCCGGCCTTCCTCTTCAAGATGGACGTCGTCCCCGGTCGCGACAACCACTTCGGGATCACCCCGACGCGCTACGGCACCTTCGAGGGTCGCTGCGCCGAGCTGTGCGGCCTCTACCACTCCAAGATGCTCTTCAACGTCAAGGTCGTCGACCGCGCCGCCTTCGACAAGCACATGCAGGCGCTGGAGGCCGACAAGCAGACCGGCCCGGCGCTCGGTGGCTCCGAGGTCAACGACCAGACCGGCCTGGACACCCAGATCGACAACGCCTTCGGAGGAACACCGTGACCGCCGTCTCCGACGCGCCCACCGCCGTCGCGCCCAGCCCCACGCTGGGCCAGCAGGTCGTGCGGGTGCTCACCACGACCGACCACAAGCTGATCGGCAAGCTCTATCTGGGCACCTCGTTCGCCTGGTTCATCATCGGCGGCATCATGGCGCTGCTGATCCGGTCGGAGCTGGCGTTCCCCGGTGAGCAGATCGTCAACGACGAGACGTACAACCAGCTGTTCACGATGCACGGCACGATCATGCTGCTGCTCTTCGCGACGCCGCTGTTCTTCGGCTTCGGCAACGCGATCATGCCGCTGCAGATCGGGGCGCCCGACGTGGCATTCCCGCGCCTGAACATGTTCAGCTACTGGCTGTTCCTCTTCGGCGGCCTCATCGCGGCGTCCGGCTTCCTCACCCCCGAGGGCGCCGCCGACTTCGGGTGGTTCGCCTACACGCCACTGTCCGACGCGGTGCGTTCGCCGGGCATCGGCGGCGACCTGTGGATCATGGGTCTGTGGATGGCCGGCCTCGGCACGATCCTCGGTGCGGTCAACTTCATCACGACGATCATCTGCATGCGTGCGCCCGGCATGACGCTGTTCCGGATGCCCATCTTCGTGTGGAACACGCTGGTGACCAGCCTGCTCGTCCTGATCGCGTTCCCGATCCTCGCCGGCGCGCTGCTCTCGCTGGAGGCCGATCGGAAGCTCGGAGCGCACGTGTTCGACGCCGTCCACGGCGGACCGATCCTGTGGCAGCACCTGTTCTGGTTCTTCGGGCACCCCGAGGTGTACATCATCGCGCTGCCGTTCTTCGGCATCGTGACCGAGATCTTCCCGGTCTTCAGCCGCAAGCCGGTGTTCGGCTACGTGGGCCTGGTCGGCGCGACCATCGGCATCGCGGTCCTCTCCGTCGCGGTGTGGGCGCACCACATGTTCGTCACCGGCGCGGTGGACCTGCCGTTCTTCTCCGGCATGACCTTCCTGATCGCCGTGCCGACAGGAGTGAAGTTCTTCAACTGGATCGGCACGATGTGGGGCGGATCCATATCCATGGACACACCCATGCTCTGGTCGGTCGGGTTCCTCACGACCTTCCTCTTCGGTGGGCTGACCGGCATCATCCTGGCGTCGCCGCCGCTGGACTTCCACGTCTCGGACTCCTACTTCGTGGTCGCCCACTTCCACTACGTCGTCTTCGGCACCGTCGTGTTCGCGATGTTCGCCGGGTTCTACTACTGGTGGCCGAAGATGACGGGCAAGATGCTCGACGAGCGGCTCGGCAAGATCCACTTCTGGATCCTGTTCTTCGGCTTCCACACCACGTTCCTGGTGCAGCACTGGCTGGGTGTGGAGGGCATGCCGCGTCGGTACGCCGACTACAGCCCGACCGACGGCTTCACGACGCTCAACCAGATCTCGACGATCGGCGCGTTCCTGCTGGCCTCGTCGATGATCCCGTGGTTCATGAACGTCTACAAGACGCTGAACTCCCCGAAGGTGACCGTCGACGACCCGTGGGGTTGGGGTCGCTCGTTGGAGTGGGCGACGAGCTGCCCGCCGCCGCGGCACAACTTCAACTCGCTGCCGCGGATCCGCTCGGAGTCGCCGGCCTTCGACCTCCATCACCCGGAGATCGCCGCGCTGGAGTACGCCGACAACGACAACCTCGGCCAGGGCGGCTTCCAGGACGCCCCGACCGTCGAGGGCCGTGAGGACCACCTGCGCGAGCAGGGGGAGGAGCACTGATGAAGGCCGAGACCTGGATCTTCGTGATCTGCACGGTGTTCTTCGCCCTGGTGGCGCCGGCGTACTGGTTCATCACCAACGACCCGACCGGCACGTCCGCGCTCACCATGACCGGGCTGCTCACGTTGCTGGTGGCGTTCTACCTGGGCTTCCACGCGTCCCGGATGGAGCCGCGACCCGAGGACCGCAAGGACGCCGAGGTGGCCGACGGGGCCGGCGAGCTCGGCTTCTTCCCGCCGTACAGCTGGTGGCCGCTGTGGTGCGGTGCCGCGCTCGCGCTCATCGTGATGGGCGTGGTCTACGGCTGGTGGCTGTTCGTCATCGGCTGCGTGGCCGGCGTGGTCGCCCTGCAGGGTCTGATCTTCGAGTACTACCGGGGCGAGCACACCCACTGAGGCACCGTCCGACGCGATCAGGGGCTCCGACCGAGACGGTCGGAGCCCCTGCTGCGTGAGGAGGCACACCGTCTGTCGTACCGGACCGACCGGTACCGCTTGTTAGGGTAGGTCCGTCCGCGTCGTGTCGTTCGGAGGGATCGTCCGTTCCATGCAGCCTGTCACCCGTCGACCGCGCCTCGCCGTGCTCGCCCTCGCCGCCTCCGCCGCCCTCGCGGTCTCCGGATGCAGCGCGAGCAAGGTGCTGCAGACGAGTGCCGACGGCGCGAGCTCCCCTTCCGCGACGCAACCGGCGAAGCCCATCGCGAAGATCCACCTCAACGTCGCTCCCGGCGCCACCGCGGTGAAGGTCGACCGCGTGGTGACGGTGAAGGTGAAGCATGGAGACCTTCAGTCGGTGAGGCTGGCGGGACCCGGCGGCCAGGTGGCCGGCAAGATGGCCGGCAATGCCGGCATCTGGAAGGCGACGGGCCTGCTGCGTCCCGACTCCCGCTACTCGGTCGTGGTGCGGGCGGTCGACGACAACGGCCTGCGGCAGAAGGTGAAGCGCACCTTCCACACCCAGAAGCTCACGCTCGACCAGCAGACCTACCCGAGCTTCGTGCCGACCGCCGGTCAGACAGTCGGCATCGCGATGCCGGTGATCATCCGCTTCGACGTGCCGGTCACCGACAAGGCCGCGATCGAGAAGCACCTGCACGTCACCAGCCAGCCCGCGCAGGTCGGCGCGTTCCACTGGATCAGCGACAACGAGGTCCACTGGCGCCCCGAGCACTACTGGAAGGGCGGCACCACCGTCACCGTGAAGGCCGACATCGGCGGCGTCCCCGCGGGCAACGGCATCTACGGCCAGCTCGACCGTGAGGAGACCTTCCACATCGGGCGTGCCCAGGTCGACCGCGTCAACATCGACACCGACCAGCTCACCGTCGTGCGCGACGGTCGCACGATCAGGACGATCCCGGTCACCACCGGCGCCCAGCCGAAGTACACCACCCGCTCGGGGATCAAGGTGATCGCGGAGAAGCACCGCCGCTACAACATGAACTCCGAGACCATCGGCATCGACCCCAACAGCGCCGACGGCTACGACCTCAAGGGCGTCGAGTACGCCATGCGGCTCACCTACTCCGGGGAGTTCCTGCACGCCGCTCCCTGGTCGGTGGCCTCCCAGGGCCACGCGAACGTGAGCCACGGCTGCACCGGCATGAGCACCGCCAACGCCGGCTGGCTCTACCACAACTCGCTCATCGGCGATCCCGTCGAGTTCACCGGCTCCAACCGCCCGATGACCCTCACCAACGGCTACGGCGACTGGAACGAGAGCTTCACGGCGTACAAGCAGGGCTCCGCCCTCTGACGCGGCCGAGGACTTTCCCAGGTTAAGTGCCCATCTGCCTCATGCACCGAGGAAAGCCGGTGTGCGACGTGGGCGTCATCTGGGTTCAGTCCGCCTTCGCCATGGCCGGCCCCGGCCAGCCGGTGTCGAGGTGGCCGGTCCGATGGGGCGGTGCGGACTCAGGCGGCCTCGCGCATCATGGCGCGGATGAGAGCGGCTGTACGGGCGGGCGTAGCCAGGTCGGCCCAGGCGAGACGTACGAAGCGCCAGCCGGTGTGCCGCCGGATCTTGTCCTCGCGACGCTTCTCGCGGAACACGACATCGCCGGAGGTCTCTCCCGGGCGCAGGCCGCGCAGGAACTTCCCCGACCGTCGAACTCCCCGAACAGCAAGAACTCGTCCCACGCGAAGTCGGTGAAGGCGAAGGCGTGGCCGCTGGCATCGAAACCGCGCGTTGCAGGTCCGGCCGGGGGAGGCCCTGACGCCAGAACAGATGGAGTGACCGCGTCTCGCCGACGCTCTCGACGCGTCCGTCCATGTGGTGAAGGACGACATGCCAGCGCTGGGCACCCGGC
Organism: Marmoricola sp.; assembly: GCA_051961835.1. Taxonomy (GTDB): domain Bacteria; phylum Actinomycetota; class Actinomycetes; order Propionibacteriales; family Nocardioidaceae; genus Marmoricola. The sequence goes on along the minus strand of JBQCCW010000192.1, from coordinate 186 downwards.
CAGTGCTCGAACCGGTCTCGGCACGTCCGCAGGTCCGGTGGCGTCGTGAGCCCCAGGTGTAGCGCGCTGTTGGCCGAGACGAGCCCCGACTCGGTAGGGACCAGTGCCGCGTGCTCGAGGACAGCGCGCGTCACGTTCACGGTGGGCAGGCCCCGAACTGCCCCGACCTCGTCGGGCGTGCACTCG
>JBQCCW010000191.1:0-16112 GCA_051961835.1 Marmoricola sp. | reverse complement strand
CAGCTCCCGCATCCACTCCGGCGGGTCGTGCCGGTCCACGGCGTCGGCGCGGCCCATGTCGAGGACGGGCCGGATCCGCAGGTCGGTGTCACCGAGCCATTCGGCGAGGAGGGCGAGGGTGGCGGGTCCGATCTTCTCGACCACCCCGATCCGGTCCTCCCCGCCGGGGTGCGCGATCAGGTCCTCGACGCGGACGTGCACGAAGAGCGTGGCGGGAAGGGACGAGCGGCGTCGCTTCTCAGGAGTGTCGGGAGCGTTCGAGCCGTCCTGGGTGGTGGTGAGGTCGAGCTCCCCGGTCAACAGCTGGTCGGCGATCACCCCGAGGGCCTTCGCACGGCGGATATCCACACTCGAGGTGTCGCCTTCCTCGGCGAGCTGGGCTGCTTTGGCGGTGACCAGCGCGTCGAACTTCATCGCATCGATGGGGGACAGCTGCCCGCGGATGGCGGCGGTGGCCACGTTGGTGGGGCGGCAGTTCTGCCCGGGGAGCTCGAGGTCGAGGTGGCGTTGGTCGCGGGCCTGCTCCTCGGCCTTCCGGGTCTTCGCCGGGTCCCACTTCGCGATCGCGTAGGCCAGCGTCGACTCCAGCTTCCGCTTGCTGCAGCGCCCGGCCAGGTGCCCGACCTGGGCGTCCACCCACGCGGCCGCCTCGGCCGGGAGGGTGGAGCAGTCGTGGGCGATCGACCGCGCCGTCCACGTCGGACACGCACCCGAGCGGACCCGCGCCCACAGGGTCGGGTGGCGGTGGGCGAGGTCGAGGACATCGGCGACCAGACTCATCGCCGCAAAGCTCGAGATGCGCAGGCGGGTGGCGAGCTGCTCGACCGCGAACTCCGCCACCGGCGGGGTCCCCTCACCGCCGAGGCGGTCCTCGCCGTCCTCGACCGGCGCGAACACCGACCGGTCGGTGTCCCACGACGCCGCGGTGTGGTCGGGGGTGACGGGGTGGGCGAGCGCCCAAGCGAGCACGGCCTCCAGCTTCCGGATCGCCTCGCGTCGCTCCGCTGCCTCAGCGTCCGCAACGGCGTCCAGCAGCGCAGTCGGCGTCACCGGAACCCGCGGCTCCGGGACCTCGAACAACTGCTCTGCCATACCCCTCACCGTAGGGGTCGCCACCGACGGTCCGACTGCTCAAGAAGACGTTGTGCACAGGCGGATATCGGGCAACCAGCGGGCGGCACCTCAACCAGCGCTATCCTCGCCGACCGCGCGAGAGCTGCGGTGTTGGAGGCGGGGCGTTGCGGGTACGCCACGGTGCATTCGCCGACGCAGACAACGAGGAGGACCGTTGATCTTCATCACCGCCAAGTTCCAGGTGAAGCCCGAGGACGCCGACCGGTGGCCGGAGATCACCCGGTCGTTCACCGAGGCCACGCGCGCGGAGCCCGGCTGCCTCTGGTTCGACTGGTCGCGGAGCGTCGACGACGCCACCGAGTACGTCCTCGTCGAGGCGTTCGCCGACGACGACGCCGGCGCGGCCCACGTGCAGTCCGACCACTTCGCGTCGGCTCGTCGCGACCTGCCGCCACACCTCGTGTCGACCCCCCGCATCGTGAACTTCTCGGTCCCAGGCACCGACTGGTCCGAGCTCGGGGAGATGGCGGTCAGCTGACCTGAACGGGCCTCGGCTGCTCCACCGTGACAGCGTCCCCGACCCGGATCTGGCCGCCCTCCAAGATCCGGAAGATCGAACCCGCCCGGCGGCGCAGCGCCTCCTGAGCGCCATGACCGAGCGTGTCGTCGAGCAGGCGGCACGGAGCGGCCACCCTCACCACCTCGAGGAGCACCTCGCCCACGCGAAGACGGGCGCCCGGATCCCGGGGAACCTCGCCGCCGGAGAGGGTGAGGTTGCGCCGGGTCAGACCGGCAGCGATCGGCTGTCCGAACAGCTCGGCCGCCTCGGCGAGAGCCGTCGCGGACTGCACCGAGACGTGCCGGTGCCGAGTCCCATGGTAGCGATCGCCCAGGAGTCCCTTGCCGGCCTCCGCGACCACGCAGGACACCTCCTTCGTGGGCAGGCGGCCGCCCGGGGCGACGTGGAGCGACACCACCGTGGTCATCCGGCCGCCACGCGGACCAGGACGTCGGAGGAGAGGTCGCGCACGGCATGGATGCCGTTGAGCCCCATCGTGAGGTCGGCTTCGGCGAGCAGTGAGCGGAGCACGTGCACGGTTCCCTCGGCGCCGCCGAGCACGGCGCCGTAGCCATAGGGCCGGCCGATCCCGACCGCGGTCGCGCCGAGAGCGAGTGCCTTCACCACGTCGACGCCCGAGCGCACCCCGGAGTCGAACAGCACGGGCATGCCATCCGCCGCCGAGACCACGGCGGGGAGCAGGTCGAGAGCCGGGGCGCTGCCGGCCTGCCGGCCGCCGTGGTTCGAGCAGTAGATCCCGTCGATGCCGCCGTCGCGGGCGCGGCGTACGTCGTCGGGATGGCAGATCCCCTTGAGCAGCATCGGGAGGTCGGTCAGTCCCCGCAGCCAGCCGAGGTCGTCCCAGGAGAGAGCCGGGTTCCCGAAGGTCATCGCCCAGGCCACGACGGCGGCGCCGGGGTCGTCCTGCGGCGACTTCTCCAAGCGGGAGCAGAACACCGGGTCCGAGAAGTAGTTGGCCAGGCACAGACCCTCGAGCTGCGGCATGGAGGCGTGCCGGAGGTCCCGCGGCCGGTAGCCCAGGGTCCAGGTGTCGAGCGTCACCACGATGCCGGCGTACCCGGCCGCCTCCGCGCGGCGCACGAAGCTCTCCGCGAGCTCGCGGTCGTTCGGTGTGTAGAGCTGGTAGAACGACGCCGTGTCCCCGCACGCGGCCGCGACCTCCTCCATCGGGTCTTGCATCAACGTGGACCCCACGAGCGGCACGCCGGTCTCGGCCGAGGCGCGTGCGACAGCCAGGTCCCCATGGCGGTCCTCGGTCATCGCGCCGATGACTCCGATCGGGCTCATGAAGATCGGCGTGGGGAGGGTCCGCCCGAACAGCTCGATGGAGAGGTCCCGCTCGGCCGCACCCGACAGCATCCGCGGGACGATGCCCCACCGGTCGAAGGCGGCGACGTTGAGCTGCTGGGTGCGCTCGTTGCCGGCGCCTCCGGCGACGTAGTCCCAGAGCTTCTCCTCCATGACGCCCTGGGCGGCGGCCTCGAGACCGGCGAAGTCGAAGGGATAGGCCGGTCGAGCACCGCCGAGACCGGCGAGGTACACCCCGAGCTGGAAGTCCGCGTAGTTCGGCATGCCCGGAGTCTGCCCGACGGCGAACCGCTCCGCGCGACCGAGGTCACAGCGCGATGGCGGGTTCCGGGGCGGGTATCGCGGGAAGGTGAGGGGAATGGCACAGCTCGAACGCGCGCGCCGTAGCGGATGGAGGTTGGGGCACCGGCCTGCGCTCGACGGCCTGCGGGGTGTCGCCGTCCTGCTCGTCGTCGCCTGCCACGTCCTCGACACCTGGCACGTGCGCTTCCACGCCCTCGGCGCCGCGGGCGTCTGCGTGTTCTTCGTGCTGTCCGGCTTCCTGATCACCTCGCTGCTCGTCGAGGAGCGCGCGACGCGCGGCACCGTCCGGCTCGGCCGGTTCTTCCGCAACCGGGCCCTGCGGCTGTTTCCCGCCCTCGCCCTCGTCGCCTTCGTCGTGACGGCCTACGAGGTGCTCACCGGGACGGGGTCACTGGGCATGCTCACGCCGGTCGCGCTGTACGTCGCCAACTGGGCGACGGTGTTCGACCAGCCGCTGGGCTACATGAGCCACGCCTGGTCGCTGTCGATCGAGGAGCAGTTCTACCTCGTGTGGCCGCTGGCGCTGCTCGCCGCCTGCCGGTGGCGGCGGGGCCCGTTGCTCGTGGCACTCGGGGGAGTGCTGGTGTCGACCGTGTTGCGATTCGGCCTGTGGGACGGGCACACCGGCACGCGAGTGCACTACGGCTCCGACACGCAGGCGGGGTGCCTGCTCGTGGGCTGTGTGCTCGCGCTGCTGGCGCACCGCGGCCTCCCGCAGCTGCGCGCCGCCTGGGTCGCGCCGCTCGGTGTCGGGCTGCTCGCGTCGCTGGTGCTCGTGGACAGCGACTGGTGGACCGCGGTGCTCGTGCCCACGCTGGTCCCTGTCGTGACCGCCCTCGTCCTCTGGGCGGCGTGCGCGCGACCCGACGGCTTCCTCACGGCCGGCTGGCTCCGGTACGTCGGGCAGCGGTCCTACGGCTGGTACCTCTGGCACTTCCCTCTGGTGATGGCCGTGCATGCCGTCGTGGGCTCGGTATGGGCGGCGGTCGCGGCGGCGCTGGTCGCGCTGGGTGTCGCCGAGCTGTCGTGGCGTTGGGTCGAGCGGCCGTTCCTGCGTCTGAAGCAGCACGAACGCAGAGGGAGGGTCGTCGTCCCGGCCCAGCCGGTGCCTCGAACCCAGCCGCGGTTCGAGCCGCAGCTCAGTGCAGCTGGTACGCCGACGGGTCGAACCGCGCGGTCTTGAGCCGGTACTCGGTGGGCAGGTACGGCCAGTTGGTCGGGATCCGGCCGTTCGGCAGCCGGTACCAGCTGCTGCACTGGGCCCACACGCCCCCCAGCAGGCGCTCCTGGAGCTCGGCGTCGTACGCCTCCTCGACCTCGGGTCGCACCGTCGCAGCGCCGTCGCGGCCGGCGAGCCAGCTGACGGCCTGACCGACGTACCGAGCCTGGCTCTCGAGCATGAAGACGATCGACCCGGACCCGAGGTTCGTGTTCGGCCCGTACATCACGAACAGGTTCGGGAAGTGCGGGACGGCCATCCCGAGGTAGGCACGCGCTCCGGCAGACCACTGCTCGCGCAGGTCGCGACCCCCCTCTCCGCGGATCGCGAGCGGGGCGAGGAAGTCCGTCGCGGTGAACCCCGTGCCGAGCACGAGGACGTCGGCGGGATGCTCGACACCGCCCCGCGTACGCACCCCGGACGGCGTGACGCGCTCAATGCCCGCGGTCACCAGTTCGACGTTCGGCTGTGTGAGCGCCGGCAGGTAGTCGTTGGCGAACAGCACCCTCTTGCACCCGATCGGGTAGTCGGGCCACACCTTCGCGAAGAGCTCCGGGTCGCCGCCGACGCCCTTCCGCATGTGCCGGCGGGAGTACGCCGTCACCGCCCGCGCCAGTGACCGCGAGTAGAGCAGGGAGACGCCGAAGAGCTCGGTGAAGCCGAACCACAGGCCGCGCTCGCTGCGCTGCGTCCATGGCAGGGTCTCGAAGACGCGGTGATGCCGCTCGGTGAACGGCGTGTCCATGCGCGGCACGAGGTAGGGCGGCGTGCGCTGGAACACGTCGAGGTGCGCCACCTCGGGTTGGATGCGCGGCACGAACTGGACGGCGCTGGCGCCGGTGCCGATGACCGCCACCCTCCGGCCGGTCAACTCGACGCCGTGGTCCCAGCGAGCGGAGTGGAAGAGCGCGCCGTCGAAGTCGTCGAGCCCTTCGATCGCCGGGTACGACGGCCGCGACAGCAGCCCGACGGCCGGCACCAGGACGTCGGCGACGAGCTCCTCTCCCCGTGTGGTGCGGACCCGCCAGGACCGGCTGGCGGCGTCCCAGTCCGCGCCGGCGACCTCGGTGTGGCATCGGAGGTGACGCCGCAGGTCGTAACGGTCGGCCGTGCGGCGCAGGTAGCCCAGGATGTCGGGCTGCTCGGCGAAGCGACGCTGCCAGCGCGGGTTCGGCTCGAAGGAGAACGAGTAGTACGGCGTCGGCACGTCGCACGCGGCGCCGGGATAGGTGTTGTCCCGCCACACTCCGCCGACGTCCGACCCCTTCTCCAGGATCGTCAGGTCGTCGAAGCCGCGGCGCTTGAGCTCGATCGCGGCGGCCATTCCGCCGAACCCCGCACCGATGATGAGGACGCGCGTCATGGGCGGATCGTGCCAGTCCGCGCCGCTCCTGTCGCCGGGGCGCCGATCACCGGGCCCGGTGGCGGGGGAACTCGATCACCTGCTGGAACGTCGGCCGGTTCTGCCAGTCGATGGTGGGCTGTCCCACGATGCCCAGCGCCCGGAAGGCGATGGCGTCGTGAGCCGGCATGGTCTCCTTGGCCGCAGCCGACTCGCTGGACGCTGTCCACGCCGCGACCGAGGACGTTCCGTTGGCCGCGACCAGTGCGGTGTAGGTCTTCTGCAGCGCCGCATCGATGGCGCGCCGGCACGTCGTCGCGCCGCCGTCGCACTCGTGGCGGGTGAGCACCGGACCGAACCCGTCTCGGGGGTGCTTGCCGAGCAGCTGCTGCAGGGTCGACATGACGTAGCCCTCGTAGCCACCGTCGTAGGCGGACCCCAAGTGCGCACCGCCGGAGTTCGGCGTGTTCACCCACTGCATCGGCAGCGCCGCGAAGCCGGCGGTCGCCGCTCCGCCCGTCGAGCCGACCCCGGAGCTGCCCTGGCCACCGAGGATCCGGGCGTAGAGCGCGCGGATCAAGTTCGGGACGAGCTCGTCGGCGATGGCGACGGCAGCGTGGTCGGCGTACTCGGTGTCCGCGGGACGCGCCTTGAGGCGGTGTGCACCCCGGGCGACCCATCCCTGCAGCTGGCGCAGCATCGCCGCGACGCCGGGGGAGTGGTGGCGACCCGCCTCGTAGCGGAGCAGCAGCGGCACGATCGTGAGGCCGTCGAGGTCCTGGCTGGCCGCGGTCTCCATCGCCTGCACGACCTCGGCACGCGTCACCGTGCCCCGGTGCAGCGCGAACTGGTGACGCAGCTGCCGGTCGAGCATCACCGAGCGGAACATCTGGCCGTAGGAGTAGTTGGCGTCGTTGCCCTGCCCGGGAGCGGGCTTGTTGTTCCAGCTGATGAAGTAGCCGTGCTTCGGGTTCACCTCGTGCACGTGGTCACGCAACGGCAGGAAGCCCCGCCACTCCGCCGAGCCGGTGCCCCAGGTGGGCAGTGTCGGGTCCTCGTGCGGGTTCCGCACCGGGTCCGCTCCGCTGTCGAAGTACCCGGTGTCCCGGTTGTCGGCGTAGAACCAGTTGAACGTGTAGTTGATGTGGCTCGCGGCGCGCATCCACGACTGCACGTCGTGGACGTAGCCGGGCTCGCCGAACTGCAGGAACCCGATCACCGAGTCGATGTCGTGGTCGTAGGTCGAGCGCTGGTTCACGAGCGCGACCGGCCGGCCTCGCACCGTGGTCCACCCCTGCACCACGCCGTGGCGGGTGCGGTAGATCTCGTGGTTGAGCGTCTCCGGCGTGCCCTGGCCCCCCGGCTTCGGGTACGCCGTCTCGGAGTAGGTCTCGTGGATCATCGGCACACAGTGCCCGCGGAACACGTACGCCTTGCCCTCGGCCTGCGGCGCGCCGCCGCCCGGGTCGCAGATCCGCTCCACCCGCTGGTCGATCACGTCGCTGCCGGCCGACGTCGCCGACCACGCATAGTCCTGGCCCCGGCCGAGCTCGACCAGGCCGGTGCCGGGGAACGACGCTCCCTCCGCGGAGTAGTGCGGGGACTGGATCTCCTCCAGCGACAGGATCTGCGGTGCGAAGTAGGAGACCTGCGGGCCGAACACGGCGATCGGGTGCCCCGAGACCGTGTGCGATCCGTTGACCACGAGGGCGTTGCTCATGTGCTTGGGCATGACGTTCAGCGCGTGCGCGATGTTGCCGGCCAGCAACCGCATCCGGTCCGCCGCGGACAGCGGCACGCCACCGGGAAGCGCCGGCGCAGCCGGCGCGTCGGACGAGCACGCGGAGCCCGTGACCGGGCCCCCGGTGAGCGGCTTGCGGTAGTCGGGCAGGGCCGTGAGCGCGTGGTCGACGTGACGCGGGACCAGGTCGTAGGGGAACACCTTGTCGGTCACCGTGGTGGGCGCCGACCGGTCGTCGGAGTGGTTCAGCTGGCGATAGGCCGCGGTGCCCGCAGTGGCTCCGTAGCGGTGCTGCAGGTACTGCAGGAGGTTCGCGTCGGCGGCCTCCGAGCCGCCGCCGCGACCGAAGATGCCGCCGATGAGCCCGGCGATCGCCACGACGTCGTACGTCGTCCACGGCTGCGGCATGCCGACGGCGGCCACGTAGTCGGCAGGGAGCAGCCGAGGATCGGTGCCGGCCGCCTTGATGTAGGCGTTCACCCCGGCGACGTAGTTGTCGAGCATCGTCTTGGCCAGCTGGCCCGTGGCGCCGTTCCTCCGCACCATCGCGTCGATCTGCGCCTGCGCCCGAGCCGGCGTGTACGGCGCGAGCAGCAGCTCGTCGTGGTCCATCTGCTCGAACTCGCAGCTGCTTCCCAGGAACGCCGCGAGCGTGCCCTCGCCGTAGTGGCGCAGGACGTCCATGAGGAACAGCCGGTCCTCGGCCTGGGCATAGCCGGCGCCGAAGGCGGCCGCCGCGTCGGTGCTGCCGTAGATGTGCGGCACGTCGTGGGAGTCGCGGTAGATCGTGGTGCCGGGTCCGGGCGTCTCGGTGCGGGTCACGTCGGCCGGGCGCACGCCGAACGACTCGTCGTCGTAGTAGCGCGACAGGGTCGCATCGGTGAGGTGGTGGTAGCCGTAGAGCAGGTCGGCGTACTTGGAGAGCTGGTCCTGGCTGTTCGCCGGCCGCTGCTTGGTCGTCTCGAACGCGAGCAGGTCGGTGGCGTTGACGAGGCCGTTCTCGCCGGGGGGCAGGATGCTCATCGCCTGGCCGTCCGCGTAGTCGTGCACCCGGTAGCCCGGGTCCGGCTCCGCGGCGTTCGCAGCCGGCAGCAGCGGGGCCGCCAGCGCGCATGCGGAGAGCAGGCAGGCAGCGGCGAAGGTCGGGCGGCGCAGTCGCATGCCTGCGTCAACGATCCGGCGGGGCCGAGGTGACGCGACCGGCGTGGGGCTACGGTGGCGCGCATGGCCGCGCCCTCCCACGACCCGGCTGCCGAGGTGGTCGGCATCTGCCAGGACCTGATCCGGATCGACACCTCCAACTACGGCGACGTCGAGGGACCCGGCGAGCGGAAGGCCGCCGAGCACGTCGCCGGGCTACTCGACGAGGTCGGCATCGCCGCGGAGCTCCTCGAGTCCGAGCCCGGACGCACCTCGCTGGTGGCCCGGTGGGGTGGTGACGGGGGAGCCGGCGCCGAGCCGATCCTGCTGCACGGCCACCTCGACGTCGTACCGGCCCGGGCCGAGGACTGGACGCACGACCCCTTCGGTGGCGAGCTCGTCGACGGCCAGGTGTGGGGCCGGGGCGCGGTCGACATGAAGGACTTCGACGCGATGCTGCTCTCCGTCGTACGCGCTCGCGCCCGCTCCGGCGCCGTCCCGAGCCGTCCCTACGTGCTGTGCTTCACCGCCGACGAGGAGGCGGGTGGGGCGAAGGGCGCCGGCTGGCTCGTCGACCGCCACCCCGACCTGCTCGCCGACTGCACCGTGGCGGTCGGCGAGGTCGGAGGGTTCAGCACCACTGTCCGCGACCGGAGGCTCTACCTCATCCAGGCCGCGGAGAAGGGGATGGCGTGGCTGCGGCTGACCGCCCGTGGAACGGCCGGGCACGGCTCGATGCGCCACCCCGACAACGCGGTCACCCGGCTCGCCGGGGCCGTCGCGCGGATCGGTGCCCACCCGTGGCCCATCCAGCTCACGCCCACCATGCAGGTCCTGCTCGCCGCCGTGGGCGAGCTGGCCGGGACCGAGGCGACGCCCGCGAACGCCGAGTCGCTGGTGGAGGAGTTCGGGCCCGCCGCCCGGATGCTCGGCGCGGTGATCCGCAACACCGTCAACCCGACGATGCTGGAGGCGGGCTACAAGGTGAACGTCGTCCCGGAGGAGGCGACCGCGTGCGTGGACGGGCGGTTCCTGCCCGGGCTCGACGACGACTTCCGCACGACGCTGGCCACGCTCGCCGGGGACGACGTGACCGTGGAGGAGATCAGCTTCCAGCCCGGCCTCGAGACGGCGTACGACGGTCCGGTCGCGGACGCCATCGGTCGCGCGCTGCTCGCCGAAGATCCCGAGGCGCTGGTCGCGCCGTACCTGATGAGCGGGGGCACCGACGCCAAGCACTGGAGTCGGCTCGGCATGCGGGCCTTCGGATTCGCGCCGCTGCGGCTTCCCGCCGACCTCGACTTCACCGGCCTGTTCCACGGCGTCGACGAGCGGGTGCCGGTCGACGCCCTGGAGTTCGGTGCGCGGGTGTTCGACCGCTTCCTGGCCGAGCTCGAACCGACTCGCTAGACCGAGGAGCCTCCCTCACGCGGGGACGAGGAAGGACCGCTGCTTGATGATCCGGCGGCGCAGCACGACCCGGCGGGTGCCGTCCGGACCGATGCGGACCCGGTCGAGCTCCCAGCCGCCCTGCTCGGCGCGCTCCACCAAGAGCCGCGTGACGACGCTGCGGGAGAAGTCGCGGGCGATGGTCATCTGGTCGAACTCGTACTCCACGCCGGGCCGCAGGGCGCGCCGCTGAAGCTCAAGACGTCGCGCCTTGGCCGAGGTCACGAGGGCGCTCCGTCCGGCGAGGACACGTCGTCCAGGGCCGCCACGATCTCCTCGGGCAATGCGCACTCCTCCACGAGCAGGGACGCCTTGAGCTGTGCGGCGGTCCTCGCCCCGACGATCGGCGCCGTGACACCGGGACGGTCGCGTACCCACGCCAGCGCGACCTCCAGCGGCGTCCACCCGAGGCCTTCGGCGGCGCGCGCGACCGCCTCCACGACGCGGGCGCTGCGGTCGTCGAGGAACCGGCCGACGAAGGACTGGAAGTGGGGGGACGCGGCGCGGGAGTCGGCAGGCACGCCGGTGCGGTACTTCCCGGTGAGGACGCCGCGGCCGAGCGGCGACCACGGCAGGACGCCGAGGCCCAGGGCGCGGGCCGCCGGGAGCACCTCGGCCTCGACCGAGCGGTTGAGCAGCGAGTACTCCACCTGGGTGGAGACCAGGGGGGCGCGGCCCGGCACCGCGCGCTGCCAGGTGGCGGCCTGCGCAGCCTGCCATCCGGTGTAGTTCGAGATCCCGGCGTACGCGGCGCGGCCGCTCGTGACGGCCCGGTCGAGCGCGCTCAGCGTCTCCTCCAGCGGTGCGTCGTCGACCCACGTGTGCACCTGCCAGAGATCGACGTGGTCGACCCGGAGGCGACGCAGGGACTCGTCGAGAGCCGCGAGCAGGAAGCCGCGGGACGCGTTGGTCACCCGCGTGCCGGAGCGCCGGCTGATCCCGGCCTTCGTGGCGAGCACGACGTCGTCGCGGCGCACCACCTTGTCGGGTCCGCCGAGGAAGGCGCCGACGAGCCGCTCGGAGTCGCCGTCGGTGTAGCCGGCCGCTGTGTCCAGCAACGTCCCTCCGGCCTCCACGAAGGCCCGGAGCTGGTCGCGAGCCTCGTGCTCGTCGGTGTCGCGGCCCCAGGTCATCGTGCCGAGCCCCAGGCGCGAGACCTGGAGGCCGCTGGACCCGACACGCCGCTGCTGCATGGCGCCCAAGGTAGAACAGGCGTGCTCACCGGCGCCGCGCGGCTCGCCGTACCGAGGGCCGGCGGGCCGTAGGCTGCGCGCCGTGAACTACCTCGACGCGGTCGTGCTCGGAATCGTGGAGGGGCTCACCGAGTTCCTTCCGGTCTCGAGCACCGGACACCTGACGATCGTCGAGCAGTGGCTCGGCCTGGACGTGGCCGCTCACGACGTGACGGCCTTCACCGCCGTCATCCAGGTGGGGGCGATCGCGGCAGTGATCCTCTTCTTCTGGCGCGACATCGCCCGCATCGCCGTCGCCTGGTTCAGCGGCCTGCTGCGCCCCGAGAACCGCGGCTCCCTCGACCATCGCCTAGGCTGGTACGTCATCGTCGGGACGATCCCGATCGGCATCGTGGGGTTGCTCTTCAAGCACGTGATCACCGACGACCTGCGGTCGCTGTGGGTGGTGGCGATCGCGCTCATCGCGTGGTCGGCCGTGATGGTGGTCGCCGAGCGGCTGGGCCGCCAGCGCCGCGGTGACCGCGACCTCTCGATGCGCGATGCCCTCGTCGTCGGCGTCGTGCAGTGCGCGGCGCTGGTGCCCGGTGTCTCGCGCTCGGGCGCCACCATCTCCGCCGGGCTCCTGCGCGACCTGGACCGCGTGACTGCGACCCGGCTCAGCTTCTTCCTCTCCATCCCCGCGCTGGTCGCGGCCGGCGCGTTCGAGCTCAAGGACGCCGTGGGAGGCGGCATCGGAGTCGGACCCCTGATCGTCGGCACCGTGATCAGCTTCGTCGTCGCCTACGTGTCGATCGCGTGGCTGCTCCGCTTCGTGTCGCATCACAGCATCGCCCGGTTCGTGCCCTACCGGGTCGCGCTCGGCGTCGTGCTGCTGGTGTTGCTCGCCACCGGCGTGATGTCGGCGACCTGAGCCCCGGCTAGAGCCAGCCGGCTCGCCGGGCGACCAGGAAGATCGCGATCGAGGACCCCGCCATCACCAGCAGGGCGATCGGGTAGCCCCACAGCCAGTGCAGCTCCGGCATGTGGTCGAAGTTCATCCCCCAGATGCCGGCCAGCAGCGTCGGCGCGGCCACGATCCCGACGGCCGCAGAGATCTTGCGCATGTCGTCGTTCTGCTGGATGGAGATCTGCGCGAGGTGCGCGTCGAAGGCCGTCGAGAGCAGTCCGTCGAGCACGTCGATGGTGTCCGCCACGCGGTCCAGGTGGTCGGCGACGTCGCGGAAGTACGGTCCCGCCTCCGTGTCGATGCCCGCGACGGAGCCGGCGGCGAAGCGTCGTCCCGGGTCGCGCAGTGGGAGCACGGCTCGGCGCATCTCGGCCAGCTCGCGCTTGAGCACGTAGATCCGCTCCGCGTCCTTCGTACGTGCGGCGGAGAACACCGACGCCTCCACCTCGTCGACGTCCTCGACGAGCGACTGCGCGACCTCCTCGTACCGGTCGACCACGCTGTCGCAGACGGCGTAGACCACGGCGGAGGGGCCGTGCGCGAGGACCGACTCGCTGCGCTCGAGGGCCGTGCGGGCGTCGTGCAGCGCCGAGCCGGCTCCGTGGCGGACGGTCACCACGAAGCGCTCGCCGATGAACACGTTGATCTCGCCGGTCTCCACGGCGTCGTCCGCGTCGACGTACCAGAGCGTCTTGAGGGTGAGGAACAAGGAGTCGTCATAGCGCTCGAGCTTCGGGCGCTGGTGTGCCCGGATGGCATCCTCCACGGCGAGCGGGTGCAGGGCGTAGACCGCGGCCACCTCCGCCAGCTCGTCGGCCGTCGGGTCGTGCAGGCCCACCCAGACGAAGTCGCCCGGCTCCGCGGCGTGGTCGCGGACCTCGGCGAGCCCGTGGGTTCCCCCACCTGTGCCGGCCCCGTGCACGCGGCGACCGCGCCGGTACAGCGCGTTGTCGACGATCACGGGTGCCTCCTCCGACCGCGGGCCGCTGCGTAGGCTCCCAGTGTGGCAGTCCTGATCCTGGCCCGGCACGGGCGCACCGGTGCGAACGCCGCGGGCGTGCTCGCCGGGCGCAGCCCGGGCGTCCACCTCGACGACACCGGACGCGACCAGGTGCGAGAGGCCGCCGCACGCCTGGCCGAGGTCCCGCTGGTGCGCGCCGTCACCAGTCCTCTCGAGCGCTGCCGGGAGACCTCCCGGATCCTGCTGCAGGGGCACGAGGTGCGCGCGCGGACCGATCGCCGGCTCAGCGAGTGCGACTACGGGGAGTGGACGGGGGAGAAGATCGCGACGCTCGCCCGCAAGCCACTGTGGCGCACGGTCCAGGCACAGCCGTCGGCAGCCGTCTTCCCCGGCGGGGAGTCGTTGCAGCAGATGAGCGGGCGGGCGGTGGCCTGCGTGCGGGAGCACGACGCGGAGGTCGAGGGCGAGCACGGTCCCGACGCTGTGTGGGTCGCGACCTCGCACGGAGACGTGATCAAGGCGATCCTCGCCGATGCGCTGGGCCTGCACCTCGACGCCTTCCAACGCATCGTCGTCGACACCGCCAGCCTCTCCGTCGTCCGCTACACCCCGACCCGCTCGTTCGTGGTCACGATGAACTCCCGTGCCGGCTCGCTGAGCCACCTCCGTCCCGCCAAGACGCGGCGGAGCCGGACCGTCGCCCGCGGTGACGCGGTCATCGGCGGCGAGACCGGCGCGACACCGGCGCCCCACTAGTCTCGGTGCCATGCCGCCGGTGATCCATGCGTTCGACCCGCCCGACCGCTTCGTCGCGGGCACGGTCGGCGAGCCCGGGCAGCGCACCTTCTTCCTCCAGGCGCGCGCCGGCCGCCGGCTCACGTCGGTCGCTCTGGAGAAGCAGCAGGTCCAGATCCTGGCCGAGCGCGTCGACGAGCTGCTCGACGAGGTGCTGGAGGCCGGCGACGCCACGACGTTGATCCCCTCCCTCGTGCCCGGGGACCTGATGGACTCCGAGCCCTTGGAGCAGCCGATCGAGGAGGAGTTCCGGGCAGGCACCATCACCCTGTCCTGGGACACCGACGACGAGCGCGTGGTGATCGAGGTCTTCCCGGTGGCCGATCCCGCGGTGGCGACCCCGCCGGGCGCCGACCTTCCGCTCGAGACCGACGAGTCCGGCCTGCTGGACCTGCCGCTCGCCGAGCCGGAGCCGACCGAGGTGTTCCTCGTCCGCATGCCGCCCGCGATGGCACGCGCCTTCGCCGCGCGCGCCGGTCAGGTGGTGTCCGCGGGCCGGGCGCAGTGCCCGTTCTGCGGGCAGCCGGTCGACCCGGAGGGCCACCTGTGCCCCCGGGCCAACGGTTACCGCCGCCGTGCCTGACCGCAACCCGGACTGCGGGCCGCACGCGCGGCCCGATCTTCGACATGCCGCGCTGCACGTCGTCGGGCGGATCATGCCGGCGTCGAACCAGACGTTCCTCGTGCGCCTCGGCGATCCCGACGACGGCCCCCACGCCGTCTACAAGCCGGTGCGCGGCGAGCGCCCGCTGTGGGACTTCCCCACCGGAACGCTCGCCGATCGGGAGTACGCCGCGTGGCTCGTCTCCGAAGCGCTCGGCTGGGACATCGTGCCCCCCACGGTGCTGCGCGACGGTCCGCTGGGCCGGGGGATGGTGCAAGCCTGGCAGGAGGTCGACCCTGACCAGGATGCGGTCGACATCGTCGCCGCCGGGCACGTCCCCCCCGGGATGCTGCACGTCCTCGACGCCGTCGGCGGCGACGACGAGCCGGTGACACTCGTCCACGAGGACACCGCCGCGCTGCGTCGCATCGCCGTCTTCGACGTGGTGGTCAACAACACCGACCGCAAGGGCGGCCACGTCCTCGCGATGGGCGACGGCCACCGGTTCGGCGTCGACCACGGGGTGTGCTTCCACGTCGAGGACAAGCTGCGCACCGTGCTCTGGGGCTGGGCGGGGCAACCGCTGCGTTCCGCGGAGCGCGAGGCCGTGGCCGGACTTGCGGCGGACGACGCCCTCCACGACTCCCTGCGAGAGCACCTGACGCCGTCGGAGGTGCGGGCACTGGTACGGCGCTGCGAGCGGCTGCTCGACGAGGGCCGCCTTCCCCAGCCGGTGGGCGGCTGGCCCTCGATCCCGTGGCCGGCGTTCTGAGGTGCGCTGACTAGAGTCAAGCCCATGCGCGCCTGGTCGACCCCGCTTCCTCCGGCCCTGCCCGACGGGCTGGTGGCGCCGGAGCCCCGGGCGTACAGCTCCTCGGCCCGGGCCGTCGTTCCGCTCACACCCGGGGCCACCGACGGGGTCGCGCGGCTCTACGTCTGCGGCATCACGCCGTACGACGCGACCCACCTCGGCCACGCGGCGACCTACGTTGCCTTCGACCTCCTCAACCGTGCCTGGCGCAACGCCGGACACGACGTGCGCTACGTGCAGAACGTCACCGACGTGGACGACCCGCTGCTCGAGCGGGCCGCCGCGACCGGCGTCGACTGGCAGGCGCTCGCCGAACGAGAGACCGAGCTGTTCCGAACCGACATGGCGGCGCTCCGGGTGCTCCCGCCGGACGCGTACGTCGGCGTCGTGGAGGCGCTGCCGGTCGTCGTGGCGATGGTGGAGGAGCTGCAGCGGCGCGGCTCGGTGTACCCAGTCGATGGCGACCTCTACTTCGCCGTGCACGACGACCCGGCGTTCGGGGCGGTCTCGGGCTGGGACCACGCCGAGATGCTCCGGGTGTTCCCCGAGCGCGGCGGCGACCCCGATCGCCCCGGCAAGCGCGACCCGTTGGACTGCCTGGTGTGGCAGGCGGAGCGTCCCGGTGAGCCGGCGTGGGACTCACCCC
>JBQCCW010000190.1:0-10711 GCA_051961835.1 Marmoricola sp. | reverse complement strand
CACACCCCGCGGGGCCACACCCCGCACGTCCCGGGCCCACACCCCGCACGTCGACGGGCCACACCCCCCAACTCGACGGGCCACAACCCGCACGTCGCGGGTCAGGGGAGGAGCCAGAGGAGGAGGCGGACGTCATCGCCGGGTGGGGCGGTGAGGGTGAGGGGAGAGGGGCCGTGGGTGCGCAGGGCGTCGCCGTCCCCGAGGCGATGCCCGGCCACCTCGACGGCGCCGCCGAGGACGAAGAGGTGTCGGCGCGGGGCCTCGGGGACCGTGAGCGGAGTCGATCCCGGCGCGCCGAGCAGCAGTCGAGCGGCCGAGGCCCGCAGCGCAAGGCCCTCCCCGCCCGCCAGCGGCGCCCACGCCCCACGCACGGCACGCACCTCCCGGGCGGCGTACGACGGGCTCCCGCCGGCTGCGTCGGGGCGCAACCACGCCTGCACGAACCTGGTCGGCTCGCTCCCCGCCGTCTCGCGGTGCACCACGCCGGCGCCGGCCGACAGCACCTGCACGCTCCCCGCCGGTACGACGGCGCCGTGGCCGTGGTCGTCGGAGTGGTGCAGTGCTCCGGAGACCACCCAGCTGACGATCTCCACGTCGACGTGCCGGTGCTCGGCGTACCCGGCGCCCGGGTCCAGGACGTCGTCGTTGTGGGCGAGCAAGGGGCCGAGCGCCACGTTGGCCGGGTCGTAGTGCATTCCGAACGAGAAGGAGTGCGCCGTCCGCCGGCCCTCGGCCCGGGTGTGCGGTCGGTCGACCCCGCGGCGCACCTCGAGAGGTGGCGGCGCAGCCACGCTCACCTCACGCCGCCCGGACGCCGAAGGGGAACGTCGCGCGCTCGGTGAACCCGCTCTCGTCGTGGTGCAGCAAGGTGGCGGCGCCGGCATGGCAGCTCACGGGAAGCTCGGGGAGGGCGGCGCCGGGCGGCACGGTGAGGTGCGGGACCACGACGTCGAAGGCGCCCTCGTAGGGGGGGTACTCCGGGAACAGCCGGTGCAGCCGGTGGGTGAGGCGGCTGAACGATCCGGCAGGGGAGGGACACAGGTAACGGGTCCCCGACGGGAACGCCGCGACCTCGGTGAGCGCGAACGCGAAGGGCGTGACGTCTGCGCAGAACCGCGCGACCTCGGCCACCTCTCCGGGTGTGGGCTCGGCGTCACCGCCGAACGGCGCGAGCAGGGTGATGTGTGCCCAGGGCACGCACGCCTCCAGCTCGGGCACTCGCACGACGATGCCGGTGATCACCGGCCGGAACGTGTCCACGCGCTTCACCCTAGAGGCCGGCCCGCCGGCGCCTCCTAGGCTTGCGTGGCATGGGCCACGACCACGGACACGCCGCAGGCCGCGCCGCTGACCGTCGCAGGCTGCGGCTCGTGCTCCTCGTCACCGCGACGGTGGTCGCCGTGGAGCTGGTCGGCGCGTGGTTGAGCCACGCTCTGGCGCTCGTGGCCGATGCGGGTCATCTCGCCACCGACGCCTCCTCGGTGGTCCTCGCCCTCTCCGCGTCGTACGTCGCCTCGCGTCCGGCGACCTCCCGACGCACCTGGGGCTACCACCGCGCCGAGGTTCTGGCGGCGCTCGTGAACGCCGTCGTGCTGCTCGGCGTGTGCGGTGTGCTGGTCTGGCTCTCGGTACGCCGGCTCGTGCACCCGGGGCACATCGAGCCCGGGACGATGGTGCTCTTCGCCGCGATCGGGCTCGCCGCGAACGTGACCGGCCTGCTGCTGCTCGCCGACCGCCGCAGCTCCTCCCTCGCGATGCGAGCCGTCTATCTGGAGATCGTCTCGGACGCCCTCGGCTCGCTGGCCGCCGTGGTTGCGGGCGTCGTGGTCGCCACGACCGGCTTCACCCGCGCCGACCCGCTCGCCTCGCTGCTCATCGCGCTGCTAGTGCTCCCTCGGTCCGCGGTGTTGCTGGGGCAGACGGTCGCGGTGCTCCTCGAGGCGGTGCCGCCGGGGCTGGACCTCGACGAGGTGCGGGCCCGCCTGGGTGCCGTGCCGGGAGTCGTCGAGGTCCACGACCTCCACGTCTGGCTGATCACCAGCGGCATGCCGGCGCTTTCCGCGCACGTGACGGTCACCGACGAGACCCTGGGCCGCGGCGATGTCGGCGCCGTGCTCGACCGGCTGTGCGCCTGCGCCACGCGGGAGTTCGACATCGAGCACGCGACCTTCCAGCTCGAGCCGCGCAGTCACCGACCACATGAGGACTTGGGCGGACAGGAGCACCTCTGAGCCCATAACCTCGACGGGCGCTCCCGCGTTGATTGCAGTGCTCCACCTGCGCGCCGGAGACCGGCTCGCTCACCACTTGCGGAGGGACCCTCAGATGAAGCACACCGGCCGGCTCCTGCTGGCACTCCTCACCTCGTTGATCCTGGGCCTCGGCGCCCTGGTCGCGGTCGGCGGGACCGCCACCGCTGCCACCTCCTCGACGTCCTCGACGTCCGGACCCTGCGCCACCCAGCGGACCCACGTCCAGAAGGCGAAGCACCAAGTCAAGAAGGACAAGAAGGCCCTCAAGAAGGCCAAGCACGCCAAGCACCACCGCAAGGCGAAGGTCACGAAGGCCAAGAAGAAGCTGCACAAGGACCAGCGCCACCTGAAGAAGGCGGAGCGCGCACTGAAGACCTGCCGCGCGAACCACTCCAGCACCGGTGGCTCGACCGGCGGCGACAACGGCGGCACTCAGACCCCGCCCTCGACCAACCCGGCGCAGCCGTTGATCGACGCCTGCAACCAGGCCGCCGCCAACGACCCGACCGGTGGGCTCAAGCAGCTCTGCGACGCGATCGCCAGCGGCAGCGCCGGCGGTGGCTCCGGCTCCGACCCGACCGCCCAGCTGATCGCGGGCTGCAACAGCATCGCTGCCCAGGACCCCAGCGGCGCGGTCGCGCAGTTCTGCGCGGCGTTCGCCGGCGGAGCCTCCGGCGGCTCGACCGACCCGACGGCCCAGCTCGCCTCGGCCTGCCAGCAGGCCGCGGTGAACGACCCGACGGGCGGGCTGGCGACGCTCTGTGACCAGTTCGGCACGGCGCCCGGGCTCCCGGCGATCCCCGGTTTCCCCGGGCTCCCGACGCTGCTCTGACCCGACGCACCTGCAGCACCAACCCAGCTCCACCCCAGCTCCAACCCAGCGCCGGCCCGGGCATCCGGGCCGGCGCTGGCCCGTTCCGTACGGCGGGACGCCGACGGACGATCCCGCGGACCCTGACAGCAGATCTGTCACACTCCGCGCCATGAGCATCGAGCTGGGTCAGGGCACCGGACCGCTGCGGGGCGTCAAGGTGGTGGAGCTGGCGGGCATCGGCCCGGGGCCGCACGCCTGCATGATCCTCGCCGACCTCGGCGCCGACGTCATCCGCATCGACCGTCCCAGCGGGGCGAGCATCGGCGGCGGCAGCACGGACCTGCTCAACCGCGGCAGGCCGAGCGTGGCGCTGGACCTGAAGAAGCCCGACGCCCTCGAGGCGGTCCTGAGCCTGGTGGAGCAGGCCGACGTGCTCGTCGAGGGCATGCGACCCGGTGTCACCGAGCGGCTCGGGCTCGGGCCGGAGGACTGCCTGGCCCGCAACCCGCGACTGGTCTACGGCCGGATGACCGGGTGGGGACAGGACGGCCCCTGGGCGCAGGCGGCCGGCCACGACATGAACTACATCGCCATCACCGGCGCGCTCTACGGCCTGGGCCAGGACAAGACCCGCCCCCACTTCCCGATGAACCTCGTCGGCGACTTCGGCGGCGGGTCGACGTACCTCGTCATCGGCTTGCTCGCCGCCCTCCTGGAGGCCCGGCTCTCCGGCCAGGGTCAGGTGATCGATGCCGCGATCGTCGACGGCACCGCACACCTCAACGCCATGGGCGCGGCCTTCCTCGCCAGCGGCCTGCAGGGCGAGGAGCGGATGTCGGGCCTGCTCGACGGCGGTACGCCCTACTACGAGATCTACGAGACCGCCGACGGTCGGCACCTGTCCGTGGGAGCCCTGGAGCCGCAGTTCTACGCCGAGCTCGTCCGGCTCCTCGGGATCGCCGACGAGGCGCCGGACCGCTACGACCCCGCGAACTTCCCGGCCCTGCGCGCTCTGCTCGCCACGACCTTCCGCACCCGCACCCAGGCCGAGTGGGCCGACGTCTTCGCCGGGACCGATGCCTGCGTCGCTCCGATCCTGCCGCTGCGGGAGGCCACGGAGCACCCGCACATGGCGGCTCGTGGGGTGTTCGTCGAGCGGGACGGCATGACCCAGCCGGCTCCGGCCCCGCGCTTCAGCCGGACCGCCCCGAGCCTCACCACCGGTCCCGCCGTCGCCGGCCAGCACACGCGCGAGGCACTGGCCGCCTGGGGGATCGAGGACGTGGAGTCGCTGCTCGCGTCCGGCGCCGCGGTCCAGGCCGGCTGACCTACGCTCCCGCAGATGGAGCCCGGGACGACGCCGCGACGTCCGACCGCGTGGCGTGCCGTCGGGTGGACGGCGGTCTTCGGGGGCGGTGGTGCGGTCCTCCTCGCGGCCGCGCTGTTCCTCGGCTTCGCCGTCGTGCTCGTGGCCATCCGGTTCTTCCTGGGCGTCCTGGGCGAGCCGGTCTCGCTCCGGACGCTCTACGACGGCGGCGGCGACACCGCCCTGAGCGGGCTGCTCGGCGCGCACGTCCCGCTCCTCGTCTCGGTCGCCGCGATCACCGTGGTCGTCGCCTGGGCCGTGCTGTGGCTGCTGCGCCGCTGGAAGGAGGTCCGCGGCTGGTGGCCGTCCCTGCAAGGGCTGCTCGCGGCCGCGACGGCGTACGCACTGGTGGGGGTGGCGGCGATGCTCGCGCTGCTCGGCGGCCCGCCTGGGTGACCCAGCCCACAGGGCCGCTCCCATTGACGCTGACAGTCCTACTGTCACAATGAGGCGATCGCCTGCCGCGCCGTCCCGCCGGCGCCCCGCACGAGAAGTTGGGAACCCACTCATGAGCACAGAAGCGTTCGTCTACGACGCCCTCCGCACGCCGCGCGGCAAGGGCAAGAAGGACGGCAGCCTCCACGAGGTGAAGCCGGTCGACCTGGTCATCGGCCTGCTCGACGCCGTGAAGGACCGCAACCCGAACCTCGACGTGAACCGGGTGGACGACGTGGTCCTCGGGGTCGTGTCGCCGGTCGGCGACCAGGGCGGCGACATCGCCAAGACCGCCGCGCTGGCCGCGGGCTACCCCGAGACGGTCGCCGGCGTGCAGCTCAACCGCTTCTGCGCCTCGGGTCTCGAGGCGGTCAACCAGGCCGCGTCCCGCGTGCGGGGCGGGTTCGAGGACCTCATCCTCGCCGGCGGCGTGGAGTCGATGAGCCGGGTCGCGATGGGCTCCGACGGCGGGTCCTGGGCCTCGGACCCCTCCACGGCGTTCGCGACCGCCTTCGTGCCGCAGGGCATCGGCGCCGACCTCATCGCCACCATCGAGGGCTGGAGCCGCGAGGACGTCGACACCTTCGCGGTCGAGTCCAACCACCGCGCCGCCAAGGCCTGGGCCGACGGGCGGTTCTCGAACTCCGTGGTGCCCGTCCGGGACCGCAACGGTGTCGTCGTGCTCGACCACGACGAGTTCATCAAGCCGGAGTCGACCGTCGAGGGCATGGCCAGGCTCAAGCCGAGCTTCGCCGGCATCGGGGAGCAGGCTGGCTTCGACTCCGTCGCCTTGGAGAAGTACCACTGGCTCGAGCGGATCGACCACGTCCACCACGCCGGCAACAGCTCGGGGATCGTCGACGGCGCCGCGCTCGTCGCGATTGGCAACGAGGCGGTGGGCAGCGACCTCGGCCTGACCCCGCGCGCCCGCATCGTCTCGGCCGCCGTCTCCGGTGCCGACCCGACGATCATGCTCACCGGCCCGGCGCCGGCCGCCCGCAAGGCGCTCGCCAAGGCCGGCCTGAAGACGGAGGACATCGACCTCTTCGAGATCAACGAGGCGTTCGCCGCGGTCGCGATGCGGTTCATGCGCGACATGGGCATCAGCCACGAGATCACCAACGTCAACGGCGGCGCCATCGCGATGGGTCACCCGCTCGGCGCGACCGGCGCGATGATCCTCGGCACGCTCATCGACGAGCTGGAGCGCCGCGACCTCAAGCGCGGGCTGGCCACACTCTGCGTCGGTGGCGGCATGGGCATCGCGACCATCGTCGAGCTCGTCTGACCCTCCCCTGCTGGTCGAGCGCGCCCACCGGCTGGTCGGGCGCAGTCGAGACCACGACACCTCAAGGACTTCTCTGAACATGACTGACACCGCCACGTCCACGCAGCAGCAGACCGCCGTCCGTGACGACAAGGACGCCGACGGCATCGTCGTCCTGACGCTGGACGACCCCACCGCCAGCGCGAACACGATGAACGACCTCTACAAGCAGTCGATGCACGCCGCCATCGACCGCCTCTACGCCGAGCGCGACGAGATCGCCGGCGTGGTCATCACCAGCGCGAAGAAGACCTTCTTCGCCGGCGGCAATCTCAAGAACATGCTCCAGGCCGGCCCCGACGACGCCGAGTCGGTCTTCGCGATGGCCGAGGGCATCAAGGCCGACCTGCGCCGGCTCGAGACGCTCGGCAAGCCCGTCGTCGCGGCGATCAACGGCGCGGCCCTGGGCGGCGGCCTCGAGATCGCGCTGGCCTGCCACCACCGGATCGCGGTGGACGACGCCAAGGTCGAGCTCGGCCTCCCCGAGGCGACGCTGGGCCTGCTGCCCGGCGGTGGCGGCGTGACCCGCACCGTGCGGATGTTCGGCATCCAGAAGGCGCTGATGGAGATCCTGCTGCAGGGTCCCCGGATGAAGCCGGCCAAGGCCCTGGAGACCGGCCTCGTCGACGAGCTCGTGAGCAGCCGCGACGACCTGGTGCCGGCCGCCACGGCCTGGATCGCGGCCCACCGCGACGACGCCGACGCCGCCACCCAGCCCTGGGACCGCGACGGCTACAAGATGCCCGGCGGTACGCCGAGCAGCCCCAAGCTCGCGGGCTTCCTCCCGGCCTTCCCGGCGATGCTGCGCAAGCAGACCAAGGGCGCGCACTACCCGGCCCCGCGGGCGATCATGGCGGCAGCCGTCGAGGGCGCCCAGGTCGACTTCGCCACGGCGAGCAGGATCGAGTCGCGCTACCTCGCCCAGCTGATCACCGGATCGAACAGCAAGAACATGATCCAGGCGTTCTTCTTCGACCTCTCGGCGATCAATGCCGGCGCGCGCCGTCCCAAGGACGTCGAGAAGTTCGTCGCCACCAAGGTGGGCGTCCTGGGTGCCGGGATGATGGGAGCGGGCATCGCCTACTCCTGCGCCCGCAGCGGCATGCAGGTCGTCCTCAAGGACGTCGAGCAGGCGGCCGCCGAGCGCGGCAAGGCGTACTCGGAGAAGATCCTCGGCAAGGCGGTCCAGCGCGGCAAGATGGACGAGGCCGGCATGGCCGAGATCCTCGACCGGATCACCCCGACCGCAGACCCGCAGGCTCTGGCGGGCTGCGACCTCGTCATCGAGGCCGTCTTCGAGGACCCCGCCCTCAAGCACAAGGTCTTCGCCGAGATCCAGGACGTCGTCAACCCCGACGCGCTGCTGTGCTCGAACACCTCGACCCTGCCGATCACGGAGCTCGCGGAGGGCGTCAGCCGTCCGGCGGACTTCATCGGGCTGCACTTCTTCAGCCCCGTGGACAAGATGCCGCTGGTCGAGATCATCAAGGGCGCGGAGACCTCCGACAGGGCCGTCGCGCAGGCGATCGACGTCGTCCAGCAACTGCGCAAGACGCCGATCGTCGTGAACGACAGCCGCGGCTTCTACACCAGCCGGGTCATCGGGACGATGGTCAACGAGGGCCTGGCGATGCTGGCCGAGGGGGTGCACCCGATGTCGGTCGAGCGCGCCGCCACGCAGGCGGGCTACCCGGTGGGCACGCTGCAGCTCTCCGATGAGCTGAACATGGAGCTGATGGCCAAGATCGCCAAGGCCACGCGCGACGCCGAGGGCGACGCCTACGTCGAGCACCCGGGCACCAAGGTCGTCGAGAAGATGATCGAGCTCGGCCGTCCGGGCCGGCTGCGCGGCAAGGGCTTCTACGAGTACGACGAGAACGGCAACCGGCAGGGTCTGTGGGCCGGCCTGGCCGAGGAGTTCCCGCCCGCGCCGGAGCCGGCCGACATCGAGGACCTCAAGGACCGCTACCTCGTGGTCGAGGCGCTCGAGACCGCCAAGTGCTTCGAGGAGGGCGTGCTCGAGTCGGCCGCGGAGGCCAACATCGGCTCGATCATGGGCATCGGCTACCCGGCCCTGACCGGTGGCACCGTGCAGTTCATGCAGGGCTACGACGGACCCACCGGACGCGGCCTGAAGGGCTTCGTCGCCCGCGCCCAGCAGCTCGCCGAGACGTACGGCGAGCGCTTCGCGCCCACGCCCCGCCTGGTCGAGATGGCGGAGAAGGGCGAGTCCTTCCCCGCCTGAGGATCGACTCCGAGTTGCCGGAATCACCCTCGCGTCTGGTGATTCCGGCAACTCGGGCGCCCCACGTTGCCACACTGGCGCTGTGGAGCGGGTCGGAGGCGTCGTACTGCGCGACCTGGCGGTCCGCTTCGGAGAGGTCGAGGCGGTCCGCGGCCTGACGCTGCAGGTCCGGCCGGGCGAGGCGGTGGCGCTGCTCGGCCGCAACGGCGCAGGGAAGTCCACCACCATGCGCGTGCTCGCCGGCGTGGTGCCGCCCAGCGGCGGGACGGCGACCGTGGCGGGTCACGACGTCCTGGCCGATCTGCAGCGCGCCAAGGAGAGCGTCGGCTTCTGTCCCGACGTCGGGGGTCTGGTGCCTCGCGCCACCCCGTGGGAGCACCTGCAGCTCGCCGCCACGCTGCGGGGGATCCGCGACTGGCAGCCGCATGCACGCGCCCTGCTGGAGCGGTTCGACCTCGGCGGCGTGGCGCACCGGGTGACGGCCGGGTTCAGCCACGGCATGGGGCGCCGGCTGTCGGTGGTCCTGGCGTGCTTCCACGACCCGGCGGTGCTCCTGCTCGACGAGCCGTTCGACGGGGTGGACCCGCTCGGCGTGCAGGCGACCGGGCGTGTCATCGAGGACGCGCGGGCGCGGGGCGCAGCGGTGCTCGTGTCGACACACCTGCGCGAGCTCGCCGTGGGCTGCTGCGACCGTGCGTTCGTGATGCGCGGCGGGGAGGCGGTGGCCGCGCTCCCGGCCGCGGAGCTGGCCGGGGAGGGGGGTGCCGGTGCCTACCGTGCCCTCCTGGGCTGAGCTGCGCACGGCGCCCGGGCAGGTCCGAGCGCTCGTCGGGCTCCGCGCGGCCGTGCTCGGCCCGTCCGGGCGGCGCCGCGCAGCCGGGGCGTTCGGGCTGGTCGGCGCCCTCACGGTGCTCGCCGTGGTCGCGCCGGCCTTCGCTCCGGGACTCGACCGCAGCCGCGCCGGCGATGTCCTGGCGCTGCTGCCCTCGCTGTGCGCCGGCTTCCTCGTGCTCTCCATCGTCTCCGCCGTCGTCACCGGCGGCGGCCGGGAGCTGCTGCCCCGCGAGCAGTCGGTCGCCTTCCCGCTCTCCACCGTCACCGAGTACGCCGGCTCGCTCCTGCTGGCGCCGCTGAACATCGCCTGGCTCCTGCAGGTGTGGACGCTGCTCGCAGCCGGCGGCTTCGCGCTCCACGGGCGGGCGCTGCTTCCCACCGAGGTGCTGCTGCTGGCCTGGGTGGTGCTCGCGACCGTGGTGGGTCAGCTCGCCGGCTGGGTGGTCGAGGGCGTACGGCGCACGCCGTACGGCCGCGTCCTCCTCGGCGGTGCCGCGGCCGCCCTCCTCGCCGCGGCCGGCGTGGCCGTCCTCGGCCACCATGTGACCGGCCTGCTCGACCGGCTGCCCGCCGGGCCGGTGCTCGGCACGATCCTGGCCGGTGCGGACGGCAGGATGCTGCGTTGGACCGCAGGAGTCGCCGCGCTCCTCCTGATCGCTCTCGCCGCGGCCGCTCTCGGCACGGTGGCGACCGCCACGGCGCTGCAGCGGCCCGAGCGCGCGGAGCTCCGGCTGGAGTCGGGCGGGGTGCGCGCGCGCCCGGACGCGCGCACCGCGCTGGCTGCCGCGATCCGGGTCGAACGCGCCTCGGTGTGGCGCTCGGTGCCGCTGCGCCGGGGGCTGCTCGTGCTGGCCCTCCTGCCGGGCGTGCTGGCCCTCACCGGAGCCCTGCCGTGGTCGACGCTCTGCCTGCTCCCGGGTCTGGTGGCCTCCGGTGCGGGCCTGCTCTTCGGGGTCAACGCGTGGTGCCTGGACGGGCGCGGCGTGCTGTGGCGCGAGAGCCTGCCGCTCCCTCCCCGGGTCGCCTACCTCGCCAAGGCGCTGGTGCTCGGCGAGGTGCTGGCCGGATCGGCCGTGGTGACGGCGCTGCTCGCCGTGGTGCGCGCCGGCCGCCCTGCGGCGGCACCCGTGCTGGCCCTGGCCGCGGTCACGGCGGTCGTCTGCCTCCAAGTGCTCGGAGCCTGCTTGCGCTGGTCGGTCGCGCGCCCCTTCCACAGCGACCTCCGCAGTGCGCGCGCGACTCCGGCGCCGCCGCTGGCGATGGTCGGCTACAGCGCACGTCTGGCGCTCTCGACCACCGTCACGGCGATGGTCTTCAGCGCTGCCGGCAGCAGCGGGGAGTGGCGGGTGCCGCTGCTCCTGCTCGTCGCCATGGGGTCGTGGTCGGGACTGCGGCTCTGCCGGGACGCCCGCGCCTGGGACGACCCGGTCACCCGGGC